>NZ_JBFUBE010000007.1:0-207142 GCF_056405915.1 Flavobacterium sp. P1_E4
GCATAACTGTACCATCAGTATCTGAAGCAGGTTTTCCAAAAGATAAAATAAAATTAGGATTTTGAAGTAGCATAGCTCTTGTTCCCAGTTTAGAATCAACCGTTCTGATACCTTGTAAAAGTTTTGTCTCAATAGGCTGCATTTCTTTTAAATACTGCCCTTGAAAACTGGTCAAATAAAAATCTTTATTGGTGAAATATAAATTGGCTGAAGCAAATTTCTGCAACAGAACCGCCTTCTTTTCATTATGTTTTATTTCCGTCCATTGTTCTATTACATTTTCCTTTGCCCAAATTTTATAAAACAAAGTCACCTCAAATGGATAAACTGGATCTTTTAAAACGATACTTGTAATAGATGAATTAGCGTCAACCTTTTCTGTTTTATGACTTACATACTTAAGTTCCAAAGATGGATTCCCATCTGCATGTTTTACTTGAATAGCTGGCTCCGAAAGATTCCAAGTTCCTGCTGGCGTATAGGCTCCATTGTAAATTCCTGCATTATCATCTTTGAAATTATAAGCTCCAGAAACTGATAGATATTCACTAGCATTTGCCAGAGGTTTCCCAAAATAGACAGTCATCAAACGATTATTATTATCTGTTTGCAACAAAATCAAATTGCTATTGGTTGCGATAGGTATTGTAACTTTTTGCGCCCATAAACTGATGACACCAAACATAAAAAACAATGTAAACACTCGTTTTTTATTTAAACAGAATTCTAGTCTTTCTTTCATAATAATTAATTTTAACGTCATCCTTTCCATCAACCCAATTTATTTCACTCCTATTTTAGAAATTATAAAATAGGAGTGAAATTTTATTTTTTACTTCTTTTTAGGTTTGATAACAAACCCATAACTGTATTCTTTATTTTTCAATTGATATTGCTCGTGCGGTAAAGCTCCCCAACTATTATCTCCTCCCACACCTCTTTGCGCTAAATCAACACAAACAACAACTTCATGACGTGGTGTAATATCACTAATATGACGGTATTTTTTTGTCAAACCTGGATCAAAGTCTTCAGGGTAATTATTCAGAGCGCTTACTCCTAATGGTTGCAATCCTTCGATTTCAATTCCATTTCCTGAATTATTCGTAAGTGTTAACCAACGAACATCCGTTTTATACCCATTTTCTTGTGGACGTGTGTAAGGAACATATTGATCAGCAACCTTACTTTGATAAATTCCCTTCAAAGAAGAGGTATTTCTATCTTGATAATTTTCCCAAGGTCCTCTTCCATAATAATTAAAATTATCAAACTCATTTTTAAGTGAAAATAGCATCCCAAAACGAGGCATTTCTGCCAATGGATTATTTCCTGCTTTGAAAGAATTTTGCACGGTCAGACTTCCATCTGAATTCATTGAGTATGTAATAGTACATGTAGACGCTACATCTTTTAATAAAAGGGTCGCCACAACAGTTGTTTTACCTGATTCTTCTTTAACCTCAATAGCATTCAAACTGCTGAATCGTCCTACTGATCTCCACACATTACTGGTTACTTGCATATAATTTCCAAAATCATTGTCCGTTGGAGCACGCCAAAAATTAGGAACCGGTAACTGATTGAAAAAACGTTCTCCGTTTGATTTGTAATCTTGAATCAGACCTGTGCTTTTGTTTATTATCACTTCAACACCAGATGCACTAAGTGTAATAGCATCTTTAGTTTCTTTAACAGTAGGTTTTGATCCTTTATTTACTGCTTTAACAAAGTATTTGCTCTCGCTAATTGAAAACTGTTCACGGGCAACTTCAAAATTTTGAGGCAGAACAGCCGTTCCTTCTTTTGTATATGCATAAATATTAAGATTATACTCAACTCCATCTTTTGCAGTGATTTTTGGCAATTCTATTTGAACTTCTTTTTTAGATTGTGGAGCTAGATTTACATCAATCGTTCCTGTTTTTACTACCAAACCATTTTCTAAAACTTCGTATTTAAAAAGATACTTATCAAGGTTTGTATAACTAAATCCATTTTTAATTTCAATAATTCCTTTATTGGCATCTATAGCTTTGAAGAGAATGTCTTGATATACTTTTTTCACTTCAAAAGCGCCTGGATGTGGCGTACGATCTGGCCAAACTAATCCATTGTGACAAAAATTTTCGTCATTCGTATAATTTTGACTTCCCATATCACCTCCATAAGTCCAATATTTACGTCCTGCTTCATCAGTCATTTCAAACCCTTGATCTACCCAATCCCAGATAAACCCTCCTTGCATATTATTACTACTATGGATAATGTCCCAGTATTCCTGAAAATTACCACTACTGTTACCCATAGCATGTGCATATTCACACATAATAAACGGGCGTTTTACATCTTTACGACTTGCATACTCTTTCATGTAATCGATACTTGGATACATTGGACATACAATATCAGTATCCTCATGTTCACCTGCTTGTTCAAATTGAACCAGTCTTGTTTTGTCTCTTTTTTTTATCCAATTATAAGCCTCTTGAAAAACAGGACCATTTCCACATTCATTCCCCATAGACCATAATATAACAGATGGTTGATTTTTGTCGCGTTCCACTAAACTATAAATACGATCCATATGAGCAGCTTTCCACTCCGGAAGATATGCTGGATGTTTAGTTTGATCAAAAGAACCTTGCAATTCAGCCCCCATTCCATGACTTTCAATATTAGCTTCATCTACTAAGAATAATCCATATTTATTACATAGTTTAACCCACATCAAATTATTTGGATAATGACTGCAACGCACTGAATTAATATTAAGTTGTTTCATTAACTTAATGTCTTTCATCATGGTTTCTTTATCCTGATAATGTCCCGTTTTAGGATTATGCTCATGAATATTGACCCCGTGAACTATAATTCTGACTCCGTTAACCAATAATTGGCCCTTTTTTAATTCTACTTTTCGGAAACCGATTTGCGTAGAAACCGTTTCAATAAATTTTCCGTCCTCATCCTTTAGTGTAAGTAATAAAGTATAAAGATTTGGTGTTTCATTACTCCATAGTTTAGGTGCCGAAATATTTTCTGTAAAGGTTGTTGACTCGGTTGAATTAGCTCCTAAACTTATTTTTATTTCTTTTTTAAAAACTTCCTTTCCTGTCGCATCTACTAATTTAGCTTCAACAGTTTGGCTGTTTTTTGCAACAGCATTCATGTTTTTGAGTTTAACATCAACAGACAGACTCCCATTTTTATAGGAATCGTCAAGATCCGGACGTGCAAAAAAATCTGCAATACGGGTATTAGCCGTACTATAAAGGTAAACATCACGATCAATTCCTGACAGGCGCCAAAAATCTTGATCTTCTAAATAAGAACCATCACTCCAACGATATACCTCAACTGCTACTTGATTTTTACCTTCTTTTACATATTTAGTTATATCAAATTCAGTTGGACTTTTAGTGTTTTCACTGTACCCTACTTTTTCTCCATTTACCCAAATATACATCGCCGAAGTTCCTGCTTCAAAATGAAGGTAAACACGTCGTCCGTTCCAGTTTTCTGGTAACTCGAAAGCACGTCGGTAAGACCCCACTGGATTATCAGCATGATCAATAAACGGTGGATTTTTGACAAATGGATAAGTAATATTCGTATAAATAGGAATTCCATATCCCACTAATTCCCAGTTTGACGGCACAGCAATTTCTTTCCAATTGGTTGTATTAAAATCTGTTTTAAAGAAATCCATTGGGCGCTCAGCTGGCGTTGGTGACCAATTAAATTTCCACTTTCCGTCTAATGTTAGAAACCAAGGAGAACGTGTATAATCATCCGCAATTGCTGATGACTCATCAGCATAAGGTAAAAAAGCTGCTCTTGCAGGTTCTCTATTAATTTGAAATACTGCTGGATTTTCCCAATCATTATTGGCAGTCTTTTCTTGTGCATTGACAATCAATGATGTGAATGCAAAAATGTAGACTAAAATTTTATTTTTTTTCATGTAAAATGTATTATGTATAACAAAATTTATTACTAGCAAATCAATTATAAAACAACTGTAATTCTATTTTCTTGCAAAAATATTTCGCTAATAATTATGCTTTATGATTAAAACTTACTTCTTCTCTCAATTGATTTATGTCCGAAAACAATCAACTATCAACAAATAATCATAAGAGATGACAAATGACCGATTTTCATTAAATCAATCATTTGTCAAACACTTATGAAAAACTAACTATTTAAACAAATAAAACAACTTACCAAGGTGCGTTTTGGGTCATATTCGGATTATTATTCAATTCACTTTGTGGAATTGGATAATAAGAGAATTTAGTAGTGAAAAGTTGGTAGCCACCTACTTGACTCGCTTTGATTACTGCCTCCAAAGTTCCCCATCTTCTTAAATCGAAGAAGTGTAGTCCTTCACGAGCAAATTCAACATTTCTTTGGTGCATAATTTCCGTCATCATTTGATCTTTAGTCCACCCAACCATTGAAATATCTGCCAATTTTGCTCTATCTCTAATTCTTTTCACTAATGGCGCTGCTTCAGCTACATTTCCTTGCATAGTTTTTGCTTCAGCAAGCATTAAAAGGACATCGGCATAACGCATTGCGAATTCATTCAATTCAGATTTCCAATCTCCTTCGTCATTATTCCACCAATTTTGATTTTTTCTAATCCATATCGCATTTGCTCCAAACTTTGTTGCAAAATCTGAATTATAGTAAATACAGCCAGGATAATTCCAAGCCAAAGTAGCCAAAGCTCTTGGATCAAATGAGCCATCGACAGTTTTCTCATTGGTCATCGCATTTAATAATACTGTCGTAGGCAATAACTCGTTCCATCCACCAACTTCTCCTGGTGCACATTCCTGAGCCATAGTTGTAGCTCTTGTTCTTTCAGCTGGACTTCCTCCCCAAATAGTTGCCCCTCCTACTTTACTAAACTGAATTTCAAAAACAGATTCCTTACTATTTTCATGTTTACCATCAAATAATTCAGCATAATTATCAAGAAGACCGTAACCATTAGTAGCTTCGTTATTTACTAACTTATTAAATTGTTCTTCGGCTTTTGCCCAATCTTTCATATACAAATATGTCTTTCCTAAAAATGCAATTGCTGCATTCTTTGTCACTCTTCCTTTAAGAGCAGTTGGATAGTTTTCAGGCAAAGCACTATTGGCCGCAAATTGAAAATCAGATATAACTTGAGCCCAAACTTCTGCTTCAGTAGATTTTGATTTAAAATAATCCGATTGAGACTCTACTAATGCTGTAGTAATAGGCACAGCACCAAACTCGTTAACCAAATTAAAATAATTCAATCCTCTTAAGAAGGTAGCTTCAGCTAATAACTGCTCTCTTTTTATTTCGTTTATGCCTTGAATTTTCGGGGCATAAGTAATCACTTGATTGGCACGAAAAATACCAATATACAATGCTTTAAATATGTCTCTTGGCACGCCCGTACCGGCATCATTTTTATAATAAGAAACAGCGTAACGATCTGGAACGTCATTTCTTGCAACAAAATTTTCCGTTCTATTTTCTTTAAGCTGCATTGCCTGTATTTCCCAATACCCAGCATTGTTATTGTCCACAAGAGTATTGTAAACAGTCGCTACTCCAGATTCAAGATCATCAGAAGTTTGCCAAAAAGAAGATGTTGTTTTTTGATTTGGATTTTCTAATTCAAGATTATCATCACATGAACTTAAAAACACAAGTCCAGTCATTAAATATAATATAATTGATGTCTTTTTCATTTTTGTCGATTTAAAAGTTAAGTTGCAAACCAAAAAGTATTGTTTTGCTCAATGGATATGATTTATAATCAATACCTCTTCCTCCCAATGCATCTGCAGACACATCTGGATTATAACCAGAATAATTAGTAAAAGTATAAAGGTTATCTCCTGCAAAATAAATTCTACATTTATCGATAGAAATTTGTTTTGTTATACTGTTTGGAAATGTGTACCCAACTTGAACAGTTTTAATTCTAAGATAAGAACCATCTTCAAGAAAACGATCAGAATAATCTGCTCCGTTATTATTTTTGTCATCAATATCCAATCTCGGGAAATTTGAATTTGGATTAAAAGTATATGAATCTAATGTTGCAGCAGAATAGTTAATATTAGATCTTACCGTTTGAAGATCTGTATTATTTCCATTGTAAATTTTATTTCCTTCTACTCCTTGCAAAGCTATTGTACAATCAATTCCTTTCCAATCACCTTGGAATCTCAATCCATATTCAAACTTAGGGAAAGCACTTCCTTTATATTGTCTGTCTTCTCCATTAATTTCTCCATCTCCATTATAATCTATATATCTAATGTCTCCTACCTGCGCATTTGGCTGAATCAATGTTCCATTTTTACTGTGCGCATCAATTTCAGCTTGAGATCTAAATAATCCATCTGTATCAACTAGAAAAAATGAATAAATTGGGTAACCCACTTTACTGTATGTTACTGGAGCACCGTGGAATGAACCACCAAGCCCTTCTAATACTTGACTTCCTGTACTAAGTTCGTCAACATTGTTTTTGATACTTGAAATATTACCCGTTACATTGAAATTAAAGTCTCCAATTTTCTCATTGTAAGTTAAACTCATTTCATATCCTTTATTGGTTACATTTCCAGCATTTGTATAAGGATTGTTATTTGACCCTACAGACAATGGAATTGGCACTCTTAAAAGTAAATCTGAAGTTTGTTTATTGAAATAGTCAAAAGTATATTGTAGTTTTCCATTCCATAAATCAAGATCTAAACCAAAATCGGCAGTTTCTGTAGACTCCCATTTTAAACCAACACCTGGAGAATCTGTCTGAATATTTCCACTCCATAAAGTATTTGGCTCTCCTACTCCATAACTTATCCCAGAGGTAATTAATCCTAAATATTGGTAATCTCCAATTTCTTGATTTCCTAATACACCATAGCTAGCACGCAATTTCAAATCTGTTATTGGGGTCTTTAGATTAGTAAAAAATGTTTCTTTACCTATACCCCATGCAGCAGAAACAGAAGGAAAATTACCCCATTTATTGTCTGGACTAAATCGAGATGAACCATCACGTCTAATAGTAGCTGACAAAGTATATTTATTATCATAAGAATATATTGCACGTCCTAGATAAGAGACCAAATTATTCTCTAAATTATAACCTGTTACAGCTGGTTGTACCGCTCCTGCAAGTACATAAATATTATCTGGGATCCCACTAACAGAACTTACAACTGATTTAAAACCATTATTATAAATTGTATATCCAGCCAAAGCATTCACATAGTGCTTACCAAAAGATTTTGTATAATTCAATGTGTTTTCTACCTGAGTATATAGATTGAACTCATCTGTATGAGACAAATCGTTATCTAAATTTTTAAAGAATCCACCCACCTCATAACGTGGAGTATAATTATCTCTTTTGTATTCTGATACAGTTGCCCCAACATTTAATTTATATTTAAAATCTTTGAGAAAAGTAGCTTCAACATATGTATTTAATAAAGCTTGGTACGTATCACTTGTTACATCAAAAAGATTTAATGCCGCTACTGGATTAAAAATATCAGTTACAGAACCAGAGGCTCCACCGTAACCACCTATAGCATTTTCATCATAAATAGCGAAACCTGGAATCATAGTAATGGCTGCCCCTAGAACGTTTCTTCCTTGTCCAGGAATACCAGGCAACTCTTTTCTTTTTTCTTTGGTTAACAAAATTGTTTCTCCAACTTTAAATATCCCTTTTTTATAATCTGATTTCACTCTCATGTTGAAACGGTCGTAATTAGTTTCTTTAATTACACCCTCTTGATTATAATAGTTTAAAGACATACTGTATTTTAAATTATCCGATCCACCTAAAAAACCTAAAGAGTAGTTTTGAGTTGGTGCAGTTCTAAAAATTTCGTCCTGATAATCAACCCCAGCACCACCTACTTCTGGGTTAAGAGCGATATCCAAAGGTGCTTTCCCAGCTGCTGCATATGCCGCATTACTTACCATTGCCCATTGTTCCTGATTCAATAAATCCAATTGTTTTGTCACACTAGCAACACCACCAAATACATCTAAAGTAACTTTTATATCCCCTTTTTTTCCATTCTTAGTTGTAATAATAACTACACCATTTGCAGCTCTGGAACCATAAATTGCTGCTGCAGCTGCATCTTTCAAAACTTCAATTGATTCAATATCATTTGGACTCAAGCTATTCATAGATGCAACTTGAATATCATCTACCAAAATCAAAGGAGTGTTATTATTTAATGACCCTGCTCCTCTAATCTGAATTCTAGTTCCAGAACCAGGACCACCTCCGGCAGATTCAACAGAAACCCCTGCAACCTTACCTTGAATTGCACTACCTAAGTTGGTATTACTTTGAGCATCCAGTTGCTTGGCTTTTAAACTAGCTATAGCACCAGTAGCACTAGTTTTTTTTACGCTACCATATCCTATGACTACTACTTCATTTAAAGCATTACTTTCTTCTTTTAGTGAAACATCAATAACATCTCTACCGTTTATTGTTTCTTCAATGGTACTATATCCAATGTATGTGAAAACTAATATATCCTTTGGATTCGTTACATTTATTTTATAAGTTCCATCAAAATCTGTAATTGTTCCATTTGTAGTTCCTTTGACAGAAACAGTAGCGCCCACAATTTTTTGATCCGTTTTACTGTCTCGAAGTGTTCCTGTAATAGTATTCTGAGCCTGCATACTAATGCACGAAGCCAAAACAAAAAAGGACAAAGCGAGTTTAGATGTAATGAAAGATCTTAAATTTTTCATTCGATTAACATTCTTTTTCTTTTTCATAAATTCATAGTTTTAAAAATAGTTTGGTTATTAAATTGAGTTTGGTTATATAAAATCATTTATAGAAATAGTCATTTATAAAGAATAAAGACTGTGTATTTAACATTAATAATTAATTAAAATTACGATATTGATTTTTTTATCTTAAATTAATTGACATTACCGCAAACTTACAGTTACAAAAACAATTTTACATACCAGTACCCACCAGTTTTTTATAAATTTGGCTAAAAAAGAACTTTTGCTATGAAAATAATTTCTACCAAAAAGAGCCTTAATAATCCAAAGCATAAACATATGGTCAAATTGACCTAAAAATAAATTAAGAAATAAAATCCCACAAAATAAAACCAACTTTCATCGACGAATAAAGTCTTTTTGGCTATTTCAGTATTCCGTGATAGGGCTTCATTAAGGCACGATCTTTTCAAAAAAAGGACATTATTTTTGCCATCTTTGGCAAAGAATATTATTTGAAAAACGTTGAAATCATTATAAAATAGAAAACATTCCTGCTGTTTGACTAGCTTAAAATTCTCAAAGAAGAAATCTATAATTCATTTTTAAAAACCATTAAAAAAAATGTCTAAGCAGATATTTTTTTCTACCTTTTCAATAATTTCATTTTTTATAAGTGTGTAAATTACATTAATAAAAATCATACCAACCTCAAAACTTTATTAACAAACTCTAACGATGTAGTTGCGGTTATAAAAAACCCTACCAGTAAATGACGCAATCACCATCAATCAAACCGATTATAAACTAAAATCACTCGTCCAAAATTTATCAAAATCACAAAAAACATCTTTAAAGAGTTGCATAAAAGGAAAAGCAAGACTAAACAAGTATAAAAAGTTTATTACGATTTTCCTTGGTTTTAGGAAACCAATAGGAATAGGATTGGGTTTGAAAATTTTTATAGACTATGAAATCATCAACGAATTCTCAGACAATGAACTAACCATTGGAGGGCGTTTATATCATCCGAATGACAGAAATTTGGATCGGGTAATTAAGAAATCCCAACAACAAAACTTAAAAATAGGGCTTGCTTTTGGAATCATTTCCTACGATTGAACCCTATTAAAAAAGGGATTTCCACTGATTTTACTACCATAAAAAAAGCCTCGAATGTTTACCATTCGAGGCTTAATCACTAACTAAAAATCTTTATTTTTTCAAACAAATCTTATAATCGAATATGTTTTTATAGTGTTGGAATTAGCATATATCTACCATCAATATCATTAAACCAGATGTCGTATTTTCCACCAGTTTCAACCCAAATATTAGCTCCAGAACTATCTCCCCAACTTACATCCCAGCTATTATTAGCTTTAAATTTCATTTTTCCTTGCACTAAGGTTTGTGTTACTTTCCAAATATGAGAATCGAATGTTGATCTAACCATAGGAACATCTACAGACCAGTTATTATCATCTCCTGTCAATACAGAACCTGTTACAGAAATTGCAGAATAGTCAGTCTTAGCACCTGTATAAGGAGCAATAGTATAAGTTAATGCTTTAATATCAATTGTAAAAGTATAATAACCATCAGCATTAGTTGGGAAAAGACCTGGATCCGCATCACCTTCTGTAGCTCTATATTGTACTTTGTCTCCATTTGCACCATACATTGGAGCCCAGAAACCAGTTTGTTCTAGTAATTTAAATCCACCAGCTGTAAAGTAACCTGTATAATATTGTTTCTCTGGAGCTGCTGGATCTCTAAAAATTGGCACAACTGCATTATCTGCATTCCATAACGCAGAAGTTCCAGGACCAATCAAATACAACTCTTTTGAAGGAAAAACTCCTGCATAAGGTGTTACAATAATTGTTATTGGAGTAGAATATTTTGGCTCAGAACCTGTAGTACCTACAGTTGACTTAATACGAATATCGATAGTTCCTTCAGCATCAGGAAGTAATCCTAGGTCTAGTGCTTTTGCATTCAACTCTGAAACACTCATTGTACTGTGTGTAGTAGTTGAAGTCGAAACATCAACAGGAGCAGCAAATTCAGTATTACTTGCAGCTAATTGAACTGTATAACTTACAATTGTTGGAGTCCCATAATCCACAGCTTCCCAAGTTAATGTAAGAGCCGTATTATCTGGTGTATCTTCATTCAGCACAACTGATGAACCTGTATCTGGTGTTATAATTGCGAAATCTGCTGCCTGAGGCTCCAATATCAAGAAATTTTCCTCGTTTTCGCACGACCACATACCTAGAATAACGGCCAATGCTATAAAATATTTGAATATATTTTTCATGTTTTTATGTTTTATAATGTTAGTGGATTGTTTAGTAACCTGCATTTTGAGTTAAATTATGATTTGCCCCCAGAGATCCGACAGGAATTGGAAAAAGGCTCATATGTGATGGAATTGAAACTCCTGTAGAAGCATTTCCTTTCCAAGCCCAGTTGTATGAACCGCCGGTATATTTACCAAAACGGATTAAGTCTTGTCTACGGTGTGCTTCCCAGTGTAACTCACGGGCTCTTTCGTCTATGATGAAATCAAGGTCCAAAGCAGTAATGTTTCCAACTGTTGAACCGTTATTAGCTCTTTCTCTCAATTCATTAACATAAGTCAATGCTTGTGCTTCATCTCCGTCACCACCTCTCAAAGTTGCTTCAGCATACATTAAATATACATCGGCCAATCTGAATAAAGGAAAATCGGTATCGGCATAAGTAGAGCTGCTTCCATTTACTCCTGTTGAAGTTTTGTTCGAATATTTAGACAAAATATACCCTTGCGTTTTCACTCCAATATCAGCAATATCAATAGTTCTTTGTTTTGATGGGTCTCCTTGAATACCAGTACCAATAGTCTTACGAGTATCTTGGTTGAATTTAGCACCATCAAATTTTTGAGCAAATTGTTTTCTGATTCGAAGTGCTCCACTCCATCCTCCAATACCAAAGTCGGCACCATTATTTTCCCAAACTCCAATTTGACCATTAGTCAATACTGTAGTCGCACCCCAGTTTTGAGAAACAACCCCATCGGATTGGATTCCGAAAATAATCTCTTCAGAAGTATTGTTATCAGCTTTAAAATTATCCAAATAATTTGGTTTCAAAGAATATCCACTTGCGATAATCTCTTTACATTGGGTCACACAATCATTATATCGATTGGCTTGAATGTACACCTGTGCATTCAAATAAATTTTTGCCAATATCATTCTTGCCATCCCTTGATCCACTCTACCGTAAAGATTGGTACGAGCTGGTTTCAAGTCTGGAAGAACAGCTAACAATTCTGTCTCAACAAAATCAAACAATTGTTTTCTATTGAATTCTGGACCCGCATAATTGATAGGATCGTTTTCAGTATACATTGCTGCTTTACCAAATAAATCCATCATATTATAATACGCATAAGCGCGCAATACTCTAACTTCTTTTCTGTAAAGGGCAATATCTGCTAGTCTTGTGGCATCTGTAACACCTCTTTCTGCTAATTTTTCGGGAGTACTTTGACGTAAAAACTCATTGGAATAAGCCACTGAAGCCATTGTTCTACTATACATTCCCAAAATGATAGGATTGGAAGCCGTCCAGATATTTCTTTGCAACTCGGCAGTTCCTTCATCCGCTTCATAACTCCAAACCAATTCGTCTGTTGTTAAATCCTGTAAATACAATAAACATCTGGTAAATTGGCTTGTTCCGGCATCAACTCCTTCCAGTGAAGAATTGTTTGGACCAATAACCCCAGTCAAGGTAAGATTGCCATACACCCCTGCTAAAGCTTTTTCATACCCACCTGGTGAAGCATATAAGGCATCCGAAGATAAAACATCGTCGTCTTTGGAGACTACATTTAAGTCATCGGTACACGATTGAAGTACAGTAGTGAGTACTAAAATGTAAATAAATATAAATTTTTTCATGATTTTCTTTTTAAAATTTGATGTTAAGACCAAACAAAATAGAGCGTTGTCTTGGGTAAATAGTTTTATCCACACCGTTGTTTGTAATTTCAGGATCCAATCCGCTGTATTTTGTAATTACAAACGCATTCTGAATTCCTGTTGACATTCTTAACGTAGCTTTATTATTTAACCAATTGGTGAAAGTATAGCCCAATGTGATGTTATCCATTTTTAAGAAAGAAGCATCTTCGATATAGATATCAGACAACACTACATTTGAAGTCGTTTGAAAACCAGTTTCTAATATTGAAGATGGAATATTACTTAAAACTCCACCATTTTCCATAGAATCATACTGTGCTCTGGAAGCGTCAACTGCATTGAAAATTCGGTTACCAATACTAGCTCTCAAATTAAAAGAGAAATCGATGTGATTATAATTCATAGTTGAAGCAAATCCAAAAGTTGCATCTGGATCCGGATTATGGTAAATGTATTTATCCGAATTATTTTTAATATTGTCTCCATTGATATCGGCAAAAGCACCATCGATTGGTTTTCCAGCTGTATCGTACAATTGTTTGTAAACATAAAATGAGTAAGGAGCATAGCCTTCGCTAAAAATTTGACCAGGAGTTCCTGTACCCGCAATGTTGTCTCCCAATAAAATATCGGTATTATTAACCAAATCCTTAATTCTTCTTTCGAATTTCGAAACAGTAAAATTCACATTCCAATTGAAATTTTCCTTTTGAAACAAAATAGCATTAAGACTCAACTCTATTCCTTTTGTTGTAAAAGAACCTACGTTTTGATACACACGATTTGAGAAGTTACTTCCGTCCGAAATAGCTGCATTCACCAATAAATCTTTTGATTCTTTAGCATATACATCAACCGAAGCTGAAAGACGATTGTTTAAAATTCCGAAATCAAGACCTGTATTAAAAATAGCCGTTTCTTCCCATTTTAAATTTTTGGTTCTTTTACTCGATAAAGCAACCGGAACAGCAGTTTGTCCAAAATAATATTGTGAATTTCCTCCACCTATCTCATATTTCTCCAAATAACCATTTGGCTCAGGTATGTCTTGTTGTCCTGTGATACCATAACTTACTCTTAATTTCAAGTCAGAAACAGTTTCACTATCCTTAAAGAAATCCTCTTTCATTTTCCAGGCAAAAGCCGCAGCAGGAAAATTACCCCAACGGTTGTCTTCTTCAAATCTTGAAGAACCATCTCTTCTGTAAGACAAAGTCAATAAATATTTGTCTTTCATATTGATATTTGCTCTACCAAAAAAACCTAGTAAAACAACATCTGTATCAAGTGTAGTTTCTGGATAAGTAGAAGGCAAATCTGGATTCAAAATATTACCTGTTTCGAATTTGTTACTTTCAAACTTTTGGTACGAATACCCAGCAGTAACATCAAAATTAAAATCACTCACGATTTTATTGTAGGCCAAATAGGTATCCAATAATTTATTTCTCTTGGTAGCTTTGGTAAACTCATCTGTACCATAAGGAACATTATTGTTTGAAGGCGCAGAACCTGCATCAGCTCCAACTAATCTTCTTCTCTCCCCATTCGATTCGTCAAACCCAACATTGACTACCGCTCTTAATTCCGGCAGGAAATGAAACTTATAATCTGCTTCAAAGTTTCCAAAAATTCTATTACTGGTTCCTCTATCATTCGTCATCAACAATTGTGAAACCGGATTTCTAGCCGAATTGGGATCCAACGTGTATTTCCCTTCACTATTGATTCCTGTAGTGTATTCAAAGAACCCACCATAAGGTGCCCCATCTACCCGAACAGGTTGTGTTGGGTCAAAACCTATAGCCGCACCTTCCACTCCATCAGTGAACCTGTTTTTTTCATTAGCATAATTAGCCGCCAATTTCAATTTCAAATGATTCTCTAAAAAAGTAGGATTCATTACCAATCCAACAGTATTTCTTTTGAAAGTATTTGTTAGCCTCAATCCTTGCTGATCAGTATTTCCCAAAGTCAAACTTGTTGGAATAATATCAAAAAGATTACCTCTAACCGATAAATTTTGATCTACATATCCTGTGCTTCTATAAATTTCTTTTTGCCAGTCTGTATTAGCATTACCCATTTTACTAACATCGCCTGGCCTTTTGTCTGCAATAACTGCACGGAATTCATCGGCGCTAAAAACGTCAACAGTTTTAGTCAATTTACCCGCACCATAAAGCACATTATAATCAATCGCTAGTGTTTTACTACCTTTTTTTGTTGTAATAATGATTACACCATTGGATGCGCGCGAACCATAAATGGCCGTTGCAGAAGCGTCTTTCAATACAGCAATCGATTCCACAGTACTTGGATTCAATGATGCTAGGAAAGAAGACGAACCAATGTTTGTATTGTTATCCAATGGCAACCCGTCGATTACAATAAGTGGATCATTACTCGCAAAAAGGGAACTTCCACCTCTAATTCTCATTTCGGATTTAGAACCTGGAGCACCAGTAGAATTCACAGTTAAACCAGCAACTCTACCCTTGAACAAATCTTCGGTAGTGACATTGGCACCTTTGTTGAATTCCTTACTTCCTAAAGCTACAACAGAACCTGTAGCGTCTTTCTTTTTCACAGAACCATAACCTACATTGATTTTTACTTCAACTAGTTGATTGGCTTCTCCTATAAGGCTTACGTTAAGTGATTTTTGGTTATTGAACGTTACAATTTCCTTTTTGTATCCAACAAATGAGAAAACGATTTTATCGCCTACTTTTACATTTGGGATTTGAAATTTTCCGTCAAAATCGGTTGAAACGCCATTTGAGACGCCTTGTACATTTACATTTACTCCAGATATAGGCTGTCCAGAACCACTGTCCAGAACTGTCCCTTTCACTACATTCTGCGAAAAAGCGCAAAATGGCAGCAGGAGAAATAAAAATAACAACTTTTTGTAAATTGTTTTCATACTTTTTGTTTAATTAAATTGATTTTGGGTTAGTTATTGATTCATGCATTGGGTATTCTAAATATTAATTTTGGGTAATTTTGAGTTCCTGTTATTTGAAATCTGAATGATACTTTTCTATATTTTATAAAAGAAACTATTGTATACTAAGAAGCTAAAACCTTTAATTAGAACTTTCATTATACTCTTTAAAATATAACATATACAATTTAACAGAGTATAAATTAAAACTATCCCAAAATGTATCAATTTGAAAATTACAGTTTTGGCAACTCTTAAATTAAATATTTGACATTCTTATATTTAAATTACTTTACAAAGTGTAATTATAAAAAATGAAAAAAATAATTTATTACTTATTAAGCAGTTTTTTTATTATATAATCCTAATTAAAATAAGATATATTCTTTTTTTGAATTGTTTTTTTATGAAATATGAAATTCAAAATTATGTGTTAAATTCACACTTCAATACCAGTACCTACCAGTTTTTTATATATTTGCATAAAAACCAACCACAGCTATGAAAATTATTTCTATCCAAAACAACCTTGGCATTCCAAAATACAAACAGATAATTCAATCGATTGAAAAAGCAATTGAGGAAGAAAAACTTACAAAAGGAGACCGACTTCCATCAGTAAATAAAGTCTGTTTAGCCTTTTCATTATCACGCGACACAGTCTTGTTAGGGTATGATGATCTCAAAAAAAGAGGAATTATTTTTGCCATCCCTGGCAAAGGATATTATGTCAAAAGCGTTGAAATCACAATAAAACAGAAGATATTTTTGCTCTTTGATGAGCTTAATATTTTTAAAGAAGACATTTATAATTCATTTCTAAAACACATTGGAAAAAATGTACAGGTCGATATTTTCTTCCACCATTTCAATGTTCAAGTTTTTCAGAAATTGATAAATGACAGTAATGGAAATTATACTAAATACATCATTATGCCAACAAACTTAATCGATGTAGCTGCATCGATAAAAACCCTACCAGTAAATGACGTAATCATACTAGATCAAACCAATGACGAACTAAAATCATTTCCTGCCATTTACCAAAACCACAAAAAAGACATTTTTGAAGGCTTGTATAAAGGAAAATCAAGATTAAACAAGTATAAACAATTCATTATGATTTTCCCAGGTTTTAGAGAACCTCTAGGAATGAAAATTGGGTTCGAAAACTTTTGTTCAGAATACGCAATTGATTATGAAATCATCAACGAATTCTCGGACAATGAAATCACCATTGGTGGTGTTTACATCATTCCGAATGACAGAGATTTGGTTCGGGTAATTGAGAAAGCCCGACAACAAAACTTAAAATTAGGAACTGATTTTGGAATCATTTCCTATAATGAGACCCCATTAAAAAAAGTGGTTTCTAATGGAATTACAACTATTTCCACTGATTTTACAGCCATGGGGAAACTCTTGGCCCAAATGGTTCTTACCGGAAAAAAAGAACAAATCGAAAACAAAAGTGCTTTGATTATTAGAAATTCATTGTAAAAAACTACCCAAAAACTTTTTACAATTTTAAAATAAGAAGGCTAGTTATAGCCTTCTTATTTTGAACCAAAACTTAAACTCAAATCATTATTAAATTAAATCTTTTTAAATGCGCTTTGTTTTTTCAGTTTGTCGAAACAAAAAAACACATAAAGCATAAACCAATTTTATTTTTGCTAGCCAATATTGAGAATATGTAAAACTCAAAACAGTAGCACAAAACATTTTCTACAATTTAAAATTTGTTCTATTTATACCCAAAGGATATACTTTGGGCATAAATGTGTAAAAACAAATTTTTACATTTCTCTGCAAATGCCACTTTACAGATTCATGTAATTCTAAAACTGCCTAACTAACCAAAGACATTTACAAAATCAATAACAACAAACCACTGTATTATTGTATTTTATACACGCAAAGTAAAGCTTAATTCGAAAGTCCCAGAAGGGGTAAATTCGAAAAAAAAGGGGGGCAAACTCGTAATTTCATATTTTTTTAAACTGAATGTAATTATTCATTTATGGTAAATAAGTGATCTATCCCATCAATTGTGAAGAAAAGCAACTATTTTTCCACTGAAAAAATAATTTAAAGCCAGGGGTTAAAAAATGATATTTTCTTTTTTGCTATTATAAAACAAATTTAGCTATATTTGCAAATGTATTTTTTACACTTATTATTTTATTCTTTCTTACCCTCTCAAAAATAGTCAGTTATTGATGAGACAAATCGACATCAGAACAAAATAGTAAACCTCGATTATTCGATTTAAAATTGCAAACTGATTAAAAGCTACCTAACTTTAAATCAAAAAACGTTTCTAAGTTAGAATTAGAAAAAAGAAAACACTCCAATTAAAAATGATTTATAAAAATCAAAAAAAGTAAAAACATCAATAATACTATTACAACCAAATTAAAAAATTATGAACCACAAAATGGACCAACTAGCCGCTGACAACATAAGAGCACTGGCTATTTCTATGGTAGAAAAAGCAAATTCAGGACACCCGGGAGGTGCCATGGGAGGTGCGGACTTTATGCATATTTTATACACTGAGTATTTAGATTTTGACCCAACCCAAATGGATTGGTCTTTTAGAGATCGCTTTTTTATGGATGCGGGGCACTTATCGGCTTTGATGTATGCACAATACTATTTATTAGGGAACTATAAAAAAGAAGATGTACAGCAATTTAGACAATGGGGCTCTGTAACGCCTGGACATCCAGAAGTTGATGTTCTGAGAGGAATCGAAAACACTTCGGGGCCATTGGGACAAGGTCACGCAATGGGTGTTGGAGCAGCCATCGCGGCAAAGTTTCTTGGAGCAAGATTTAAGGGACTTTTTGACCACAAAATATATGGTTTTATCACCGATGGAGGTGTTCAAGAAGAGATTTCGCAGGGAGCAGGAAGAATCGCTGGACATTTAGGATTGAATAATTTTATTATGTTCTATGATTCGAATGATGTACAGCTTTCTTCAATGACCGATGAAGTGACTTCTGAAGATACCGCCATGAAATACAAAGCTTGGGGTTGGAACGTAATTACCATCAACGGCCATGACCATTCGGAAATCCGAAAAGCATTGGACACTGCCAATAAAGAAACTGACAGGCCAACCTTAATCATCGGTAAAACGATAATGGGTAAAGGCTGTGTTACTGCCGATGGTTCTATGTATGAAGGTGAATGCGAATTACACGGAAAACCTATTGGAGACACTAAAGCAGATTATATCAAAACGCTTTTAAACCTCAAAGCAAATCCAGAAGATCCTTTTGCCATTTTTGAAGAAGTAGCTACGCAATATACCAAAATATTAAATCAAAAAACGGCAAAGGCGGCTTCAAAAAAACAGCAAATAGCGCAATGGGAAAAACAAAACCCAGCCTTGGCACAAAAGATGCAACTGTTTTTATCTGGCGAATTACCGGAATTGGATTTAAGCAGCGTGGCTCAAAAACCAAATGCTGCGACTAGAGATGCTTCATCAGCAGTATTGGCTTATCTGGCCGAAAACGTAGAAAACATCATCGTTTCTTCAGCTGATTTATCCAATAGTGACAAAACTGATGGCTTCTTGAAAAAATCATCGGTATTGCAAAAAAATAATTTTGAAGGTGCCTTTTTACAGGCTGGTGTTGCTGAATTAACCATGACTTCCATCGCCAACGGTATTGCTCTACATGGTGGTGTAATTCCAGTAGTGGCAACGTTTTTTGTATTCTCGGATTATATGAAACCTGCCATACGATTGGCCGCAATCCAAGAACTTCCGGTAAAATATGTGCTTACTCATGACTCTTTCCGAGTTGGAGAAGACGGCCCAACCCACCAACCTATTGAGCAAGAAGCTCAAATGCGTTTGTTGGAAAAAGTCAAAAACCATTCAGGACACCAAAGTTTATTGGCATTGCGCCCCGCCGATGCCATCGAAACTTCCGTGGCTTGGGATATGGCTTTGAAAAACACAAAAACACCAACTGCTTTAATTCTTTCAAGACAAGGTATAAAGGATATTCCAGCTGCATATACTACAAGATATGAAGAAGCTACAGAAGCCAAAAAAGGTGGATATTTGGTAAAAAAAACACAAAACCCAGACATCACTTTAATCGCAAATGGATCGGAGGTTTCAACACTTATTGATGCAGCAGTGATTTTAGAAAAAGAACATAATTTAAAAATAAACATAGCTTCCATTATTTCCGAAGGCTTGTTTAAATCGCAATCCAAATCATATCGAGAAAGTATTATTCCAAAAGGGAAACTCGTTTTTGGACTTACGGCCGGACTTCCTGTTAACCTTGAAGGATTGATAGGTGATATCGGAAAAATAGTGGGATTAGATCATTTTGGTTATTCGGCACCAGCGAGCGTTTTGGACGAAAAATTTGGATTTACCAGTCACAGCGTTTGTGCAGAAATACTAAAATATATTGAGGAAAGCTCGAAGGTGCTGAGCAACTAAGAATCTTAGCAACACAGCATCTCAAAAAAAAATTAAAAAAAACTCAGAATCTTAGCGACTTAGAAACTTAGATTCTCAAAAAAAACATACACATGAAATTTTTTATCGATACTGCAAATTTAAAAGACATCAAAGAAGCCAATGATTTAGGAATATTGGACGGAGTAACAACAAATCCTTCGTTAATGGCAAAAGAAGGAATCACTGGAGCCGATAATATTATTGCGCATTATGTTAAAATATGTGAATTGGTGGATGGCGATGTAAGTGCCGAAGTTATTTCAACTGATTTTGCAGGAATGATTGCCGAAGGAGAAAAATTGGCAGCATTACATCCGCAGATCGTGGTAAAAATCCCGATGATTAAAGACGGAATTAAAGCTATTAAATATTTTTCGAATAAAGGAATCAGAACCAACTGTACCTTAGTGTTCTCGGTAGGTCAGGCATTGCTTGCCGCCAAAGCAGGTGCGACTTACGTATCTCCTTTCATCGGAAGACTGGACGACATCTCTACGGATGGATTATCTTTAATTGAAGACATCAAATTGGTGTATGATAATTACGGTTATGAAACTCAAATCTTGGCAGCTTCTGTTCGTCACGTCATGCATATTATAAATTGTGCAAAAATTGGTGCCGATGTTATTACGGGTCCATTAAGCGCTATCGAAGGTTTGCTAAAACACCCACTTACCGATAGTGGATTGGCAACATTTTTGGCTGATTACCAAAAAGGGAATAGCTAAAACTTAAACATCCAAAATTCATTTTAGTTCAACAAAAAAAGGAAGCTTCTGCAATAGAAGCTTCCTTTTTTTGTTGAACTAAAATCAAATCTGCTTATCTTTTAAAAATTTAAAGCAAAATGATTCAAGAGTTTAGCGTCATATTTTTCTTTGTCAAAAGTATAGAGGTAAGAACCCTTTCTAGAAGAAGTCATATCTTTCTCATCTAATTTTATCAAAATATCCAACGAATTGATTTTGCTGATAAAATTCCTTTTGTCGATTTGTTTGTCCAAAATGGATTCATACAATTTAAGCAACTGACTCATTTTGAATTTTTCGGGCAAAAGCTCAAATCCCACTGGTCTCATGGAGGTTCTGTAGCGCAATCTTCTTATGGCATGTGACAACATATTGTCGTGGTCAAAAATCAATTTTGGCACTTCAGAAACACTAAACCATTTTGCATGGTAATTCTGAATCAATTCTGCATTATGATTTTCAATATTAATCAGCGCATAATAAGCCACCGATACGGTTCTTTCAACCGGGTCACGATCAATTTCACTGTAGGTATAAAGTTGCTCCATATAGATATCCTGCAAACCGGTATAAGTATTCAAAACTCTTATGGCTGCCGTATCCAATACTTCCTCTTTTTTAAGAAATCCACCCATTAAGGACCATTTTCCTTTTTCTGGTTCAAAATCCCTTTTAATCAAAAGAATTTTCAACCCATCTTCATCAAAGCCGAAAATGATACAATCTACCGCTAGAAGAACTTTGTCTGCTGTACTATAACTATTTAGCATTTTCTATATATTTTGTCGTAAATATAAGAACTTCCTTAAAACTACCAAATTTATTTAATGTGGTTTTTACACTAATAAAAATAAAACACAAAAAACACCTTTAAGTATCTGATTCACTAAATCATGCATTTATTTCAACAATCTCTACAGTTTTCCTTAATCCTTGTTAAAATCTAAAAACAAGGATTAAGAGTCCATATTTTGACTTAATTTTTAATACAAGCATTATAATTAAGTGTTAAAATTACATTTACAAGTCTTTTTTTAGCATTTTAGAAACCAATAATGAATCAAAAAAAGGTCCAAAAAACAAAATTAGCCGACTTTAACTCGTTTATTTTGTATTCTAAATCTTTCTTTTTATTCMAAAAAAAGGATCCTTCCTAAAAAATATTAAAAAAAAATAAAAACTGATTTAGAAATAAAACAAACATACAAATATCTAATAATCAGACATTTGTAATTTACGAAAACGTTTTTCGTAATTATAAAATACACAAATACTTACGTTTATCAATATATTTTAGGATATCCATTTTTTTTCGCGACTTTTTTTATCAGATTAATTTGTTTTTATGCTTTTTTTTTATTTAAATTTACAAATGTAAAAACTACACTTATAATTAACCAAAATGCAATCAATATGACAACAAACCACAGATTATTTTTTTATTGCAATTTTTTATTGCCTAAAAAAGAATGGCTATTAGCACTATTAGTTATGCTCTTCGCCACATATAATGTATCGGCACAACAAGCTAATGTCGTTTCAGGAAAGATTACCTCCGAAAAAGACGGAATGCCTCTATCTGGAGTGAATGTATTAGTACAAGGAACTTCAACTTCTACTTCTACTGGATTTGACGGGCAATATTCAATCAATGCAAAACCTACAGATGTACTTATTCTCTCATTTGTTGGATTTAAAAATCAAGACGTAACCATTTCAAACCGCACACAAATTAATTTAGCTTTAAAAGAAGACATTAATAAACTTGACGAAATAGTTGTTGTTGGGTATGGGACGCAAAAGAAATCTAACCTTACAGGATCTGTTAGTGTAGTAAATGTCGAAAGCGCAAAAAAGACAGTATCTTATGATATGGCAAAAATGCTTCAAGGTCAAGCTGCTGGAGTTACTGTACAATCTTCGGGAGAACCTGGAGGATTTGTAAATATTAAAATTAGAGGAATCTCTTCATTTAAAAACAATAATCCACTTTTTATTATAGATGGAATTATGGTCGATGACCCTTATGATTTTGCTCCTGGAGATATTGAATCTATGCAAATACTTAAAGATGCTTCTGCAGCTGCCATATATGGAGTGCGTGGGGCTAACGGAGTTGTTATTATTACCACTAAAAAAGGTAAGAATAATAGAATGGGCATTAGCTATAAAACACTATTTGGTGTGCAAAATGTAGCTAAAAATTGGTCATTAACCAATGCACAGCAATATCAACAAATTACCAGCGAAGCTGAGAGAAATTTGGGGTTGACTATCGCTCCTGGAAATGACCCAACTAATCCAGCATACATCAAAAATGTTGATACTGACTGGCAAGATGCTGCTTTTAAAACAGGTACTGTTCTAAACCATGCTCTAAATTTTAACGGTGGTTCAGAAGCAATGAACTACAGTATGAATATTGACTATTTCAAAAACAAAGGTTATATGCAATCTCCTCAAGATTACAAACGAACTTCAACAGATTTGAATTTAACTGGTAAAAAAGACAAATTAAGTTATGGAGCCAAAATAGCTTACACTCAATCGAACAAAGCAAATTTTAACGAGTACAATCCAGGACAGTCTCCTATCAGTGATTTACTTGGAGCAATACCAACTATGCCAGTTTATGACAGTAATAGATTAGGAGGATACGGCGGAACAGATTACACTACTCAAAGAGCCATATCCATGAACGTTATTGGTTTCAATAATTTAATAGAAAACACAACTTTAAGAAATCGTGCTCTTGGAAATCTTTGGCTTCAACTTGAGTTGGTAAAAGGTTTAAAATACAAAATTAGTGGTAGTTATGACAGACTAGATGCTCAAAACAGAAAATACAATCCACAAAGTGATCTAGGATGGTATTACGTAACTGAAGCTGCTGAGGCTGCTTTAGATGTATCTAACTCAAATCTAACAAAAACAATTTTAGACAATATACTTACTTATGATATTTCTTTCGGAAACCACAAAATAGATGCATTGTTAGGATACAGCCAGCAACAAAATGATTTCTATAATCATTGGTCTAGAGGTGTTGGATACCCAACAGGTACAATCGCAGAAATACAATATGCTCCGACGTCAGGTATTTCAGCAGGAGAATACAAAAGTACAGAAACAGCAAAATCATACATCAGCAGATTAAACTATAGCTATAATGATTTGTATTTTATTACAGGAAACTTCCGCCAAGATAAATCATCAAAATTTGCACCTGAAAACAATACCGCAAACTTTTATGGTGTTTCAGGAGCATGGAAATTGAGCAATGAAGAATTCCTACACTTACCAGAATGGTTTAACACAATAAAACTAAGAGGAGGTTATGGAGAACTAGGGAATAACACAATTGGTCTTTATGCTTACGCATCAACTCTTAATAGTTTTGCTGCCTACAATTTTAATAATGCCATAGCAAACGGAACAACTTCAGTAAGAACAACTGACCCAGATATTCATTGGGAAAAGACAGCTACTACAAATGTTGCTGTAGATTTAGGTTTCTTTGACAATAAATTACAATTTACAGCTGAATATTATATTAAAAAATCATCAGATTTACTTCTTAATTTTCCAATACCATATTCAACTGGATCTATTTCATATGCGGATGGCGGATTTGCAAATCCAGACATAGAAACAAATGCAGCCTCGATACAAAATAAAGGTTTAGAATTTTCTGCTTCATACAGAAACAATGATCACGCCTTTAAATATGACATTTCAGCAAATTTCAGCACATTGAAAAACGAGGTACTTAGTTTAGGCAAAACAAACTCACCTATCTACGGAGCAGCATCAAAAACAGAAGTAGGACGTTCTGTGGGTGAAATTTATGCTTATGAAACTGACGGTATTTTTCAAAATACAGCAGAAATTGCAGCATCACCAACACAAACCAATGCAGGAGTTGGAGACATTAAATTCAAGGATCAATTAACTGTAGATACTGATGGTGACGGTAAATTTGATAAAGGAGATGGTATTATCAATGATAAAGACAGGACATATCAAGGAGTAACTATACCTAAATACAACTTTGGCTTAAACTTCAGCTGCAATTACAAAAACTGGGATATGTCATTTTTATTTCAAGGTTCTGGGGGTAATAAAGTATTCGACGGTATGTACCGAAATTTGATGGCTGGAGATTATGGAAACCATAGTACAGATGAACTAAATTACTGGACACCAACCAATACAAACACTGATGTTCCAAGACCAATTATTGGTGACCCTAATGGTAATAGAAGAGATTCTAACCGATTTGTCGAAAATGGTGACTATGTAAAATTGCAAAATTTAGAAATTGGATTTGAAATACCAATGAATGAGAAAAGCTTCATAAATAAAGTTAGAGTATATACAAACGGACAAAACTTGTGGACAATAACAAACTACAGAGGTTATGACCCAGACTTTAACAGTAATGACGGGTTAATATCAAGAGGTTACGATGGTGGATCTTTTCCTAATCCAAGAACTATTTCTTTAGGGGTTCAGGCTAATTTTTAATACGTAAAATAAAATTTAACATACTAGTACTATGAAAAATAAAAATATAAAATATTTAACTTTATTTCTTTATATCGCCTTTACAACTGTGAGTTGTGTATCAGATGACGATTTAATACAAGTTAATCCAAACGAAGCTTCATCAGAATCCTTTTGGAAAACAGATGAAGATGCACTCAAAGGCTTGAACGCAGCTTATAGCAGCTTATTAAACGAAGGTACTTATATGAGAAGTTCTCCTCTTTTATTAGACCTTAAGGACGATGGTACACGCAGTAATAGCCCATGGGGTTCTATGAAAAATGTAGGATATTTTAATTCAAACGTTTCAGATCCTGCAATTTACGGATGGGCCTTTAGAGAATACTACCAAGGGATTAATCGTGTTAATCAAGTTTTGATTAATGTCCAAGGTATTCAATTTACTGATGCAGCACTCAAAAATAGAATTTTAGGACAAGCTTACTTCTTAAGAGGTTTGTATCTATTTCATGCAGTAAACATGTTTAAAAATGTGCCAGTTCCTTTAGATTTATCAGTATATCATCCACAAAAAAGTCAAGAAGAAGGTTGGGCACAGGTTATTTCCGATTTTACGCAAGCAGCCGAAATGTTGCCTACAACTTACCAAGGTATTTCAGGTATAGATACTGCCGATTCAGGAAAAGGAATAGGTCGTGCTACCAAAGGTGCGGCACTAGGTTTCCTAGGAAAGGCTTACTTATTTACAAAGGATTTCAATAATGCGAAAACCACCTTTAAAAAAGTCATTGACTTAGGAGTTTACTCATTGGTTGCTAACTATGCAGATAACTTTACTGATACCAACGAAAACAACTCTGAATCGCTTTTTGAAGTGCAATTTAGTAGAGAAGTAGGTGGTGTTGGATTGAGCTGGGGTGGTATTCCTGCTTCAGATTGGGGAAAAACTTCAGCGAGAGCCATTACTTATGGGGCTGCAGCTTTTGGATTCAAAGATGTACAACCAACGTTTACATTATTTAATGAATTCCAAGAGGAAAAAACCAAAACTGGTGCTATTGATCCACGTTTAGACGCTACTATTTTTTATAGAAAACCTGGAGGCGCCACACCTATTTATCAAACTACATTTGAAGAAGCTTATAAAGACTCCCAAGCAGATTTAAATGATATTTATTGCAAAAAATATGAAAATGGCGGTGGAGCTTATGCAAATGAAAAAGACTGGCGTTCTGGAATTAATGAGCGTTTGTTACGTTATGCTGACATCTTGTTGATGTATGCAGAATGTTTGAACGAAACTGGAGATACTCAAGGTGCATATACTTACATTCAAATGGTTAGAGACCGTGCTAATTTACCAAACTTAAGCACTGCAAAACCAGGTCTTAGCCAAGCTGCAATGAGAGAACAAATTGGACATGAAAGATTCTTGGAATTTGCACTCGAAGGGCATCGTTTTGATGACATACGCCGTTGGGGATGGTTAGAAGATCCAGCAAAATTAGCTTGGTTGAAATCTAGAGATTCAGAATTTGATTCTTATGCATCTGGTAGAGAGTACTTCCCTATTCCTCAATTAGAAATAGACACAAACGAGTTTCCAATAACACAAAATCCAAGTTATTAATATTATATTTTTTGAGTTAGTTTAGTTATTAAAATCATGTGGTAGTCCTAGAAAAAGGATACCACGTGATTTTATAACTTAAAATAGAATCGCAGAATGGCATGAGTTTATCTAAAAAACAACACTTAATTTTAAATTATGATAAAAATAAAAACATACATTGTTCTATTAAGTTTAATAATAGTAAGCTGCCAAAAAGAGGACATTTCTACTCTTTCGGATGCTGAATTACAAGTTTCTAGTTCTTCCAGTTTAACTGCAAAAACAGTTACTGGAAATGTTCCTTCCCATGATCCAAGTACGATCGTAAAAAGTGGCGTGAATTATTATGTATTTACAACCGGAGACAATATTCCTATGACGTACTCAACAAATTTGACAAGTTGGACTTGGGGAACATCCGTATTCACTTCAACTCCAAGCTGGATAACCAGTTATGTACCAGGTTTTACTACAACATTTTGGGCACCAGATGTTGCATGGTTTAATAACCGTTGGAATATGTATTATTCCTGTTCTACTTTTGGATCGGCTACCTCTGCAATAGGTTTGGTAACTGCTCCTTCAATTTCTCAAAGTGCCGGAACGAAATGGACAGATAGAGGTGTTGTTGTATCCTCATCTTCCTCTTCAGACGTAAACGCTATTGATCCTTCCATTTTAGTTGACGGAAGCAATGTTTATATGGCTTATGGCTCGTTTCATGCTGGAATTGGTGTTATCAGTATTGATCCAACTACTGGCAAAACTACTGGAAGCAAAACGATTGTTGCCGGTGGTAGTAACGCAAGTTGGGAAGCACCTTGCTTAATTAAAGAAGGTAGTTATTATTATATGTTTGCCAACCGCGGCGCTTGTTGCCAAGGAGTAAACAGCACTTACTATATTGTAGTGGGACGTTCATCAAGTCCTTTTGGCCCATTTGTGGATAAAAGCGGAGTGTCATTGACAAGCGGTGGAGGCACAACAGTATTAAAAACAACTGGAAATTACATAGGTCCAGGACATATTTCCAGAATTGTAGGTACCCAAAAAGGCTCTGTTCACTATTATGACGGTGCCGATAGCGGAAATCCTAAACTGGAAATAGTTAATTTTACATGGTCAGGAGGTTGGCCTACTATTGCATATTAAAAAAATTAATATTTAGAGGGAATCCACAACTTCCTCTTTATAAATTAAAACATCATGAAAAAAGTCTTATTCTTCTTATCCATTATTGCTTTTTGTAGCCAAACCAGTTTTGCACAAAAAGAAACCACAGTAGTTACCATAAAAAATACTGCAAATGCTCCAACTATTAACAAAAACATCTATGGTCATTTTGCTGAGCATTTAGGAAGGTGTATCTATGGTGGATTTTTTGTGGGTGATACTTCTAAAATACCAAATACAGCCGGTGTTCGTAACGATATTATTGATGCCTTAAAAAAATTAAAAATTCCTAATCTTCGTTGGCCTGGTGGTTGTTTTGCAGATACATACCACTGGAAAGATGGTATTGGTCCAAAAGAAAATAGACCTACAATAGTAAACAAATGGTGGGGAGGAACTACGGAAGACAATAGTTTTGGGACCCATGATTTTTTAAATTTATGCGAAGTCTTAGGCGCAGAACCATATCTTTCTGGAAACGTAGGAAGCGGAACCGTACAAGAACTGGCAGATTGGGTACAATACACCAACTTTGGTGGTAAAAGCCCAATGAGTGATTTGCGTAAAAAAAATGGTAGAAAAGAACCTTGGAAAGTTAAATTCTGGGGAGTTGGAAATGAAGCTTGGGGTTGTGGAGGGAATATGACAGCCGATTATTATGTTGGAGAATACCGAAAGTTTGCCACTTTCATGTCTGACTGGGAAAACACTGGCGGTTTAACTCGTATTGCTTCAGGATCTAACAGTGCCGATTATAATTGGACCGAAACCTTGATGAAAGACATTCCTCTAAACATGTTAGGAGGAGTTGGAGTACACCATTATGCTGTAATCGATTGGACAAAAAAAGGAGATGGTGTGGATTACACAGAATTTGAATATTTCCAAACGATGAAATCTGCTTTAAAAATGGAAGAACTTGTTACCAAACATTCAGCCATTATGGACAAGTATGATCCAGAAAAAAAAGTGGCAATGATTGTAGACGAATGGGGAGCTTGGTATGAAGTTGAAAAAGGGACAAATCCTGGATTCCTGTACCAACAAAACACAATGAGAGATGCAGTTTTGGCTGGATCTACCCTTAATATTTTCAATAATCATGCAGACAGGGTTCGTATGGCTAACTTAGCACAATGTGTTAATGTTTTGCAAGCAGTTATCCTTACCGATAAAGCCAAAATGATTTTGACGCCTACTTATTATGTAATGCAATTGTACAGTGTACATCAAGATGCACAACAATTGCCTATTACAATAAAATCACCTTTATACACTTACAAAGACGAAACACTCCCTGCCCTATCAGCTTCGGCTTCAAAGGATAAAAAAGGATTGGTTCATATCTCATTAGTAAATATAGATGCTAAAAAAGAAAACACCATAGAGATTGACATCAATGAACTTGGAATTAAATCTTTAACTGGAATGATAATTGCTTCGCAAAAGCTACAAGATTTCAACTCATTCGATAATCCAACAAAAATACAACCCGTTCCTTTCAAAGGTTTTGAAGTTAAAAAAGGAAAACTTACAGTTAATGTTCCTCCTTTTTCAGTTATAATGTTAGAAGGAAAATAAAAAAATCATTATGAAAAAATCAAATTCCATTGTAAGAGTAGCATCCTTTTTAGTACTTGTACTAACTGTTGCAGTCTCATTGGGTAGTTGTTCCAAAGGGGATGATTCTGCATCGACGCCTACTCCTACTCCGACACCAACTCCTACTCCTACCCCCACTCCTACTTTTCCTGGACCAACATATGCCGATAATTACACCTCGATTTCCTCTTGGAGCAGTAATTCGAAATGGAATTTAGCCAACGTACATGATCCGTCGGTAGCCAAATGTGGAGACTATTATTATATGTACCAAACAGACGCTTCTTACGGAAATACTACAGATGGACACGGGCATTTTTTCTACAGACGCTCCAAAGATCTTATTACATGGGAATTTATGGGTTCTTCAATGACCACGGCACCGGCTTGGGTAAAAGATTCCTTGAATAATAAAAGAGCCCGAATGAATCCTGCATTGCCAGCCATTGAAAATCCTAATTATGGCTATTGGGCACCTTGTGTTCGAAAAGTGGGGAATATCTACAGAATGTATTATAGCATTGTGGTCGACAACCCTATAACTGGAACTAATTTTGACAACTCCTGGGGAGAAAGAGCCTTTATTGGTTTGGCCGAAACCACTGATTTAGCTTCAAACGTTTGGACAGACAAAGGAATGGTGGTTTGTTCAGAACCCGATGGCCTAAAACCGTATTCCTTTACTGGTACCAGAAATTGGGAAGATGCCTATTTTAAATTTAATGCAATTGATCCTAGTTTTATCGAAACACCAGAGGGAGAGCAATATCTAATTTACGGATCTTGGCATTCTGGCATAGCAGCTTTAAAACTGAATCCAACTACCGGAAAACCAGATCAGCTGAAAACCTTGAGCGATTATGGAACACGCATCGCCACACGCAGTGCGAACAGTCGTTGGCAAGCCTCCGAAGGGCCGGAAATCATATACAATCCAGACACACAATATTATTATTTATTTTTAGCCTATGATGGTTTGGATGTACCATACAACACCAGAGTTTGTCGTTCCAAAAACATTATGGGGCCATATCTTGGAATTGATGGTGCCAATGTAACAAGCGGTGCCGACTGTTGGCCAATGCTGACACATCCTTACGGTTTCAATAATCATACCGGTTGGGTTGGAATTTCACATTGTGCCATTTTCCAAAATCCGGAAACAAAACAGTGGTTTTACTCTTCACAAGCGCGTTTACCAAAAGATGTACCAGGAATTTCTGTTTCTAATGCCATAATGATGGGACATGTACGCGAAATACAATGGACCGAGGATGGATGGCCAGTAGTTGCACCCGAGCGTTATGCTGGTGTGCCTGCTACTACCATTACTGAAGCTTCTTTAATGGGGACATGGGAACAAATCACTATGAATTATCAATATGCTACCATTCAAAAATCAGCTACCATTTACTTGACAGCCGACAAAAAAGTTAGCGGTGGAGTCTCAGGAACCTGGACGTATGACAGCACCAACAAAACATTGACCGTAAATGGTGTAAAATGTAAAGTAAATGATGCCTGGGATTGGGAAAGCGCCACTCGCAAAGTAACGCTAACCTATTCTGGACTTACCACTGCAGGGGTACCTGTTTGGGGCAAAAAAATAAATTAATCTATTACTGAACAAATGCCTTTTTTAGATTATTAAAAAAGGCATTTGTTTTAACCAACATATTCTTTTTACTGCAAAAATGAAAAACACAATCTTAACCCTATCTCTTTTGACATTTGTTTCATCTATGAAAACAATGGCGCAAGATAATGTTTTGGCTTCCGCCAATGGAGGAAACGTTACCATCAACAACCCAATTATAAAAGACAAATACACTGGAGATCCGGCGGCTTTGGTTTACAAAGACAAAGTATATCTCTATGCCGGTCATGATGAAGCCCCAAATGATTTTAATTTTTATAAAATGAACGAATGGCTGGTGTATTCCTCTTCCGATATGGTGCATTGGCAAGAACATCCAGTTCCGTTGAAAGTAACTGATTTTACTTGGGCAAAATCCGATGCTTGGGCAGCTCAAGTCATTGAACGCAACGGAAAATTTTATTGGTATGTTACCGTTGAGCACGGAACTATTAATGGAAAAGCAATTGGAGTTGCCGTTTCGGACAGCCCAACTGGGCCATTCAAAGATGCACTTGGAAAAGCACTTATTACCAATGATATGACGACCCAAACCAATATTAGCTGGGATGATATCGACCCAACGGTAATGATAGATGACGATGGGCAAGCTTACCTGTTTTGGGGAAATACCGTTTGTCATTATGCCAAATTAAAAGCCAATATGACCGAACTCGATGGTCCAATCCAAACCATTCCTTTGCCTAATTACACCGAAGCCCCTTGGATTCACAAGCACAACAATTGGTATTATTTATCATATGCCTATCAGTTTCCGGAGAAAATTGCCTACGCCATGAGTAAATCCATCAACGGACCTTGGGAATACAAAGGCATTTTGAATGAAATCGCCGGAAATTCAAATACCAATCACCAAGCGATAATCGATTTCAAAGGAAAATCATATTTCATTTACCACAACGGAGCAACTCAACCCAATGGCGGCAGTTTTAGAAGATCCGTTTGTGTTGATCGTTTGTTTTACAATAAAGACGGGACTATGAAAAGGGTGATTATGACAACAGAGGGAATAACTAAGTAAGAAGTATTCAGATTACAGTTACAGCGTCGCATTAGACATAAATGAATAACAAAACCATTTTGAGTTTCTATTTTCTTAAATGACTTATCTGGTTTAAAAAAATAAGATATGAGATTTCACAAACACATACCATTCCTAATCTTCTTGGTTGCTTTAATTGGCACCTCATCATTGGCACAGGACATTACTGTTCATGATCCCGTGATGATCAAACAAAAAGACACCTACTATTTGTATTGCACAGGAAAAGGCATCAGCGTTTTCAGTTCCAAAGATTTAAAAAACTGGAATAAAGAACCTCAAATATTCCCAGAAAAACCTCTTTGGGTGGATACAGTGGTTTCTGGTTTTGACAACCACATTTGGGCACCAGACATTTCCTTTCACAACAATACCTATTATTTATATTATTCAGTTTCCGCTTTCGCAAAAAATACTTCGGCGATTGGGGTAACAACCAACACTACTTTGGATCCAAAAGACCCAGCCTACAAATGGGTCGATCAGGGAATTGTCATTCAATCCATTCCCAACCGAGACCTTTGGAATGCCATCGATCCTAATTTGACTTTCGACGAAAACAACACTCCTTGGTTGGCTTTCGGTTCTTTTTGGGAAGGATTAAAAATGGTCAAATTGAACCCCGATTTGAAGTCAATAGCACAACCACAAGAATGGCATACCATTGCCAAACGCAAAAGAACATTCGAACTTGCTGATTCCGATCCAGGTGATGGAGCACTCGAAGCGCCTTTTATCTTCAAAAAGAATGGTTATTATTATGAATTTCTATCTTGGGATTTGTGCTGCCGAGGCGAAAAAAGTACCTACAAAGTCGTAGTGGGAAGATCCAAAACCATTACGGGTCCATACGTTGACAAAGACGGAAAATTATTAACCGAAGGCGGAGGAACTTTACTCATTCAAGGAGACAAGAATTGGTTCGGAGCTGGACACAACAGCACCTATACTTTTGACGGGAAAGATTACATCATTTACCATGCCTATGATGCCAAACAAAATGGAAGACCACTTCTGCAAATAAAGCAATTGCAATGGGATTCTGATTTGTGGCCAAGGCTATAAAAAAATTTAATTTATTTTAAAAATGTATTTTATACACTTATTTTATTTATCTTGCACCTTACTAAAAAAAGCAAGTATTGAATGAGCCAAAAAATCATTAAACTAATTACATTAAAAACCAAACAATGAAACCCTTTAAATTAAAAAAATACATTCTTTTTGGGGCTGTTTTATTTTGTTTTTCAGGCAAAATGATTGCCCAAAATAATACTCCCAAAAGCATAGGATATTCCATTACACCGGTCAATATCCAGAATGTAAAGATTACAGATAGCTTTTGGTTACCAATTATTAAAAGAGTTCAGGAAAAAACTATCGAGTATGCCATCCAAAAATGTGAGGAAGAAGGACGTTTGGACAATTTCTTGATTGCAGGTGGCAAAATGAAAGGTGAAGTAAAAGGACAAATGCCTTTTGACGATACCGATGTTTACAAAATTATCGAAGGTGCTTCGAATACCTTGATAAGCGAACCCAATCCAAAACTGGAAAGATTATTGGATTCGCTTATTGGCATTATCAAAGTGGGTCAAGAAAAAGACGGATATTTGACCACTTGGAGAACCATTAATCCTGCCAAACCGCCAGCTCCTTGGGTACCAGTTATAGAAGGAAAACGTTGGGAATCTTTGCAAATTAGTCACGAATTGTACAACTCAGGACATTTGATAGAAGCGGCTGTTGTGCATTTTGAAGCAACAGGGAAAAGAAACTTCTTGGACATTGCCATCAAAAATGCCAATTTGTTGGTTACAACATTTGGCGACAGGAAAGACCAAGTCCATGGCGTTCCAGGTCATCAAATCGTAGAAACTGGTTTAGTAAAATTATATCAAATCACCAATAATAAGGCCTACTTGAATCTGGCCAAATACTTTCTAGACAATAGAGGAAATCCAAAAAACCATAAACTATACGGTGCTTATGCGCAAGATGACATTCCTGTCACTCAACAAAAAGAAGCTGTGGGACATGCAGTGAGAGCTGTTTATATGTATGCTGGAATGACCGATATTGCCGCAATATACAACGACAAAGACTACCTGAATGCGGTAAATAATTTGTGGACAAACATGGTCAACAAAAAAATGTATATCACTGGAGGTATTGGCGCTATACATGATGGGGAAGCCTTTGGAGCAAATTACGAATTGCCGAACCTAACAGCTTACAATGAAACTTGTGCCGCTATTGGTGATGTGTATTGGAACCACAGACTTCATAACTTGACAGGAAACTCCGATTATTTTGATGTAATCGAACGCTCTTTATACAACGGATTAATCTCTGGAATTTCATTGGACGGAAAACAATTTTTCTATCCAAATGCATTGGAATCAGATGGAGTACACAAAAACAACAGAGGCTCGTGCACCCGTCAATCGTGGTTTGACTGCTCTTGTTGCCCAACCAATTTAATTCGTTTTATTCCTTCAATTCCGGGATTGATTTATTCAACAAGCAAAAACATACTTTATGTGAATTTATATGCTTCGAATACTGCAAAAATTTCTTTGGACAAAACAGAATTGGAAGTTTCTCAACAAACCAATTATCCTTGGGATGGTAAAGTTGCGCTAACGGTTTCACCCAAAAAAGAAAGTGAATTCACTATCAAATTAAGAATTCCGGGTTGGGCCAGAAACCAAGTTTTACCAGGCGATTTGTATAGTTACAAAAATCTCGCTTCCGCAAAAGTTACTCTAACGATGGACGGAAAACCTTTAGAATATAAAGAAGATAAAGGATACATCAGCATTACGCGAAAATGGAAAAAAGGAGATATCATAAAGCTTGACTTCCCAATGGAAGTAAAAGAAGTAGTAACCAATACCAAAGTGGAAGGCAATATTGGGAAAGTAGCTTTAGAATATGGTCCGATTGTATATGCTATCGAAGAAATAGACAATCCGGCCAACTTTGACAAAATCACTATTGATGCCAATGATACTTTCAAAGTAACCAAAGAAGCAAATCTTTTGGATGGTGTAAATACTATTCAAACTGGAAAACTAAAAGCAATTCCATATTATTCCTGGTCGAACAGAGGAGTTGGCAAAATGAAAGTTTGGATTGATTTGAAAAAGTAAAAGAGATAATAGAATATAGACACTTAAATAGCACAATTCTTAAAGTTTAAAATTCAATCCAACAACTTGAAAATTTAAACTTTAAACCTTAAACAAAAAATGATGAAACCAAATTTAATCACCAAAATAACCCTTTGCGGTCTTTTACTAAACGGCATCTATGCTAATGCGCAGCAAACAACTCTTGAAGTAAACACCAACAAAACCATTACCAAAATTCAGCCAACGATGTATGGAATCTTTTTTGAAGATATCAACTTTGCTGCCGATGGAGGTTTGTATGCCGAAATGGTAAAAAACCGCTCGTTCGAATTTGATGATCCTTTAATGGGGTGGAATCAACCAAAAAGTGACAAACATAATTTTAATACCGAATCCGGAATTGCTGTTCCTGTTCAATTTTCAAAAAAAGGAACCAATCATAATTATTGCCGAATTACGGTAAAAGATGCTAAAGGCTATGAAATCATCAATGAAGGTTTCAGAGGAATGGGAATTAAAAGTGGAGCAAAATACAATTTGACTCTAAAAGCATCTAAAGAAACTGGAAATATATCGAAGATAATTATTCAATTCATTGGAAAAGACAATAAAGTTTTAGGCGAAACAAGCATTGCTCCTACCGCTTCAGGCTGGAATGAATATACCGCTCAGCTTACTCCAACAGCCACAGAAGCAAAAGCAAAATTGCGTTTTACTTTTGAAGGGACAGGAACAATCGATTTGGATATGATTTCAATGTTCCCAGAAGATACTTGGAACAATAGAAAAAATGGTCTTCGTAAAGATTTAGTACAATTACTATATGATATGAAACCTGGCTTTTTACGTTTTCCTGGCGGATGTATTGTTGAGGGAAGAACTTTGGCACAACGTTACCAATGGAAAAAAACCGTTGGAGAAGTTGATAATAGAGAAAGCTTGGTTAACCGCTGGAATACGGAGTTTGCGCATAAACCAACACCTGATTATTTTCAGTCTTTTGGTTTAGGATTTTTTGAATATTTTCAATTATCAGAAGATATCGGAGCTAGTCCATTACCAATTTTAAGCTGCGGAATGGCTTGTCAGTTCAATACAGGCGAGTTGGTTCCTATGGATCAATTGGATCCTTATGTGCAAGATGCGATTGACTTAATTGAATTTGCCAATGGAAGCGTAGATACTCCGTGGGGGAAAGTTCGTTCTGATATGGGTCACCCAAAACCGTTTAATTTGAAATTCATTGGAGTTGGAAACGAGCAATGGGGAACCGATTATATCGAGCGTTATAAAGTGTTTGAAAAAGCAATCAAATCAAAACATCCAGAAATTACGATTGTTTCAGGAAGCGGGCCATTTCCAGAAGGAGATTATTTTGAGTATGCACAATCGGAACTTAAAAAATTGAATGCCGAAATCATTGATGAGCATTATTATAAAGATCCAAAATGGTTTAGAGAAAATGCAACTCGTTACGACAATTACGACCGTAAAGGGCCAAAAATTTTCGCTGGAGAATATGCAGCACAAACAGTAGCCATTGCAAGTCCTGACAACAAAAACAGCTGGGAATGTGCTTTTTCGGAAGCCGCTTTTATGACTGGAATGGAACGCAACGCCGAAGTAGTTCATCTTAGTTCGTATGCTCCTTTATTTGCTCACGAAGAAGGTTGGCAATGGACGCCGGATATGATTTGGTTTAATAATTTAGAGTCCTTTGGTACACCAAATTATTATGTGCAAAAATTATTCGCCAACAATAAAGGAACAGATTTATTATCGATAACCAAAGACGGAAAAGCTGTTACTGGTCAAAACGATTTGTTTGCATCGGCAGTGAAAGACGTTACTACCAAAGAAGTAATTGTGAAACTGGTTAATACTTCTGCAAAAGCGCAAGACATTACAGTTGATTTAAAAGGAAGTAAATTCCAATCAAAAGGAACAGTTATAACACTTACGAGTCCAAATACTAATGACGAAAATTCATTTGCTTCGCCTAAAAAAATCAGCCCGAAAGAAAGCGAATATATCTTGAAAAGTGAGAAAGCATCATTGAGCGTTCCAGCCTATTCCGTTACTGTTTTGAAGCTGAAAATGAAATAATCAGAACAGTACAAATGTATTTTAAACACTTGTTTTTCATTTTCTTCGTAAACACCAGTAATACTGACATTTCAAGAAAAATGTCAATACAAAATAAATTAAGTGTTTTTTATACACTTATTAAATAATTATATATATATTTGTACGTATTAAAAAAGATTTGTGATGAAAAATTATGTAATAGGATTAGATTACGGCTCAGATTCTGTTCGTGCTGTATTGATAGACACTGAAAATGGACAGGAATTGGCGTCAAGCGTTTGTGATTACAAGCGATGGAAAAATAAAGAATATTGTAATGCCTCAATAAATCAGTTTCGCCAACATCCTTTGGACCATATCGAAGGGTTGGAAACTACCATAAAATATGTAGTTGAAAATAGCAAAGTGGATCCGTCGCTTATACGAAGCATTTGCATTGACACTACAGGATCTTCACCAGTGCCGGTTGCCGAAGATGGAACTCCATTGGCACTGACCAAAGGTTTTGAACATAATCCAAATGCCATGATGGTTTTATGGAAAGACCACACAGCTATAAATGAAGCGAACGAAATCAATGAATTGGCGGCCAACTGGGGCGGAGAAAATTTCACTAAATACGAAGGGGGAATTTATTCATCTGAATGGTTTTGGGCCAAAATCCTTCACGTTGCCAGACAGGACGAAGCTGTAAAAAAAGCAGCCTATACTTGGATGGAACATTGCGATTTGATGACGTATTTGTTGATTGACAATAAAGACTTGAAATCGTTCAAAAGAAGCCGTTGCGCAGCGGGTCACAAAGCGATGTGGCACGAAGACTGGAACGGTTTGCCTCCAGGGGAATTTTTAGAAAAATTGGATCCGTATTTGGCATCGCTTCGCGGAAGATTATACGATGAAACCTATACTTCAGATTTGGTTGCCGGTAATTTAAACCAAGAATGGGCAACTAAATTAGGACTTTCAACAGATACAGTTATTGCAGTTGGAACTTTCGATGCACATTCAGGTGCTGTGGGAGCCAAGATAGACGAACATACTTTAGTTCGCGTAATGGGAACCTCAACTTGCGATATTATAGTAGACACTAAAGAATCTATTGGAACAAAAACCGTTCGTGGAATCTGCGGACAAGTCGATGGATCAGTAATTCCTGGTTTCATTGGTCTTGAAGCGGGACAATCTGCTTTTGGTGATTTATTGGCTTGGTACAAAGAATTATTGCTATGGCCAACCGAAAATTTATTGACCTCCTCTACCCTTTTGACCAACGAACAAAAAGAACAATTGAAAGCTGAAATCAGTGACAATTTAATCATACAATTAACTTCCGAAGCAGAAAAAATACCATTATCCGAAAGTGTTCCAGTAGCATTGGACTGGATTAATGGAAGAAGAACTCCAGATGCGAATCAAGAACTTAAAAGCGCCATATCGAACTTGTCTTTAGGAACAAAAGCACCACACGTATTCAAATCATTGGTAAATGCAATCTGTTTTGGTTCCAAAAAAATCGTGGATCGCTTTGAAGAAGAAGGCGTTCGAATTGACACCGTAATTGGTATTGGCGGTGTGGCTCGCAAATCGCCATTCATTATGCAAACATTGGCCAATGTGTTGAACAAACCAATCAAAGTAGCTTTATCAGATCAAGCACCTGCATTGGGAGCGGCCATTTACGCTGCTGTTGCTGCCGGAATTTATCCAAACGTAATTGATGCAGCTCAAAAAATGGGAAGCCCTTTTGAAAGTGAATATGCTCCGCAACTCGACAAAGTAGCTGCTTATAACAAATTGCTTTTGGCTTACGACCAATTAAGTGCTTTTGCCGATCCATCTATTAAAAAAAGAAAAAATGAGTTCACAGTATAAAGATTTAAAACAAGAATGCTACGAAGCGAATATGCAGTTGAATGCATTGAATTTGGTAGTTTATACTTTTGGTAACGTAAGTGCAGTTGACCGCGAAAAAGGTGTTTTTGCGATCAAACCAAGTGGTGTTCCTTATGAAGACCTAAAACCAGAGGACATTGTTATTGTAGATTTTGACAACAACATCATTGAAGGTAGTTTGCGTCCTTCTTCGGACACCAAAACACATGCTTATTTATATAAAAACTGGCCAAACATTGGTGGTGTTGCTCATACCCACGCGACCTATTCGGTAGCTTGGGCACAATCGCAACGCGATATTCCAATTTTTGGAACTACCCACGCCGATCACTTAACGTCTGATATTCCTTGTGCAGCGCCAATGGCTGATTCACTTATCGAAGGAAACTATGAACACAACACAGGAATTCAAATCTTGAATTGTTTCAAAGAAAAAAACCTTTCGTACGAAGAAGTCGAAATGATTCTGATAGGAAATCATGGTCCTTTTGCTTGGGGAAAAAATGCAGCCAAAGCCGTTTACAACAGTAAAGTATTGGAAGTCGTGGCCGAAATGGCATATCTGACTTTGCAAATAAATCCAAATGCTCCTCGATTGAAGGATTCTTTAATCAAAAAGCATTACCTGCGCAAACACGGAAAAGATTCGTATTACGGACAGTAAAAAAAGTTTCATGTTTCATGTTTTTTTTGTTTCAAGTTATTGGAGCATGAAATATGAAACAAAGAAAACCTGAAACAAATAATAATAATAATAATAATAATAATAATAACAATTCAAGATTTTCAGATTCCAACAACCTGAAACCTGAAACTTGAAACAAAAATAACAAAGAAGAAATGATAGATATATCTCAAAAAGAAATTTGGTTTGTAGTAGGAAGCCAAGAATTATACGGTGAAGAAACACTTAGAAAAGTTGCCGAACATTCTCAAATTATAGCAAAAGGATTGGACGCATCCTCAAAATTACCAGTAAAATTGGTATACAAAGATGTAGTAAAATCACCTGCACAAATCTTGAATGTATGTTTGGAAGCTAATTCCAACAAAAACTGTATTGGTATTGTGGCTTGGATGCATACTTTCTCACCAGCCAAAATGTGGATTGGTGGTTTAAGTATTTTGAATAAACCATTATGTCACTTACATACACAATTCAACGCTGAAATTCCTTGGGCATCTATAGATATGGACTTCATGAACTTGAACCAATCGGCTCACGGAGACAGAGAATTTGGTTTTATTATGTCAAGAATGCGTAAAAAACGCAAAGTGATTGTAGGACACTGGGAAGACGAACGCGTTCAAACCAAAATAGGAAACTGGACAAGAGTTGCACTAGGTTGGAACGAACTTCAAAACCTAAAAGTAGCTCGTATTGGTGACAATATGCGTGAAGTTGCCGTTACCGAAGGAGATAAAGTAGAAGCTCAACTTCGTTTTGGTGTTTCTGTAAATGGATTCGATTCTTCAGATGTTACTAAACATATCGAGAAAGTAACCGACAAACAATTGGCTGATTTATTGGCTGTTTACGAAGCTTCTTATAATTTGACCCCATCCCTTTTAGAAGGTGGAGCGCAAAGACAATCATTGGCGGATGCTGCAAAAATCGAATTGGGACTGAGAGCTTTCTTGGAAGAAGGAGGTTTTGGAGCATTTACCGATACTTTTGAAAACTTGGGAGCTTGGAAACAACTTCCTGGAATTGCAACCCAACGTTTAATGGCGGACGGTTACGGTTTTGGTGGAGAAGGTGACTGGAAAACTGCTGCCATGGTTAGAGCATTGAAAGTAATGAATGTTGGCCTTGAAGGAGGAACTTCATTCATGGAAGATTACACTTATCACTTTACACCTCAAAAATCATACGTTTTGGGATCGCATATGTTGGAAATTTGTCCATCCATTGCTGACGGAAAACCAAATTGCGAAGTTCACCCATTAGGAATTGGAGGAAAAGAAGACCCAGCTCGTTTGGTATTCAACTCACCTGCAGGAGATGCCATCAATGTATCGCTTGTGGATATGGGAACTCGTTTCAGATTAATCGTAAACGAAGTGACTGCAGTGAAACCTTTGGCTGATTTACCAAAACTTCCGGTAGCTCGTGTATTATGGGATTGTAAACCAAATCTTGATATTGCTGCAACTGCTTGGATTCTTGCAGGAGGTGCTCACCATACGGTTTATAGCCAAGCGGTGACTACTGAATTTATGGAAGATTTTGCTGATATTGCCGGTATTGAATTATTGGTAATCGATGCAAATACAACTATCCGCAATTTCAAGGATACCATAAACGCCAATGAAGCTTATTTCCATATTTTTCAGCATCGTCTGTAATTTAACATAAAGCCTTAAAGTCGAAACTTTCAGTTAATTTTTTTAACTTTCGACTTTAGGGCTTTTGCCTTTCTGCTTTTAATTAACTAAAAAACCAAATAATTTATGAACCTAGTAAAACGTTGTATTTATGGAATTTCCATTTTAAGTTTAGCAAGTATGAATATACAGTGTAAAGGAGAAAAAAAAGCCGATGGAGCAGAGACTGCTCAGGAAGCTAACGCCACAGACTCAGTGTCCATAGCAAAATCGGCATATGGCAAAACAGACAAGGGAGTTCAAATTGACCAATATACCTTGAAAAACCATAAAGGGATGGAAGTAAACATCATCACTTACGGCGGTATTATCACTTCACTTAAAGTACCGAACAAAGCGGGAAAATCCGAAGAGGTCGTGATTGGTTTTAATTCATTGGAACAATACCAAAAAGACAATCCGTATTTTGGAGCCCTTATCGGAAGATTTGGAAACCGAATTGCCAAAGGTAAATTCACCTTGGACGGAAAACAATATTCATTGGCCATCAACAATGAGCCAAATGCTTTGCACGGAGGACCGGAAGGTTTCCACAGAGTGGTTTGGACTGCTGAAGAAGCCAAAGGAGGAGACACTGCTTCTCTAAAATTGAAGTATGTGGCCAAAGACGGGGAAGAAGGTTATCCTGGAAACTTGACGGTGTATGTAACTTACACGTTGAACAAAGACAATGCTTTGGATGTGTTATATGAAGCTACAACAGACAAGAAAACTGTGTTGAACTTAACTCAACATTCCTATTTCAACCTTTCATCTGATTTCTCTAAACCAATCTTGGATCACGAAATCACGATTGATGCAGACAAATTAGTTCCTGTGGATGCAACGCTTATTCCAACAGGTCAATTAACGGATGTGACCAATACTCCATTTGATTTCAGAAAACCAAAATTGGTTGGAAAAGAAATTGGAGCCAACGACGACCAATTGAAAAAAGGATTGGGTTACGACCACTGCTGGGTATTGAACAACCAAGGCAAAGGAGATCGTTTGGTAGCATCAGCTTACCACGCAGGAAGCGGAAGATTGTTGGAAGTTTATACTGACCAACCTGGAATCCAATTCTACTCTGGTAACTTTCTAGACGGAACTTTACCAATGAGAAACGGAGGAACATACGCACACAGAACTGGTTTTTGTTTAGAAACACAACATTATCCAGATTCTCCAAATCAAAAAGATTTCCCTACGACTGTCTTAAGTCCTGGAGAAAACTATAAAACAAAAACTACTTTTAAATTTTCGGTTAAGTAATTTAAAATATACTAGTTATTATATAAAAAATGGTTATTTAGTTAGATATCTAGTTTATAAACTGACACTTGTTGGTTTAAAGTTCCTCGGAAGATTATACTTCCGAGGTTTTTTTTTGTTTTATAAATAGATTTAACCCCTAGATTTCAAGATCAATTTGTCCTAAAACAAGGAGCGAAACAAAAGGCATTATCGGGAAACATCGTTCCTGCTGTCCGCTATATTCCATCTCCTAGAAAAAACGAGATGGGATGCCGCTCCCATCAGGGCTAAAGAGCTGGCAAAGTTCATTTTTGAAATCAGAAAAAGATTTTCACAGTTAGCCCCATAATGACAACTGACAATACTCGTAAAAATAGATACAAAAAAATCAAAATCAATTTTTTATTCAAAATTGCCTATTTCTTAATTCTTTGTTAATATTGCAAAATTAACTTAAAACTAAAAACTTGGATGAAAACTACTTTTTTTAACACTGTACTCAAAACAATAATGTTTAGCAGTTTATTGATAATTGGAAGCTGCTCTTCAAATAATAATGAAGACGAAGTAACGGATAACGACCCGATTAGCAGTCATTTTGGAGAATTTGTCAAAATCCCTGATTTTAATGAATCTAATAATATTTCAACCGATTTGTTGGCCACTGACCGCGGTTTATATATTACCGTTGGAAATTTAAATGATGTAGATGAATGGATTTACAGATACGATTTAGATCAAAACAACATCTTGAATGGCAGTTGGCAAAAAGTCCAATATGAACAGACCACAGAGACTGATTTCATTAACCGTATAACACCACTATATTGGAATTCAGAATCAGTAAGTGAACATGAAATTTTTATTGCCCCAGATTTCATTGCATTTAAAACTCCTGTTTTCAGAACGCTGAATTTAGCCAGTGGTAATACAGTAAGTCAGGAAGACGCTCCAAAACACGATTTTTCATATGTAGGTGGAGGCACTTATGAAAGTTATGGAAATATAATAAAAGACGACTTCGGCCAAGATTGGGCAGTTTTTAGAGGAGAAACTGTTAGCGATGACAATTTGCACGTTGTAAAAATGAGATATGGAAAACTTCCATTCAATATAATATGTTCCATTACCGCTGAAGGTGAATTACTTTATTCAACGTCTATATCAAGCACTAATTTATATGCACTTTCTTACCAAGAGAAAAAACTTTATATAATAAAATCCAATGGAGAGGTAATCACAAAAGATCTAAGTGCTTATTACGACAGCAATTTGTCAATCTATGATTTCAAAAACAAGTTTAGAACTTCTAGTACAGGCATATATTTTCAATTTCAAGATAAAGTTTTAAAGCTTGTTGATGAAAACCTTAGTTTATTTTATAAAATTCAATATATAGGTGGTGGTGCTCAATTAGGGGATTTTTGTGTAGATAATGATTATCTTTTTGCAACAGACGGAACAAGAAAAGAATTGACTGGATTTTATCAAGAAGTAAACATTATTCCGCAACAGCCAAGTACAGCAAATCAAGAAATAATGCTTGACTATATAGAAAAAGTAAATTTTTTCAAAGCGGGGGAACTTGAAACATCAACAAACATCAATGACAAGTACATTTATGTTTTGGGGGCAAATGGCAAAATACTCATAATATCGAAACATTATCTATAACTAATTCAAGTTACTGCTTTAAAAGTCATAAAAAAAGCAACGGTTGTGTGAATTTGTTTTAAGAACCAATAAACAGAAGCCTTGCTCTACAAATATCCTTTTAAGGAGCTTTATAAAACATAAAAAAAGGCTCAAACCAAATATTGGTTTGAGCCTTTTCAATTAAAAAAGATATCGTTTATTTTTTAATAATTTTTTGTTGGTGTTCAAGTCCATTTTCAAAATGAATCTTTAAAAAGTAAAGACCATCTCTTAAATTGCTTACATCAATAGAATTATTAATCACCTTTCCAGTTTGAGCAATATTTCCGTTTACGGCTACAATTTGATAATCCAAAGCAGCTGAATTAGAACTAATTTGCAATAAACTACTCACTGGATTTGGATATACAGAAACAGCTGTAATTTCAGTTTTAGCCTCCTCTTTAAGTCCTAATTTGGCGGTACTAGCTCCCCAAGTATATGAATACCCATCTGTTTTATTCAGTAAATCAGCAGTTTGATTAGCTGTTCCACTTGAACCATTATTAAAAATCAAATTGATAGATGTTGGACCCGTAATGGTATATTTATAGAAACCGTTGGCATCCGCAACCATAGTAGCTCCTGGCCAAGTACTATTGGCTATGCTTCCCGTTGGAATTGCATTCCAATAATGTACTTTTGGTGTACCAGTCCATGAAGTTGGTGGTTTAAAATAAACCGTTAAAGTAGGAACCGTAACAAAAGTATAAGTTTCTGTTTTAACAGCCGATGAAGTACCTGCAGTATTTACAACCAATGCTTTCACAGTAGTATTAGCAGTAATCGAAAGTGTTTTTGTCCCAACAGCTGATGATGAAGATGTTGTAGGAGTTGTTCCATTCAATGTATAGTAAATAGTCGATGTATTCACATTGGCAGTCAACACCACATTTACTGTAGTTCCAGTTGTAAAAGTTCCACCTGCAGACAAAATTGTCAAATCTGGCGCAATTACAGGACATCTGTTCGCAGGTTCTGCACCTAACCAAGCTGAATCATAATACTTAATTCCAGCTGTTGCCGTTAAATCTGCAGTTTTTAAAGTCCCGTCATTAAAAAGTAAGTTAGAAGCACTAACTGTAGACGGGAAAGTAAATGTATACCAGTCACCGCAATCCTGCGTCATGGCAACTCCAGGCCAAGCAACCACCGGCGCTGTTCCTGTTGTTCCCCAATAATAAATTTTAACGGCAGAATTCCAACTTGTTGGCTTTTTGAAATAAACCGTAAATGTTGTTGGTGTACTAAAAGTATAAGTTTCTGTTTTTACCGCTGATGAAGTACCTGCAGTATTTACAACCAATGCTTTTACTGTTGTATTCGCAGTAATTGACAATGTTTTTGTCCCAACAGCTGATGCTGAAGATGTCGTAGGAGTTGTTCCGTCCAAAGTGTAATAGATCGTCGATGAAGTTACATTAGCAGTCAATACTGGACTTACTGTTGTTCCTGTAGTAAATGCCCCTCCTGCAGGTAAAATTGTCAAATCTGGAGCGACAACTGGACATCTATTTGCAGGTTCAGAGCTTAACCAAGCTGAATCATAATATTTAATTCCAGCTGTTGCTGTTAAGTCTGCTGTTTTTAAAGTACCATCAGTGAAAAGTAAGTTAGAAGCGCTAACTGTAGACGGGAAAGTATATGTATACCAGTCACCACAATCCTGTGTCATGGCAACTCCAGGCCATGCAACCACTGGCGCTGCTCCTGTTGTTCCCCAATAATATACTTTTATTGCAGCACCCCATGTAGTTGGCTTTTTAAAATAAACCGTAAACGTTGTTGGTGTACTAAAAGTGTAAGTTTCTGTTTTTACTGCGGATGAAGTACCTACAGTATTTACAACTAATGCTTTTACTGTTGTATTGGCAGTAATTGACAATGTTTTTGTCCCAACAGCTGATGCCGAAGATGTCGTAGGAGTTGTTCCATCCAATGTATAATAAATCCTTGATGTAGCTACATTGGCAGTCAATACTGGACTTACGGTTGTGCCTGTAGTAAATGCCCCTCCTGCAGGTAAAATTGTCAAATCGGGAGCTACAACTGGGCATCTGTTTGCTGGCTCTCCACTCAACCAAGCTGAATCGTAATATTTAATTCCAGCTGTTGCTGTTAAATCAGCAGTTTTTAAAGTACCATCATCAAAAACTAAGTTAGAAGCGCTAACAGTAGACGGAAAAGTATATGAATACCAATCACCACAATCTTGGGTCATGGCAACTCCTGGCCATGCAACCACTGGAGCAGTTCCCGTTGTTCCCCAATAATACACTTTTACAGATGAAGCCCATGTCGTTGGCTTTTTGAAATAAACCGTAAATGTTGGAATCGTCGCAAAAGTATAAGTCTCCGTATAAACTGTAGAACTCACATTGGCAGTGTTTTTTACAAATGCTTTCAAAGTGGTATTGGCAGTAAACGAAAGTGTCTTTGTCCCAATAGCTGATGCCGAAGATGTTGTAGGTGTTGTACCATCCAAAGTATAATATATTGTAGAAGCGGCATTATTAGCCGTTAATACCGTACTTACGGTTGTTCCAGTTGAAAATGTGCCCCCAGCCTGAGAAATTATCAAACTTGGAACATCAACAACAGTTCCTTTATCCCAGATTGCAAAACCAGTTCCTGATAATTTCAGAACCCAACCCGTTCCTGGTGGTGACCAACTATCGGATCCCAATTTCATAGCCACTTTATCATCAATAATCGCGGCATACAAATTATTTGTAGCAGCAACAATGTTTAAAGCAGAAGTACTGCTCAACCCATTATCTTTTCTTATTTTAATCATGGCATCAATTTCATTTTTGATACCCCAATTAAAATAATGAGGCCACCAAACCATTGGTGTACCAGGATGCGTAAGCAAGTAAGCATATCCTTTTAACACTTGTCCTCCAGGGAAAGTCCAAAGATCTTGTCCGTAAGGTGCTGGACCAGTATCATGATTATCCAACATGGTTACTGCATTTGACGGCCAAATTCCAATCAAACCAGATGCTTTCCCATTACTATCTTTTAGGTAACTTAAATTATTATCGTTGAAGGCATTTTGCAAAGCACTTTTGGTAGCAAAATCAAAAGCAGTTGACGATGCCGTAGTGGTACCTCCTTTAGTATAATCCATCCATTTTACAATTCTGTCTCTATTGCCTTCCAATAGTTCCCCTACCGAAAAATAAGGATTCGTAGCATCATTGTATTCTTTAATGTATTTACCATCGTACCCATGCACAAAATCATAACGCCATCCATCAAAACCAATATCATTTTTCAACCAATTCATCCACGTTTTGATTCCATCTCTAACCAATGCATTGGAGTGATCTAAATCTCTTGCTGCTGAAAATGAACCCGATTCACCAGCAGATTTCAAACCCGCTGCCACAGGATCATAATCAGGTGCACCTGTCCCTTTTTGTCCAGAAGCACTAATGTTGGACGTATTACAAATAGACCAAGTTTCCGTAGGTGTATTCCAAGATGGTGTAGAAAAATCATACCATCCAAGTGTACCTCCTCGGTGATTGATTACAATATCTGCAATCACTTTAATGTTTTTTGAATGCAAATCAGCTATCAAAGACACCAATTGGGCTTGAGTACCTTGCGCATTATTCAAATCATACCATACAGTAGGGATGTATCCCATACCTCCTGTAGATTTACTAGGTGGCGGAAGCCAAATAGCATCAAAACCAGCGGTCTGTAAAGTAGCAGAGTTACTTTTGATGACCTCATACCATTTAGTCGCTGATACATCCGTCGTCCAGTGAAAACCCTGGATCATTACTTCTTTTCCCGTTGCTTTTGCTTGAGAAAAAACAAAATAATGAAAAAGAAGAATCAACAACATCGAAAAATAATGTTTTAATTTCATAAAGTTAATTTTAGTTTATTGGGGTTAATATTGTATGAAATTAATAATAAAAAGCATAATTTTTTACACATTTTATTTTAATTTCTCAATATTATCAGAATAATTAACAATCAAACGTTGTAGTAACAGTTCTTGTTAATAAATAGTTAAATCACAAAACAACCGAATGTATATCAATTAGTTAAAAACACATTTGCTCGAAATTTTGCGAACATAAAAAAAGGCTCAAAACTGAAGAAAGTTTTGAGCCTTTTTGGATAAAAAATCTAATTTCTATTTTTTTATAAACTTCTTATAATACTGTTTACCATTTTCAAATTTGATTTTAATTAGATAAACACCTTCTCTTAAATTACACACATCAATTGTGTTATTATTAGGATTACCTTCATTCAAGACATTACCTTGAATCCCTAAAATTTGGTAAAATTCCAAAAGGGAGTCAGAGCTAATATGAAGAAAGTTACTAACTGGATTTGGATAAACCGTAACAAAATTTCCAACTGATTCATTATCTACGATTCCAAGTGTTTCATCCCATGAAAAAGAATAGCCATCTGTTTTATTCAGTAATTCTACTGTTTGATTGTTTACACCAGTCAAACCGTTGCTAAAAATTAAATTAACACTAGTTGGCCCAATAATAGTATATCTATAAAAACCATTTAAATCAGCAACCATTGCTTCCCCAGGCCATACGCTATTAACGATACTACCCTCAGGAATAGCATTCCAATACTGAACTTTTGGCGCTACTCCCCAAGAAGATGGCGGCTTAAAATAAACCGTAAGAGTATTTAATGATATAAAACTATAGACCTCCGTTTTTACCGCGGAACTCACATTCATCACATTCTTAACAAAAGCTTTCAAAGTTGTGTTGTCCGTAATCACTAAACTCTTTGATCCAACTGCGGAAGATGAGGCCGTGGTTGGCTCAGTTCCGTCCGTGGTGTAATAAATTGTCGAGGTATTTACATTGGTGGTAAGCACAACATTTACCGTATTCCCTGTGGTAAAAGATCCGCCCGCAGGAGAAATACTTATCTCTGGAGCAGTACTAAAACTATACACCTCCGTTTTTACCGCTGAACTCACATTGCCCAAATTCTTGACAAAAGCTTTCAAAGTAGTGTTGTCCGTTATCGGCAAGCTCTTTGATCCAACTGCGGAAGCCGAGGACGTGGTTGGCTCCGTTCCGTCCGTGGTGTAATAAATTGTCGAGGTATTTACATTGGCAGTAAGCACAACATTTACCGTATTCCCTGTGGTAAAAGATCCGCCCGCAAGAGAAATGCTTATATCTGGAGCGGAACTAAAACTATACACCTCAGTCTTTACCGCTGAACTCACATTGGCCACATTCTTAACAAAAGCTTTCAAAGTTGTGTTGTCCGTAATCACTAAACTCTTTGATCCAACTGCGGAAGATGAGGCCGTGGTTGGCTCAGTTCCGTCCGTGGTGTAATAAATTGTCGAGGTATTTACATTGGTGGTAAGCACAACATTTACCGTATTCCCTGTGGCAAACGATCCACCCGCCGGAGAAATACTTAGATTGGGAGCAGCACTAAAACTATACACCTCCGTCTTTACCGCTGAACTCACATTGCCCAAATTCTTGACAAAAGCTTTCAAAGTAGTGTTGTCCGTTATCGGCAAGCTCTTTGATCCAACTGCGGAAGATGAGGTAGTGGTTGGCTCCGTCCCGTCCGTGGTGTAATAAATTGTCGAGGTATTTACATTGGCAGTAAGCACAACATTTACCGTGTTTCCAGTGGTGAACGTTCCACCCACCGGAGAAATGATTACCTCTGGAGCGGAACTAAAACTATAGACCTCCGTTTTTACCGCGGAACTCACATTGGTTACATTCTTGACAAAAGCTTTCAAAGTTGTGTTGTCCGTTATCGACAAGCTCTTTGATCCAACTGCGGAAGCCGAGGCCATGGTTGGCTCCGTTCCGTCCGTCGTGTAATAAATTGTCGAGGTATTTACATTGGCGGTAAGCACAACATTTACCGTATTCCCTGTGGTGAACGTTCCACTCACCGGAGAAATGCTTACCTCTGGAGCGGAACTAAAACTATAAATCTCCGTTTTTACCGCGGAACTCACATTGGTTACATTCTTGACAAAAGCTTTCAAGGTCGTATTGCCTGTAATTGCAAGTGATTTGGTTCCAACTGCCGAAGCCGAGGAAGTGGTTGGCTCCGTTCCGTCTGTCGTGTAATAAATTGTCGAGGTATTTACATTGGCACTAAGCACAACATTAACCGTATTTCCTGTGGTAAACGATCCCCCCCCCGGAGAAATACTTATCTCTGGAGCAGAACTAAAACTATAAAACTCCGTTTTTACCGCTGAACTCACATTGGTTACATTCTTGACAAAAGCTTTCAAGGTCGTATTGCCTGTAATTGCAAGTGATTTGGTTCCAACTGCGGAAGCCGAGGCCGTGGTTGGCTCCGTTCCGTCAGTGGTGTAATAAATTGTCGAGGTATTTACATTGGCGGTAAGCACAACATTTACCTTATTCCCTGTGGTAAACGATCCACCCGCCGGAGAAATGCTTATCTCTGGAGCGGAACTAAAACTATAAACCTCCGTTTTTACAACTGAACTCACATTGGCCACATTCTTAACAAAAGCTTTCAAGGTCGTATTGCCTGTAATTGCAAGTGATTTGGTTTCAATTGCGGAAGCCGAGGCAGTGGTTGGCTCCGTTCCGTCTGTCGTGTAATAAATTGTCGAGGTATTTACATTGGCGGTAAGCACAACATTTACCGTATTCCCTGTGGTGAACGTTCCGCCCGCCGGAGAAATACTTAGATCGGGAGCAGCACTAAAACTATACACCTCAGTCTTTACCGCTGAACTCACATTGGTTACATTCTTGACAAAAACTTTCAAAGTGGTATTGTCCGTTATCGATAAACTCTTTGATCCAACTGCGGAAGATGAGACAGTGGTTGGCTCCGTCCCGTCCGTGGTATAATAAATTGTCGAAGTATTTACATTGGCAGTAAGCACAACATTTACCGTATTCCCTGTGGTGAACGTTCCGCCCGCCGGAGAAATGCTTATCTCTGGAGCGGAACTAAAACTATAAATCTCCATTTTTACCGCTGAACTCACATTGGCAAGATTCTTAACAAAAGCTTTCAAGGTCGTATTGTCTGTGATTGCCAGTGATTTCGTTCCAATTGCGGAAGCCGAGGCAGTGGTCGGTTCCGTTCCGTCCGTCGTGTAATAAATTGTTGAAGTATTTACATTGGCAGTAAGCACAACATTTACTGTATTCCCTGTGGTAAACGATCCACCCGCCGGAGAAATGCTTATCTCTGGAGCGGAACTAAAACTATAAACCTCCGTTTTTACCGCTGAACTCACATTGGCCAAATTCTTAACAAAAGCTTTCAAAGTCGTATTGCCTGTAATTGCAAGTGATTTGGTTCCAATTGCAGAAGCCGAGGCAGTGGTCGGTTCCGTTCCGTCCGTGGTGTAATAAATTGTCGAGGTATTTACATTGGCAGTAAGCACAACATTTACCGTATTCCCTGTGGTGAACGTTCCGCCCGCCGGAGAAATACTTATCTCTGGAGCGGAACTAAAACTATAGACCTCCGTTTTTACAGCGGAATTCACATTAGCCACATTCTTAACAAAAGCTTTCAAAGTGGTGTTATCCGTAATCGCCAAACTCTTTGATCCAACTGCGGAAGATGAGGCAGTGGTTGGATCCGTTCCGTCTGTCGTGTAATAAATTGTCGAGGTATTTACATTGGCGGTAAGCACAACATTAACCGTATTTCCTGTGGTATACGTTCCGCCTACTGGAGAAATATTTAACTCAGGACATCTCCCTACAGGCTCTCCAGTTAACCATCCGCTATCATAATATTTAATCCCAGCAGTTGAAGTTAGATCAGCTGTTTTTAAAGTACCATCATTAAAAATCAAATTAGATGCGCTAACTGTAGACGGAAAAGTATATGAATACCAATCACCACAATCCTGGGTCATGGCAACTCCTGGCCATGCAACCACTGGAGCAGTTCCCGTTGTTCCCCAATAATACACTTTTACAGATGAAGCCCAAGTTGTTGGTTTTTTGAAATAAACCGTAAATGTTGGTAGTGTGCTAAAAGTATAGGTTTCAGTTTTTACAGCTGAACTAACATTAGCCGTGTTTTTAACAAAAGCTTTCAAAGTTGTATTCGTTGTAATAGACAAACTCTTTGAACCAACTGCGGAAGATGAGGCAGTGGTTGGCTCCGTTCCATCCGTTGTGTAATAAATTGTAGAAGTGTTTATATTGGCTGTCAAAACTGCATTTACTGTAGCACCCGTATTGTATGTTCCTCCAGCACTTACAATGGTTAAACTAGGCACATCTACAGTACTTAATTTATCCCAGATAGCAAAACCTGTTCCCGATAATTTAAGTATCCATCCTGTTCCTGTTGGCGTCCAACTATCGGAACCCAATTTCATAGCTACTTTATCATCAATAATGGCGGCATACAAATTATTTGTGGCTGCAACAATGTTTAAAGCCGAAGTACTACTCAATCCATTGTCCTTTCTTATTTTAATCATGGCATCAATTTCATTTTTGATACCCCAATTGAAATAATGAGGCCACCAAACCATTGGTGTACCAGGATGCGTAAGCAAGTAAGCATATCCTTTTAACACTTGCCCTCCAGGGAAAGTCCAAAGATCTTGTCCGTAAGGTGCTGGACCTGTATCATGATTATCCAACATTGTAACCGCATTGGATGGCCATACACCTATTAAACCTGAAGCTTTACCTGAACCATCTTTTAAATAACTTAGATTATTATCATTGAATGCATTTTGCAAAGCGCTTTTCGTCGCGAAATCAAAAGCAGTTGATGATGCCGTAGCGGTACTTCCTTTTGTATAATCAATCCATTTAACAATTCTGCTTCTATCTCCTTCTAATAATTCACCTACCGAAAAATAAGGGTCGGTAGCATCATTGTACTCTTTAATATATTTACCATCATAACCGTGCACAAAATCATACCTCCATCCATCAAAACCAATATCAGTTTTTAACCAATTCATCCATGTTTTGATTCCATCTCTAACCAATGCATTGGAATGGTCTAAGTCTCTTGCAGCTGAAAATGAACCCGATTCTCCAGCGGATTTCAAACCGGCAGCTACCGGATCGTAATCCGCATTACCAGTCCCTTTTTGTCCAGAAGCACTAATATTGGAATTATTACAAATAGACCAAGTTTCAGTAGGGGTGTTCCAAGATGGAGTAGAAAAATCATACCATCCTAGCGTTCCTCCTCGGTGATTGATTACAATATCTGCAATCACTTTGATATTTTTTGAATGCAAATCAGTTATCAAAGACACCAATTGGGCTTGAGTACCTTGTGCATTATTCAAATCATACCATACAGTAGGGATGTATCCCATACCTCCTGTTGACTTACTAGGTGGTGGAAGCCAAATAGCATCAAAACCAGCAGTTTGCAAAGTGGCTGAGTTACTTTTTATAACTTCATACCATTTAATTGCAGACACATCCGTCGTCCAGTGAAACCCTTGTATCATTACTTCTTTACCTGTTGCTTTTGTTTGAGAAAAAACATAGGAATTGAAACAACATAACATTACTATAAATAATGTAATTCTATTTTTCATGAAGGTTTAAATTTGATTAATTAGTATTGAACTAGCCTGAAAAAACTAGTAATTTAATTATATAGAAATCAGTTGAAACAGAAATGTTTCAACTGATTCAATAGAAGATTAACGATTTTTGATCCGAGCGATATTGAACTGGGGAAGCAATAAAATTTTATGAAAAAAATTAGATCTCTCTTCCTTTTCAGCAATTTAAGTTTCACTTTTTCAAACTTTAAAATCAAAATCGTTAATCTAAAATATTTTTGACAATTCCTTTAATTTTTAGTTATCGTATCAAAGAAAAATGCGCTTTAAACAATTTGGTTTCAGATTGTTCGCTGAACTCAACTGTAAACCAATAATCTGTCGCTGGCAAAGGCTGGCCAGTATAATTTCCATCCCACCCTTCACCATTCGGACTAATTTGTTTTATAAGTTTACCATAACGATCAAAAATAAAAATATTGGATTTTGGTTGTCCATCCAATCCTACAACATTCCAAGTATCATTATGCCCATCACCGTTTGGCGAGAAAAATTTAGGATAACCTATTACAAAAAAGTTTTGGGTCAAATTAGTACATCCATTTTCATCTCCAACGGTTATTGAATGTGGACCAGGTTTCAAATATTCAAATACATTGGAAGATTGAAAAGAACCGCCATCTAATTGATATTCGAAAACAGCATCCCCTCCAGTAACAATAACCTCAACTTTTGCATTATCAGAAAAAGCCAATGTTTGATTAGTTACAATAGCTAATCCTGGAAAAGAAGCAATCACTTTTGCTGTTTCGGATGTTGCATCACAACCTGTGAGATTATTAATCACTTGAACTTTATAATCCCCAGATTGAGCAGCGTCAAAAGTACTAGAAGAGGCTCCGCTAATAGGTTGTGAATTGAAATACCATTGAAAATTATACTTAGATGCACTTAATCCTGAATCCAATGTATACGTTTTAAAGGCAACCCCAGTAGCTTGTTCAACGCAAATCACACCGTCCTCAATTATTGGCCTTGGAGAAGGATTCACATTTACAGTAATATCTAAAGGAGTACCAATACACCCATTAAGACTCGGCGTTATTGTATATATCACATTTCCTTGAGATGTTCCTGTAGTCTCTAAAATTTGACTTATTGTATTACCTGTACCTGATGTTGCACCAGTCACTCCGAGCTGAACAACAGTCCAATCAAAAGTAGTTCCAGCGATAGTCGGAGACAAAGTAATATTAGTGCTATATCCACTACAAATTACTCCTGGGGGTGTCCCCAAAACTTCAGGCAAAGGATTAACAGTAATCGTAACCGTAACAGAAGTACCCACACATCCATTTATTGAAGGCGTTATAACATAATCTACCGTTCCTGGCACAAAACCTGCATTGGAAAGCAATTGCATTATCTTATTACCACTTCCAGAAGTAGCTCCTGTAACTCCAGTAGCATTAACAGTCCAAGAAAATGTTGTCCCCACTATCGCACTAGATAAATCAATACTCGTTGTTTCTCCAGAACATAGCGTTTTCTTTGCTGTGTTTTCTATGACATTAGGAACAGGACTTACATTTATTGTTATCATTTTTGGTAATCCAATACAACTTCCCACTATTGGTGTTACATTATATACAACTTGTCCCATGTTACTTCCTGTTGCAGTAAGTGTTTGATTAATTACACTTCCACTACTGGATGATGCCCCAGTTACATTATTTTGAACTGAATTCCAAGAAAATGTAGTTCCTATAATTGTACTAGACAATGCTATAGCGGTAAGATCTCCAGAGCAAATAGCTGTTGTCCCAGTGAAGTCTGCAATTGGCAATGGATTTACGGTTATTGTTCCATTCAAAGTAATAGCTGGGCTACATCCCCCTACTGTAATTACGGAATAATTATAAGTCCCTGGGGCTATTGGTGTGCCGCTAATCGTAAAAACATCAGAAACTAAATTCCCTGTCACTCCGGAAGGCAATCCAGATGCCACAACACTAGTTGCACTTCCCCCTACTGTATATAAAATCGAAGCAATGGCGTCATTAAAACAAATTGTCTGACTAGTAGTGGCAGCTGGCGTTGATAACACAAGTGTAGATAATGGTTTTACAGCAATTGTTCCTTCTAAAGTAGCTGGAGGAGAACATCCTCCTGTTGTATCCACAATGTAATTAAATGTACCTGATACAGCTGGAGTCCCACTAATAGTTACAACTCCTGCTGCAAAACTACTCGTTACTCCTGCTGGCAATCCTACTACCGTGGCTCCAGTTGCACTTCCTCCAATTGTATACGTTATTGTATCCAATACTGTATTTATACATATATTTTGGCTTGCCGTTACATTTGTAGATGTCAAAACAATGGTAGGTAAAGGAATCACAGTAATGGTAGCCGTTCCTGTTTGAACCTGTGAACAATTTGTTGTCGAATTCAATACGCTTACTAAACTATAATCGGTATCGACTGTCAAATTTCCTGTTGACAATATAGCAGATCCTGCAACATCCAAAATTATTGTCTGGTTTGCACCTCCGTTTACGGTATAGGTTACCGTAGCGTTTGGTGTCCCTGAAAAAGTAATATTCGTTCCTGTACCAAAGCAAATTGACGTAGTCCCTGAAATATTTACAGTTGGTAACGGGTCTATAGTTACTGTAGCAGTTCCTGTTTGAACCTGTGAACAAGTTGTTGACGAATTCAATGCATTTACTAAACTATAAACGACATCGGCAGTCAAATTTCCTGTTGGTAATATGGCAGATCCTACAGCATCCAAAACTATCGTCTGGTTTACTCCAGTGTTTACAGTATAGGTTACCGTAGCATTTGGCGTTCCTGTAAAAGTAATATTCGTTCCTGTACCCGAGCAAATAGATGTAGTCCCTGAAATACTCACAGTTGGCAATGGATTTATGGTTATCGTGGCTGTTCCAGTTTGAACTTGGGAGCAGCTTGTTACCGAATTCAAGACGCTTACCAAACTATAATCGGTATCAGCTGTCAAATTTCCTGTCGGCAATATTGCAGACCCTGCAGCATCCAAAACTATCGTCTGGTCCGCACCTCCGTTTACAGTATAGGTTACTGTAGCGTTAGGTGTCCCCGAAAAAGCAATATTAGTTCCTGTACCTGAGCAAATAGAAGTAGTCCCTGAAATACTTGCAATTGGTAACGGGTCTATAGTTATCGTAGCTGTTCCAGTTTGAACCTGTGAACAATTTGTTGCCGAATTCAACACACTTACCAAACTATAATCGGTATCGGTTGTCAAATTTCCTGTCGGCAATATAGCAGATCCTACAGTATCCAAAACTATGGCTTGATTTACTCCGCTGTTTACTGTATAGGTTACCGTAGTATTTGGCGTACCTGTAAAAGTAATGTTAGTCCCTGTACCTGAGCAAATAGAAGTAGTCCCTGAAATACTCACAGTTGGCAATGGGTTTATGGTTATCGTGGCTGTTCCAGTTTGAACCTGTGAACAATTTGTTGACGAATTCAATGCACTTACCAAATCATAAACAACATCGGTAGTCAAATTTCCTGTTGGTAATATAGCAAATCCAGTAACATCCAAAACTATCGTCTGGTTCGCACCTCCGTTTACGGTATAGGTTACTATAGCATCTGGTGTCCCTGAAAAAGTAATATTCGTTCCCGCACCTGAGCAAATAGAAGTAGTCCCTGAAATACTCGCAATTGGTAACGGGTCTATAGTTATAGTAGCCGTTCCTGTTTGAAGCTGTGAACAAGTTGTTGACGAATTCAATGCACTTACCAAACTATAAACAGTATTGGCTGTCAAATTTCCTGTCGGCAATATGGCAGACCCTGTACCATCCAAAACTATTGTCTGGTTGGTACTCCCATTTACAGTATAGGTTACCCTAGCATTTGGCATACCACTAAAAGTAATGTTAGTACCTGTACCTGAGCAAATAGAAGTAGTCCCAGAAATACTTGCAGTTGGCAACGGATCAATAGTTATCGTAGCTGTTCCTGTTTGAAGCTGTGAACAAGTTGTTGTCGAATTCAACACGCTTACCAAACTATAAACTGTATTTGTGGTCAAATTCCCTGTTGACAATATAGCCGTTCCAGCAGCATCCAAAATTATAGTTTGATTTGCACCACTGTTTACAGTAAAGGTTACTGTAGCGTCTGGTGTTCCTAAAAAAGTAATATTAGTACCTGTACCTGAGCAAATAGAAGTAGTTCCTGAAATACTCACAGTTGGCAATGGGTTTATGGTTATCGTGGCTGTTCCAGTTTGAACCTGTGAACAAGTTGTTGACGAATTCAATGCACTTACCAAATCATAAACAACATCGGCAGTCAAATTTCCTGTTGGTAATATAGCAAATCCAGTAACATCCAAAACTATCGTCTGGTTCGCACCTCCGTTTACGGTATAGGTTACCGTAGCATCCGGTGTCCCTGAAAAAGTGATATTCGTTCCCGTGCCCGAGCAAATAGCCGTAGTCCCGGAAATAGTTGCGATTGGCAATGGGTTTATAGTTATAGTAGCCGTACCCACTTGAACCTGTGAACAATTTGTTGACGAATTCAATACACTTACCAAATTATAAACTGTATTGGCTGTCAAATTCCCTGTTGGCAATATAGCAGATCCTACAGCGTCCAAAACTATCGTCTGGTTCGCACCCCCATTTATAGTATAGGTTACCGTAGCATCTGGTGTACCTGAAAAAGTAATATTCGTTCCTGTACCTGAGCAAATAGAAGTAGTTCCTAAAATACTCACAGTCGGCAATGGATCTATAGTTATAGTAGCAGTACCAGTTTGAATCTGTGAGCAAGTTGTTGACGAATTCAATGCACTTATCAAACTATAATCCGTATTGACAGTTAAATTTCCTGTTGGCAATATTGCAGATCCTGTAACATCCAAAACTATAGTCTGGTTTGAACCCCCGTTTATAGTATAGGTTACTGTAGTATTTGGTGTCCCTGAAAAAGTAATATTCGTTCCTGTACCTGAGCAAATAGAAGTAGTCCCCGAAATACTCATCACTGGCAAAGGATTTATACCTATTTTAAAAGTCTTCGCTGGCCCTGTACATGTACCATTAAATGCAGTTACCGATATTGTTGCAGTCTGAACAACAGCTGTTGCATTAATCGCAGTAAATGATGTAATATTGCCAGTTCCGTTGTTAGGAATACCAATTGAAGCATTATTACTTGCCCAATTAAAAATTACCCCAGAATCTGGACTTGTAAAATTCGGAACTAATACAGTTCCGTTGGCACAAATTGTTGTTATATCTGCGATTGGATTAACTATTGGGGTAGGACAATTTGATGACACACAATTACCGCTACCTGTTGTTACACAAGTATTACCGACAGAAGTAACAGTAATTGCTACATTTTGTCCAGGCATTAAACTATTAATTGTTAACGTTGTAGCAGGACCCGATCCTGTAATTGGAGCTGATCCATCTATACTATAACTATAATTATAACTTGTTGCTCCTGAAATGGTATTCCAATTAAAAGTTACACTTGATATAGTTGGAGTACCACAATTAATAGATAGCGTAGGAACCGGATTGATATTTACCGTTGCAACACTAGAACTGTTAACGCAAGGAAAAGTTCCCACTAAACTATAAGTAAATGTACTCGTCGTGGCTCCAACTGCCGGAGTAAATTCACCCGAAGCAGCATTAAACGTTCCTCCCACTCCTGCTGTTCTTGACCAAGCTCCTCCTGCTTGTTCAGCAGTTATCAAACTGTATAAATCTATTAATGCCGTATTACTATCACAAACTGTTGTATTTCCCGAAGTTCCTGCAACGGGTTGCGGGTTAATATTTACCGTTGCAACACTAGAACTGTTAACACAAGGAAAAGTTCCTACCAAAGTATAAGTAAATGAACTCGTCGTGGCTCCAACTGCCGGAGTAAAAGTACCAGAAGCACCATTAAAAGTTCCTCCAGTCCCTGTTGTTCTTGTCCATGTCCCTCCTGCTTGTTCACCAGTTATTAAACTGGAAAGACTTATTGGAGTTACACTACTTTCACAAACTGTCGTATTTCCAGAAGTACCAGCAACTGGCTGTGGATTGATATTTACCGTTGCAACACTAGAGCTGTTAATACAAGGCGAAGTTCCTATCAAAGTATATGTAAATGTACTCGTAGTTGCTCCAACTGCCGGTGTAAATGTACCCGAAGCTGCATTAAACGTTCCTCCCGCTCCCGTTGTTCTTGTCCAGGTTCCGCCCACTTGTTCACCAGTTATTAAACTGAATAAGCTTATTGGAGTTACACTACTTTCACAAACTGTGATATTCCCCGAAGTTCCTGATACTGGTTGTGGGTTAATATTTACTGTCGCAGTACTGGAACTGTTAATACAAGGAGACGTTCCTACCAAAGTATAAGTAAATGTACTCGTGGTGGCCCCAACTGCCGGAGTATAAGTACCCGAAGCCGCATTAAATGTTCCACCAGTTCCCGTTGGTCTTGTCCAAGTACCACCCGCTTGCTCTCCAGTTATCAAACTAAATAAATTTATTGAAGTTGTGCTACTTTCACAGACTGTTGCATTTCCCGAAGTTCCCGCAACTGGTTGTGGATTAACATTTACAGTTGCAATACTAGAGCTGTTAACACAAGGAGACGTTCCCATTAAACTATAAGTAAATGTACTCGTCGTGGCTCCAACTGCTGGAGTATAAGTACCCGAAGCTGCATTAAATGTTCCTCCTGTACCCGTTGTTCTTGTCCAGGTTCCTCCCGCTTGTTCACCAGTTATCAAACTCGATAAATTTATTGATGTTGCGCTACTTTCACAGACTGTTGCATTTCCCGAAGTTCCCGCAACTGGTTGTGGATTAACATTTACAGTTGCAATACTAGAGCTGTTAACACAAGGAGACGTTCCCATTAAACTATAAGTAAATGTACTCGTCGTGGCTCCAACTGCCGGAGTATAAGTACCCGAAGCTGCATTAAATGTTCCTCCTGTACCCGTTGTTCTTGTCCAGGTTCCTCCCGCTTGTTCACCAGTTATCAAACTCGATAAATTTATTGATGTTGCGCTACTTTCACAAACTGTGGTATTTCCCGAGGTACCTGCAACTGGTTGTGGATTGATGTTTACCGTTGCAACACTAGAACTGTTAACACAGGGAGAAGTTCCTGTCAATGTATAAGTAAATGTACTAGTTGTGGCTCCAACTGCTGGGATAAAAGTACCAGAAGCAGCATTAAACGTTCCTCCCGCTCCCGTTGTTCTTGTCCAGGTTCCTCCTGTTTGCTCTCCTATTATTAAGCTAGCTAAACTTATTGAAGTTACGCTACTTTCGCAAACTGTTGTATTTCCCGAAGTACCTGCCACTGGTTGTGGATTGATATTTACTGTTGCGACACTGGAGCTGTTAACACAAGGAAAAGTTCCTGTCAATGTATAAGTAAAAGTGCTCGTTGTCGCTCCAACTGCCGGAGTAAAGATACCTGAAGCTATATTAAACGTTCCTCCAGTTCCCGTCGTTCTTGACCAAGTCCCTCCAGATTGCTCTCCAGTTATTAAACTAGCTAGACTTATTGAAGTTGCACTACTTTCACAAACCGTTATACTTCCTGCTGTTCCTGCATCTGGCTGTGCATTTATACTGATATTAAAAGTTGACGAACTTGCAGCCTGACAAATAGAAAGATCTTGCAACACTTCATATTTAACTGTAAATGCTCCTGCAGTACTCAAGGATGGATTTATTTCTCCAGTACTACTGTTTATTGACAAAGTACCTCCAGAGGAAGATTTACTCCAAGTACCTCCGGATGTAAAAGTGGCTGGGGTTGTTTTTGTTGGCATTAAAGTTGTTGATGTTTGGCAAACTGCAGCTGGATAAGTAAAAGCTGTATCAGAAGTTCCAGGAGATATATTCACTGTTATTTCCTTTGAAACTGTACAGGTAGGAACCCCTTGTGCAATAAAGGTAATATCGTCTAATCCAAAATCGTTTCCAGCCCCACTAGTCTCTATATCATATAGTTCAATTGTGGCTATTGTAACCCCAACACCTGCTGTCCAAGTATGTTTATATGTTACCCACCCTCCTGCTGTAGTTGCTGGCGCAACATCTGTTGATGAAGAAGCCGAATTATTTATGACAACTCCATTAATTTTCAACTGCATTTTTGCTGGAAGTGTTGGAGAAGTAGAAGTAATAGTCCTCAAAAAATAATTAAAATCATAAGTTACCCCGGATTTAACAGCTATGTTCTGTCCCCAAACTTTGTCGATAGTTGGTGTCGACGTTGAACCATCAGTTATAAAAAACTTTCCAGTCCCTGGATTTGTATGATCTTGCGAACTATCGTAGACAGATCCCCATATATTAGGATTCGTGATTACACCATAAGTTCTTTTTTCGAAAGCAGGATTAGTTGCTAAATATCTATAATCGGAAGAAAAGCCAGCAACATCATTTTCAAAATCACCATTATACACTAAATTACTCAATGCTCCTGTAGGACCAGTAGCAGTCACTTTGTATACTGTCATTTGTGTTGGAGTCACAGAAATAGAAGCCGAATTTGGCACTGTCAAAGTAGCATCAGCTGGAGTTGCTGACCAAGTATAACCGGTCATATTATTTGCCACGAGCGTTATTGTGTTACCTGCACAAATTGTTGTACTTAATGGTTGCGAACTACTTGCTGGAACTAAAGCTGAATTTGCAGGGATACTTCCTGCAATAGTCATATCCAAAACTGAATTTATAGTAACATTTTTAAAATCAGAACCTACAGGACTATTACTGTCAAAAACTTCAACTTTATAAGGCCCTGAAGCTAAGTTTGTAAAAATCCCAGTTGAGTTAGTAACTGCCAAGCCCACAGGAGGTGTTAATTTATATGAATATGGCTGTACTCCTCCGAAACCATAGGCTGATATTGATCCATCATTCAATCCAGGACAAGAAATCGCAGTTTGAGACGTACTAATGGATAAAGGGAGGGGAGGCCCGATTAAAGAAATATCATCAATTGCAAAATCATTTCCTACTGGATTTGTATTATTATTCCATAATTCAATATTAACACATGCATTTGTAGGCTTAAAAGTATAACTAACTTTCATCCAATTATCTCCACCTCCAGGCAATGGAACAACAGTACTTCCAGTTGCAAGTACAATAGTTGCAGCATCAGCATTATTAATTTGAATCCCAATATCAGCTTGTGTGGTAGAACCAACAACAGTGGACGAAACAGATTTAATATAATATGTAAAAGTATAAGTAGCTCCTACAGTTAAACCACAAATTCCGCCCCCTCCTGAACCAGCTTTATAAAATCGTTGCTGTCCTCCATTCGTATTTCCATCAATAACCATCATCTTCCCTGAACCAGGATTAGTGTGATCAGTTCCTGACAAAAATGTAGAAGAATTCATTGTGTTTTGTTGTGATATTAATGCATACTCGCCTGAATTACTTGACCCCGTCATACCTGTAACAAAGTTATATCCAAAGCCATTAATATCATATCCAACTTTGTTACCAGATTCAAAACCACCATTGGTAATTAAATTTTGGCCATTTACATCGATTGAAGCACTAAAACATAAAAAAATAAGCAGTAATAATCTCTTTTTTGGGGCAAAAAGGGATTGCAAAGTATAATTTCGCATAAGTATAGGTTATAAATAATTTGATTTGGTTTTTGGGGCTACAATTTTTTAAGAATTGAACAACTTTCTACAATTTAAAATATGTACTTATGGAGCTGATATTTTAAGAATTACTCTTTTTTTCGTTATTAAAATTATAGATACTCTATTTTTAGATGTTAAATTTATGTAAATTTCTACATGCTCAACTTAGGCGAATTTTAATTCGTTTACGAAAACGTGATAGTGTTGAAAAGTTTAGATAAACTCACTAATTATGAATGTTTTGTGATTTTTAAAACGCCTGACTTTAATCTTTTTTATTTCACCAGCAAAAACTCAGACCTTCTATTTGTAGCATTTTGTTGCTCAGTGCATTTTTTACAATTTATTTTAAGTTCGGTTTCTCCATACCCTTTACCAGAAATACGAGAGGCATCAATACCTTTGGAAATTACATATTGAACAGTTGCTTTCGCTCTTTTGTCTGAAAGATTTAAATTGTATTTATCATCTCCTTTGGAATCAGAATGCGATTTCACATAAATCTTCAGTTTATCATTTTGCGACATAACATAAACCAGTTTATCGAGCTCTTCAGAACCTTGCTTGGTAATATTGCTTTTATCGTAATCAAAATAAATCGGGTTCAAAATAATTTCTGTTTCCGTAATAACCACATCAATAGGCTTGATCGTTACATTCACCGCCATCACACCTCCAACAAATTTCGCCAAAGGTATTTTTGCAGTAACATATCCATCTTTATAGGCTTCAATAATGTAAATTTTTTCACAATCAACATCATAAACCACTTCCCCTTTTTCATTCGACATCTGAGTGCCTATAACATTGCTATTTTCATCCAGAATAAGCACTTTCGAATTGGTCAGAATTGTATCGTCTTTTAAGCTCTTTACAACCACTTTTATCTGACCTTTACAAACTGGTATGGAAGAATAAAGATGATCTTCGCCTGTTCTATTACTGGAAACATACCCTAATTGCTTCGTTGTATTATAGGTTAATGCAAAATCATCCTTCTCTGTGTTTACTGGTTTTCCAACATTAATTGGAGCATCATTTTTTTTCAGATCAACCAAAAACACATCCAACCCACCAAAACCAGGCAAACCATTGGAAGCGAAATACAGTACATTATCATCTGTAACAAAAGGAAAACTTTCGTCACCGGCAGTATTAATTTTATCACCTAAATTTTCTGGAACTCCATAAGTTCCGTCACTATTTACCTGTACTTTCCAAATATCAATTCCACCAATAGAGCCAGTCATATTAGACGAAAAATACAGGGTTTTTCCATCCTTGTCAATTGACGGATTACTTGTTGAATACTGTTTACCATTAAAAGGCAATGCCGTTATTGTTGTCCATTTTCCATTCTCATTTTTGGCTTTAAACAAGTGAACTTGACCAAATTTTAATCGTTTAGCATTGTTTTTTTCAAATGAATTGGAATTGAAACTTTCGCTGGAAAAGTAAATTGTATTTCCATCTGCAGTTATGCTTACTGGTCCTTCATGAAATCTAGTGTTCAGCTCAGAAACGGGTGTTGGCTCAGAAAAACTTCCATCAGCTTTCAGATTCGATTGATAGATATCTAAAAAAGGCTCTTCATTCCAACCATATTTTTTACCGCCACCATTTCGCGCACTGGAGAAATACAAAACATCATTATAAAGTACCGCACCGAAGTCTGACTTATCAGAATTAATGTCTAATATTTTGACATCAAAAAGTTTTTTATTGTCAATTAAACTTGGTAGATAATCTGGATTTTTATTGAAATCAATCGCTCGTTGATCCGCCGGTGATTTTTCGGCAAAAATCTTCATTTGAACATTGGCTTCCTCATATCGTACATTCGCTTTTAGCATTTGAGCATAATTAAAATACGTTTCAGCTTCCTGCTCCGTTTTTACTGCCAAGGAGTACCATTTTGCCGATTCCACCGTATTGAACATATTATAATAACATTCCCCCAACTGCTTATACACATAAGCTTCTGAATTTCCTTTTTCAACCAATAAAAGATACTCTTGGGAGGCTTTAACATATTCATATCTTTCAAATAAATCATCGGCAACTTTTGTAAATTTATTTTGTGCCAAAAGCGAAAAACTTATCAGCATAAAAAATAGCAGTATAGTGTTTTTTTTCATTACGAATGGTATATAATATTAGAAAAACCTTGGAGAAAGAGATACTTTTTTGACAGGTAAAAAATCATACAATAGAATTATCTCATGAGATGAAGATGTAGAAATATTCAAATCAGAAACAATATGATCATAGGCATATCCTATTCTCAAATCGGGAGTAACATTAAAATTCACCAATAAGCCAAAACTGTCCTGCAATCTATAAGTAGCTCCTAATTCCACTTTTTCTTGATATAAAAAATTGGCCGAAACATCCAAAGACGTCGGAACTTTAAATGCTGATTTCAACAAGAATGATGGCTTAAACTTTAAATTCGGATTAAGGTCAAAAACATAACCCGCAGTCAAAAAATAATGAGAAACATCTGAGCCATATTCTTTACCGTCATAATCCAAATGAGCAGCATTTATCAAATTGGGGATCGAAAAGGAAACATAATATTTATCGGTATAATAAAAAATACCACTACCAATATTCAGAGTCACATCATTACTGTTTTTACCAAAAATGCCTTCTGAAGGATCCGGCAATGTTGGAACAATTTCAGAAAAGTTAACTTTTTGAAAAGTGGCCCCAGCTTTGATCCCAAAAGACAAATTACTATTCTCACCCAATTTTAATTTATAAGCAAAATCTCCATAAACATTCTGTTCAGTAATTGGTCCAATTTTATCGGCAATAATAGACAATCCAATTCCAACATTTTTTCCTGCTGGTCCTTCACCGTAGAAAGTAAAAGAGGTTGGGGCATCTTCGATATTCACCCATTGTTTTCTGTATAATAACCCAAAAGTAAGATGCTCTTTTGTCCCAGCATAAGCGGGATTTATAACATTCATATTATACATGTATTGGGTATATTGTGGATCTTGTTGCGCCTTAACATCAATAACTAGTACTAGAAATAATAAAGCAGTCAGTAAAATTTTATTCATATTCTAAATATTTTTTTTCTAAAAAGGAAAGCTGATTCAAAAAATGACTTTATTAATTCTCTCTAATTAAATAAATCCATCCTGTTTTTGATTTGCCATTATTAAACTCAATAACATAATAATAGGTAGCACTTGGAAGCGCTTCACCGTTATTGGTTTGACCACTCCACTGATCGGTATAATTTGACTGATTGTACACTTGAATACCATATCTATCAAATACTTCCAATTTTTTCACATCCATTAATCGCAAATCAAAGTAGTCATTTGAACCATTCCCATCAGGAGAAATTCCTTTCTGAATATCACAGTATATTGATTCAATCACAACATTTGAAGTTGTTTCACAACCTGTAGCATTTGATTGTATGGTGAGGCTATAAGTTAACGGGAAAGTTTCTATTTCGGCAGTAGCATCTATAGCATCATTTACATTCAAAACGTTTGAATTGGTTCCAACGGTATTTCCTTTTTGATCTTTCCAAACATATTCAACAGCGTTTGGATCATAGGAATTTGACAATGGACTGGCTGTTAATTCATATTTATTGGATTGACAAGTCCAAGACGATTCAAATTGAATATCAGGGGGTATTGCATTTACTAATTGATCCAAACCAAAAGTTTCGCAAGTGACGTTGTTTTTGTACCGAACACTTATTTTATAGTTATCTGGAGCTAAATTTAAAAACACTGGATTGTCTTGATAACCATAACCTACACTGTATTCAACACCTGAAATGCTTCCAATTTCAATTGTTCCAAAAGGCATCGAACAAGTAGGCTGAATCACATTCAAAAGAGTTGGAGTTACCGGTGACAAAGGTTTAGCATTTATAGTAGTATTTACCAATGATGAAGCCATACAAGTAGCATCTCCTATATTTCTAACGTATAAAGCATAATCATTTGAAACAAGACCGTCAAATACATTTGACAATTGATATGCTGTTCCGTCCAAACTATATTCCTTTCCGGTTTGAGACACAATTGTAATAGAACCAGAAGGCACAGCACAAGTCGGCTGGGTCACACTCAAAGCGGTTGGCACGATTGGCGATGTTGGAATAGCATTAATTTTCGTAGCAGTAGTCGATGTAGCTAAACAGGAAGCATCGACTGGGTTTCGAACATAAAGCGTATAGTCATTTGGTGCAAGATTATTAAATACATTTGATAACTGATACGTTGTTCCGTCCAAACTGTATTCCATTCCTGCTTGAGAAGTAACCGTCACAGCACCCGATGGCATTGCACAAGTAGGCTGAACTAAACTTAAACTAGTTGGCACCGCTGGAGCGGTAGAAATAGCATTGATTCTCGAAGTACTTGCAGATGTAGTTACGCAAGTAGCATCGGCAGTGTTTCGAACATAGAGCGTATAGTCATTTGGTGCAAGACCGTTAAATACATTCGATAATTGATATGTTGCTCCATCCAAACTGTATTCCTTTCCAATTTGCGACACAATTGTAACAGAACCAGAAGGCATATCACAAGTAGGCTGAACAACACTTAAACTAGTTGGTACCGCTGGAGCGGTGGGAATTGCATTGATTCTCGTAGCGCTTACAGATGTAGCTAAACAGGTAGAGTCGGCAGTGTTTCGAACATAAAACGTGTAGTCATTTGGCGCTAGACCGTTAAATACATTCGATAACTGATACGTTATCCCGTCCAGACTATATTCCATTCCCGTTTGGGGAGCGGCTATGGTGACTGTCCCGGACGGGATCGTACAGGTAGGTTGAACAATACTTAGAACGGTTGGGGCTATTGGAGCTGTCGGAACAGCATTTACTCTCGAAGTACTTCCTGATATAGCTAAACAGGTAGCATCCAAAGTGTTTCGAACATAGAGCGTATAGTCATTTGGTACAAGACCGTTAAATATATCCGATAACTGATACGTTATCCCGTCCAGACTGTATTCCATTCCCGTTTGGGGGGCGGCTATGGAAACTGCCCCAGACGGGATCGTACAGGTAGGTTGAACTATACTTAGAACAGTTGGCGCTATCGGAGCTGTCGGAACAGCGTTGATTCTCGTAGTACTTACAGATGTAGCTAAACAGGTAGCATCGGCAGTGTTTCGAACATAAAGCGTGTAGTCATTTGGCACAAGACCATTAAATACATTTCCAGATTTATATGTTGCTCCGTCCAAACTGTATTCCTTTCCAATTTGATTCACAATTGTAATAGAACCGGAAGGTACAGCACAAGTAGGCTGAACAACGCTTAAACTAGTTGGTGCCACTGGAGCCGCTGGAATTACATTGATTCTCGTTGCACTTACAGATGCAGCCAAGCAGGTAGCATCGGCAGTGTTTCGAACATAGAGCGTATAGTCATTTGGTACAAGACCATTAAATACATTTCCAGATTTATATGTTGCTCCGTCCAAACTGTATTCCTTGCCAATTTGACTCACAATTGTAATAGAACCGGAAGGCACAGCACAAGTAGGTTGAACAACGCTTAAACTAGTTGGAGTCACAGGAGCAGTAGGAATAGCATTGATTCTCGTAGCACTTACAGATGTAGCCAAGCAGGTAGCATCGGCAGTGTTTCGAACATAAAGCGTGTAGTCATTTGGTACAAGACCATTAAATACATTTCCAGATTTATATGTTACTCCGTCCAAACTGTATTCCTTTCCAATTTGACTCACAATTGTAATAGAACCGGAAGGCACAGCACAAGTAGGCTGAACAACGCTTAAACTAGTTGGTACCGCTGGAGCTGTTGGAATTACATTGATTCTCGTTACACTTACAGATGTAGCTAAACAGGTAGCATCGGCAATGTTTCGAACATAGAGCGTATAGTCGTTTGGCACAAGACCATTAAATACATTTCCCGATTTATATGTTGCTCCGTCCAAACTGTATTCCTTTCCAATTTGACTCACAATTGTAATAGAACCCGAAAGTACAGCACAAGTAGGCTGAACAACGCTTAAACTAGTTGGTGCCACTGGAACTGTTGGAATTGCATTGATTCTCGTAGCACTTACAGATGTAGCTAAACAGGTAGCATCGGCAGTGTTTCGAACATAGAGCGTATAGTCATTTGGTACAAGACCGTTAAATACATTTCCCGATTTATATGTTGCTCCGTCCAAACTGTATTCCTTACCAGCTTGACTCACAATTGTAATAGAACCGGAAGGTACAGCACAAGTAGGCTGAACAACGCTTAAACTAGTTGGAGCCGCTGGAGCTGTTGGAATCGCATTGATTCTCGAAGTAGTTATTGATACTGCAGAACAGGTAAAATCCAATATATTTCTAACATGCATTGCATAGTCCCCTGGAGACAAAAACTCAAAAACAGTAGAGGATTGATAATTGATTCCGTCCAAACTATATTCCATTCCTTGTTGAGGAGTTATTACAATAGTCCCCGATGGAATTGCACAAGTAGGCTGAATACTATTGGAAACGGTCGGAACTAATGGAGCTGTTGGTATAGCATTTATTTTTGCAACAGAAGTTGAGGCTACAGAGGTACAACCATTGGCATTTGAAACTTTAAAAGTATAATCAGAGGCTGCTGTTAAACCTGTAAACAAATAACTAGCCCCCGAACCAATTACAGGAATACCAGTTGATGGAATGATAGTCCAATTTCCAGTTGTTGGCAATCCACTAAATAAAATGCTTCCTGTATTTACTGCACATGTTGGCTGGGTAATACTATTGATAATAGCCGGTTGTTGTTTGTCTAAAACAGGACTTACCTTTAATCTATTGATACTTTCGCAACCAATTAGGGGAGTTGTAGATTGTTGTACTACATAATAATCACCCCCAGTAACAATTAAAGTATTTGAAGGCAAAACAGTCCCTCCATTTAAAGCATCATACCAAATTATATTTGAATTATTTATGATTCCATTTAAAACAATCGAATTAAGTGTTGCATTTTGGGATTCGCAAAAAAGTGGATTTGCCGTAGCAATCGTTGGAGTTAAGGGATCAACTATTACTACCGAAATTTCAAGACGATTCACACTTTCGCAACCCGAAACATTTTGAGTGGCATAATACTTTGTCCCATCCACCAAAGAAGTTGTTACAGGCAAAGAACTACCAGCAATTGCTGCATTATACCATAAAATTGGAGTACTACCCGAAACTAATAAATTCGTTATTTTAGCAGATTGACTTGAACAGAACAATTGTATTCCATCTCCTGTTGGGCTTGATGGAGCATTTATTGCAACATCTACTACAACTCTAGGTGTACTTTCGCAACCTGATACCGTTTGAGAACCATAATACAAGCCATCAATTAAAGGGGTTGAGCTCAACAATGATGTATTTCCTGTGGCCGATGAATACCATTGTATATTAGTCCCAGAAGTAGCTTTAGCAGTAAGGGAAGAAACAGTTGCATTCTCCGATTCACAAAAAGTCAAACTTCCACTTATCGTTATTGCAGAAGGCTTATTAATAGTAACTGTTACATTTAGCTTCGATACACTTTCACAACCAGATAAAGTTTGTGTAGCCGAATAAACACCATCTGTCAATATTGAACTTGGTGTTAATAAAGTTCCTAGAGAGTCATACCATTTCACATTGGTTCCTGTAACTATTAAATCGGCAACCGTTCCTGAATTACAAAAAACAGGGCTGGCAACAGTCGTTGTTGGAGCAGCTGGTTTATTAATAGTAACAATTACCTTTAATCTATCAAAACTTTCACAAAGCAAAGCTGTTGTTGCCGTTTGAGAAGCATAATAATCTTCTGAATCAACTAAAACAGTACCAATTGGCAAAGCAGATCCTCCAGTTGCATCTGCATACCACTGTACTCCTGTTCCAATAGCTATTAAATTTCCAACAGTAGCATTTTGAGACTCACAAAAAGTTTGATTAGAAGGTCCAGTTGGTTTTGATTGCGAATTAATGGTTAAAGACACAGCCGTTCTGCTGGAACTTAAACAGTTACTTATTGTATTTCTAGCTTCTGCATAATAGGTATAAACACCTGGTAAACTTACTGTAGGCGCATAAGTAAGACTATTAGCTATCAAAGACACACCTCCACTACTGTTACTATACCAATCAATAGTTTCTCCCGCATTAACATTAGCTGACAAAATTGGATTTACTTGCCCTTCGCAAATAGATTTATCTCCACTGTTTATTGGATTACTTATAATTGCACAAGCACAATTTGGAGCAACTACAGTAAATGCTTCAACACAACCATTTCCTTTATCGGCATTAATAGTAATATTTGTCCCTGCAGGAATACTTGTAATCGAATTCCCGACTATCACACCAACGGCCGGAACCCTTGTAATCACACTACCACTTGCAACGGTAAAATCTACAGTATAGCTTAATAAATCAGCCGAACACGTTTTTGTTGTCACATTCAAAAATGGAGAATCTTTTATTTCTAATGTAACAGATGTTCTCGAAATACTAGAACAGGATGCAATATTGTTTTGAGCAAAATAAGTAATTGAACCAACTGAATTCCAGACTGGACTCGTAACTACAGTTCCATTTGTCATAGAATCATACCAAACAATAGTCCCCGAAGAAACAGTTGCGGTTGCCGTTAACGTCTGTAATGGACTACTAGCACAAACAGATTGATTTCCTCCACTTGTTGGAATCACAGGATTATTTATAGTAACAGTATTTGCATATCTAGAAGCACTTTCACAAGTTCCAATGGTTTGAGAAGCATAGTAAGTAGTTCCTGAAACCAAAACCTCAGAACTTAAAAGAGAACTCCCTCCAGCTGAAGCTGCATACCATTTAATTGTACCTGATCCGGAAGCAGTTAAATCAGCGATAATACCTGAGTTACATACTGTCTGAGAGCCAGAACCCGTTGGAACCGCTGTTGTATTTATAGTTACTGTGGATGAATTTCTTGGAAAACTTTCACAGGACAGCGTTCCGGTTATGGTTTGGGTAGCATAATAAGTTTCACCATTTACCAAAGCAGTATTAGGATCCAATGCTGAACCTCCTGTCGGAGCTGCATACCATTTTACTGCCGTCCCTGTTGCAACCAAATTAGAGACTTTTGCCGTGTTACAAAACGTTTGCGACGCAGCTACTGTCGGTCCAGATGGATTATCGACAATAACATTTACTTGCAAACGAGAAATACTTTTACAGGAAGTCGTTGCATTCGTTTGTTCAGCAAAATAGGACCCTGTTACCAAATCTGTACCGACAGGAAGCGCAGTTCCTCCATTAGCCGTTGTAAACCATTCTATATTATTCCCAGTTGCAACCAAATCAGACACTTTTGGACTGTTCAGTTTACAAAAATTTTGATTAGACAAACCCGTTGGAGCATCCGTAACGTTATAAACAACAGTAATATCAGCAGATGAAACAGAGCATTGACCACTTGAAATTGTCCATGTAAAAACATAGTTTCCAGCAGTACTAACAGTAGCAGTAGCATTCCCAAGAGAACTATCACTAAAAGTAACCGTACCTGGCCCAGATTTTTTTGACCAAGTTCCCACTCCTATTGATGGCGTATTTCCTCCAAGGACTGCACTAATTAAAGAACATCTAGATTGATTTACTCCTACTGTGGCAACAGTTGGATTGGCAGCAAAATTCATAGACATACTATCCGTAGAATAACAAGGAGTCAAAGCTGCTCCAGCCACTACAACTGGATTTGGTGATTCCAAATTATAATCAATAGAACCACTACCATAATCACTCGTCCTTGTAGCCGGACTCAAAAATGAGTTGGTCACATTATAATTGGACGAAGTGTTATCCTGCATTGTAAAGGCAAAAAACTTAACATCACCGCCAGTGTATCCAACTAATGCTTTTGAAACCTCAACTTCGAATCCCAAATTATAATCAGAAGTACCAGTATTATTCTTATTCACTCCCATTACAGATGTTGGAACACCTGTAGCTGCTGTACCCAAATAGGTTTTTGTAGAATTCCCTGTTTTCAATTCGATCACATCGGCGTAATAATTTGTTTCACCAGTATCTGTGGCAATGGCCAAGCAATAATCAGCAGCAAAATAAGAATCAAAAGTACTCGGATTGTTATTGAAATAATTAAAAGCCCTTACATCTGGAAGCGACCCATTTTCATCCCCATAATTAGAAACATTAAATCCCCCTGGTTTGGTATCCAAGAAAACCATAATTCTCCTGTAATTTATAGCTTTACCGGCAATACCAAAAACCAATTTATCTTCTGTAGGACTTATTTTTAAAGCATTAATATATCCATTTGCAGCTAATCCAGATAATGTTGCTGAAAGAACATTATCTTCTAAAGGACCTGTGCCCCATGCATTTTCTGCAAGAGATCCATCCAAAGTTACTGCATAACGAGATCGAACACTCACTATTTGTCCATTGGTTAAAGAATTTGTAGTATAAACTCTGCTGCTTGACATTGCTTGTTTAACAACACCATCAACCGAAAATTCAAATAAATCGGCTCCACCGTTAGCAGTAAATGTTATTGAGGTCCCTAAACATAAAGGATTCAAAGTATTATTTACTGGATTTGACGACAAAGAAACTGCCGGCGGAATATTATATACCGATGCTACCACAGGAACACGTGTACTGGTTCCTATACCTGATCTAGCAGACACATAAAAAGTAGTTGTAACTGATACAGCAGGACTATAAGTATTTCCAGTAGCCAAAACCGTTGTACTAGTTTGACTTGCATACCATTCTATAATATCTCCACTTGCTCCTGTAGCCGAAAGATTGATTACTCCTGGACCACAAGAACTTCCCGCTACTGTTGTGGGCGGGGTAACAACTGCTAAAACATTCCGATTTTCATAGAATGTTTTATGTAATGATTTTTTGCTTTTAGCATTTTTTAAAAGTAGTATTTCACCTTTATTTATAGCTAATAAAGTTAAATTTTTAAAATTTGAAGCAATTATTACATTACTTAATATAATAGCAATTAGTAAAATTAAACGTAGTTTTATTTTCATCAACCTAAATTTATTGTTAAAAAAATAATGATTTGATAACATACAAGGCTTTAAAAGTAAACCTTTATTTACTTTACAACAATGACTTTTTTTTCACAATAAAACTACAACGATGTAGTCCTTATTAATGTTTATAAGTTAGTAGGTTAATACCACTTTTTCCTAATAAATTGTACCTTCATCGATTAAAAATTATGTTTAGTCGATTTTTTTATCGCTCACCTTTTTAAATCCAAACAACGATTCAACTTCCAACTTAAAGCATCAAAATCAAAACAACTACACAAATAAATAAGCAGATAATAAACTAATACTTTGTCTTTCAATTTAAATATTGAAAAACTAAACAACACATACAGACATAAAAAATAAATGCCGGGACAACAAATAACAAAATGTCATTTGTCGCCCCGGCATTTCCAAATCTAACTAAACTTAACCTTTTTTCTTTACGCTATATCTTCACCACAAAACCACCATTTGGTTTCATTGTTACTTTAAGCTTCTTGTTTTGCGCTTTTGTAATCATCTCTTGTTGAAAACCCTTTTCATTTTCAAAAATGATATAACCAGATTCATTCGTTACAAATGACAAATCAACTTCAATTTCTTTGGCTTTGTTTTCTCCATTAATTCCAACAATGTGCCAAACATTATCTTTTTTTCTAGCCATAATAATGTACTTTCCCGGATAGCCCTCTATAAATTTGGAATCATCCCAATTCGTTGGAATGTCTTTTAGATAATCCACCACATATTTTGGCATTTTGGACATACCAACAGGAGTTTCAGCAATGTGCTGAATACCCGACAGAAATAAAACTGGTAAAGCTAACTCAAATGCAGGTGTTGTTTTACGCTTAATATTCGGAATAGAATCTAAAACCATAGGAGTGAAATCCATTGGATCAAAAACATTTCTGGCAAAAGGAAGCATTGAGCAGTGGCTTGGTGCCAAATCGGCAATATCTTGAAAAAAAGTAATATACTCATATCCTTTTACAGCCTCGGTAGTCAGCAAATTGGGATAAGTACGCTGCCAACCTCTAGGTAAAGTGGCCCCATGCAAATTGATTAATAGCTGATGTGATGCAGCATCCTTAAGCATCCCATGATAATAGGCAACCATCGACTGTCCGTCTCCCCCAAAAAAATCGACTTTGATGCCGGCAATTCCAAGTTCGTTTAATCTTGAAAATTCTTTGTCCCTATCGGCATGGGTAAGTAATTTACCTTTCGGATGATATTCTGTACCATTCCATGGTCCTGATGAATTGTACCAAACCAATAACTTTACGTTTTTCTCTTTGGCATGAGCTACTAATTCTTTCATTTTAGCATCACCAATTCTGGTATCCCAATCGGCATCAATCAGGCAATAAGGCCAATTCATGCTGGACGCATAATCAATAAACTGCAAAGTAGTCTCAAAATTAACCGAATCATCTTTTAATAAAACCCAACTCCATGAAGACAATCCACTTTTTATAAAAGAAGTATCCATGGAAATGGCAGGATCCGCCAAATCGGTTCCTAAAGTACTTTCAGTAATTGTTTTCAAGGAACCAATCGTTATAATTCGCCAAGGAGTATACCATGGCAATTGCGATTCTGGATTTAGAGCACCGTTTGTGAAAACCTCTTCTTTTTGCGGAAAAGTTACCTGCAACGCTTTTGAAGCATCATTATATACTAATCGGCTTCCACAATAATTATCTTGTAATCCAGTTTCGGTAATCAAAACCCAAGCATCATTGGCATTTAACAAAGCAGGATACACCCACCCTTCCCCAATTGCTGGTTTGGTATTTACTGGAACCCCCATAGAATAATGTTCCTCATAGGACGGGTTGGTTTCTTTCCACCCTGTTTTAGCTTTAGACATAGGCTGTAACCATGCTTTTGCGGAAGCATCAAAATTATAAGTGGTTTTCTCTTCAGCTATTTTTTTAATATCGTTAGAAGTTTTAGGAAAATGGTAACGCAAAGCAACTCCATCATGTGAAATCTGAAAAATGATTTCCATATCCTCTCCCTCACTGTTTTGCAAATTCACTGTATATTGATTGGCAACATAGTTGTTGTTTTTTCTTTTCCCCTGCAACATACTATAAGAAGACTGAATAACTTTCGCTTCAGATACTTTTACAATCTTCATATCGGTATAAAAATTACCGTCTTCCCGAACAATCCCAAGCTCTGAAGTATTGATGACTAATTTATTATTAAAGAAAACTTTATAACACGCTGTTTTCTTTGGAGTCAGATTAAATTCAACTTTTATTGTTTTATCGGAGTTGACAAACGAATAATTGACGACGTTTTCAGCAAATGACGTTAGCGAAATAGATAGCAGAACTATATAGTATATTTTTTTCATAATTATAAGTGTTTATTTTACACTTACAAGTTTACAAAAAATAAATGAGTATAATACAGACACTCTTAAAAATCAATACTATTAGTTATAAAATAATTACAAAATGCAAACCAAATACAAATATGAAAGCTTTAATAATATATTATTTCTAAAAAGAAAAACACAAAACAGAAACCCACATTCTGTCAAAAACAAAATTAATTCCAGCAATTACCTTTATAGCTAATAAAAAAATAAAAATATTTATAAAATTTATACTACAAAAAAAATAATTAAACTACTTCTATCTGTAAAAAGAAACATTTCATAGTCATTAATCGTTTTTCAATATGTTCTTAACATAAATTTGCGGCTTCAAAAAAAGAACTATGAAAAAATTAGTATTAGGTGCAATACTATTATTTACAATAATAGGTTGTTCATCTAAAAGAGATTATGCATATACAGGAAAATGCACAAGATGTGGGAAAGAAATCAATTGGAACAGTGTTGGTTTTTGCGACAAACACTATACACTAGCAAAAGAACATATGTTGCGAGGAATAGACTAAACCATTAAAATTATAAAAAAATTAATTTAAAACCTTACTCGATTTAATAAATCTTTAGAAATCATACTATTCGAAATACAATTATTTATTTTATAGAATATCAATTATTTAATAAAATAATTACAACAAAAAAAAGTCTTTTTACTCAGGTTTTTTAGTCAATAAATTGTAAAAAGCAAAATTGAACCTTCTAAAACCAAAAAAACCTCTTCTTTCGAAGAGGTTTTTGTACCCGGAGCCGGAGTCGAACCGGCACGGTTTCCCACAGGTGTTTGAGACCAGCGCGTCTACCAATTCCGCCATCCGGGCTTAGCTAGACATGGAATAATAAACAATCATTCCAAACGCAATAAAGAGACAATTAATATTAACAATTATCTTTTCCTTTAACACGGTGCAAATGTAAAAAATATTTTTAAACATTCTAATAAAAATACTTAAATTTTTCCTTTCAGAGTTGATTTTATTTTCTAAATTTGCACCTCCTAAAAAAAGGAATTCACAACTAACTACAAAACAACAAATTAAATGTCACACCTAGAACCAGAAGCTAAAATTTTTGCTTGTTCAAAAAGTGAATATCTTGCAGAGAAAATTGCAAAGGAATACGGAATCCCAATGGGGAAAGTTACCATGTCTACTTATAGTGATGGTGAATTTCAACCTTCTTACGAAGAATCAATCAGAGGGTTACGTGTTTTTATCGTTTGCTCAACGTTTCCTACTGCCGATAATTTAATGGAATTATTGTTGATGATTGACGCAGCAAAACGCGCATCAGCAAGACACATTACAGCTGTTATACCTTACTTCGGTTGGGCAAGACAAGACAGAAAAGACAAACCAAGAGTTCCGATTGGAGCCAAACTAGTAGCTAATTTACTAGATGCTGCAGGAGCAACAAGGATAATGACCATGGATTTGCATGCTGATCAAATACAAGGATTCTTCGAGAAACCAGTTGATCACCTTTTTGCATCCACTATCTTTTTACCATACGTAGAAAGTTTAGGTCTAGACAATTTAATGATTGCTTCACCAGATATGGGAGGATCGAAAAGAGCTTATGCTTATTCTAAATTCTTAAATTCTGAAGTAGTAATCTGTTACAAACAAAGAAAAGCGGCCAACGTTATCGAAACAATGGAGCTTATCGGAGAAGTAAAAGGCAAAAATGTAATCTTAGTGGATGACATGATTGACACAGGAGGAACTTTGGCGAAAGCTGCCGATTTAATGATCGAAAAAGGAGCCTTAAGCGTAAGAGCAATTTGTACGCATGCCATTTTATCGGGTGGTGCTTACGAAAAAATAGAAAATTCAAAATTGTTGGAACTAATCGTAACCGATTCTATTCCGTTAAAAAAACAATCAAACAAAATAAGAGTTGTGAGTTGTGCACCTCTTTTTGCTGAAGTAATGCACATGGTTCACCACAACAATTCCATTAGCGGGAAGTTTTTAATGTAAAAGCAATATGCTGTAAGCTTTAAGCAATAAGCTACAGTTCTCCTAAAGCCTAAGGCTTATAGCCTAAAGCTTCAAACAAGAGTTTAATTAATAACTATATAAATATTTACAATGAAATCGATTACAATTAAAGGATCAGAAAGAGAAAGCGTGGGCAAAGTAGCTACTAAAGCCTTACGTAATGCTGGATTGGTTCCTTGCGTATTATACGGAGGAAGTCAGGCAGTTCATTTTTCAGCGGAAGTTATAGCTTTCAAGAACTTGGTTTACACTCCAAACGCACACACAGTTGTGATTGAACTTGGAAATGGGAAAACTTTTACTGCTGTTTTACAAGACATTCAAGTACACCCAGTATCTGACAAAATTTTACATATTGACTTCTTTCAAATCTTTGATGACAAAGAAATCACTATTGAAGTTCCAGTAAAAATCGTTGGTAACTCTAAAGGAGTTATGGCAGGTGGAGATTTACGTTTGAACAACCGTAAATTGAAAGTTAAAGCTTTACCAAAAAATCTTCCAGATTTCGTTGAAGCTGACATCACACCTCTTGACATGGGTAACAAATTATATGTTACTAAAGTGCCAACTCCAAACTTCAAAATCATGCACCCAGACAATACAGTAATTTGTCAAGTGAAGATCTCTCGTGCGGCTATGAAAGCAGCGCAAGAAGCAGCAAAAGCAGCAAAAGCTCCTGCAAAAAAGAAAAAATAATACTTTTTCAATCTATATCAAAAGCATCAGTTTCACGACTGGTGCTTTTTTTTTGAGTTGAAGCGAAAGATCGGGCATTTCAAGAAAGATGGATTCCCGCTGTCCTTCCAAATCTTTTATTTTTTAAAGAAAAAATAAAAGGATTTTCCCTCCCATCGGGGCTAAAGAGAAACATAGTACATTTTTGGAAATAAAAAATCAAAGTTCAATTCCAAAATTTAGAATTAAGAATTAAGAATTAAGAATTTAAAACAATTTATTCCTTACTCTTATTCTCTTCTCTTGGTTTTTGTCTCTTTTCTCTCCGTTCTTTCCTCTTTATTCAATACGCTCTTCTCTTAGTTCTTGACTCTCTTCTCTTAGTTCTTGCCTCTTTTCTCTCGATTCTCTATTCTCTTCTCTCGGCTCTTTCCTCTTTATACTTTTTACACTATTTTTGCAGCATGATAAAATGGATACAAAACCTGTTTTCATCACCAAAAACAGAAGAGAACACAAACAGTATGAAGAAATTTTTAATCGTTGGCCTTGGCAACATCGGCTCCGAATACGTAAATACACGACACAATATTGGTTTTAAAGTAGTCGATTTTTTAGCAAAAAAAGAAGGACTCTCATTCGAAACCGTAAAACTGGGCGCACTCGCTGAATACAAATTCAAAGGAAGAACCTTTCTACTTCTAAAACCCAACACCTATATGAATTTGAGCGGGAAAGCTGTAAAATACTGGATGGACAAAGAAAACATTCCGCTCGAAAACATCTTTGTCATTACCGATGATTTAAACCTATCCTTTGGAACCATTCGCATCCGAAAAAAAGGTAGCGACGGAGGCCATAACGGACTCAAAAACATCAATCTCGTTCTAAACACACAAGAATACACCCGTTTTAGATTTGGCATCAGCGATGAATTCAAAAAAGGGCAACAAGTAGATTATGTACTGGGAGATTGGGATGATAACGAAAAAGCAAAACTTACCGAAAGATTGGAAGTCGCTTCCGAAATCATTAAATCTTTTGGAACGGCAGGATTGGAAAACACAATGACTACCTTCAACGGAAAATAAATAAAATAAAAAAAGGGAGACATTTGAATGTCTCCCTTTTTTTATAAGTTTAAAAAATCTATTCCACTATAATCTTAGAGACACCTTTTCTATCCCCATCTACAACAGTAACGATATAAGTCCCCGCTGCTGCATTCTTCAATTGAATATTTTGATTAAAATCTCCAGTATTTTCAAACTCCTTCTGGTATATTTTTCGACCTAACATATCATTTACAGAAACCTGAATATCTGTTGTATTGGAACTTGAAAACCGAATATTAAAATCCCCTTTATTCGGATTCGGATACAACACAAAGTCATTGATTTCAAAACTTGACGTTGACAGAGTAGTATAAGTATTTGAACAAATTTGTATAGATGCCGAATCAATTGTCCCAGTATCTCCTTCACCTACATCAATAAATCTCAATTTCCATGTTCCTCCCGGATTTTCACCATTAAAAGCAGATAAAGTTCCCGCTGGGGCTACCGTTTGACTGATTGTTGCCCCACAATTCAAAGCGCCACCCAAATCATCATAAATCAAAATCAAGCTATTATCGCCCGCACCACAAGATCTATCAAACAACTTCACAATAGTTCCTTTTGGACTTACTACTTCAATTTGAACATCCGATAAATAGGTATGTGTAAGACCAATATTAAAATTAACGTCCGCTATTTCAGAAGTGCTTGAAGGCACTACAATTGTTTTCTCAGTATAAGCATGCGGAGCATCAGGTATTGAATAAGGGGCCGCAAAAACATAAGAGCTACAAGAAGTTGTAACACTATAACCTATAGCAAAAGGCTTACTATTTACGGCATAAAAAACATTTCCTGTAGGCTCTATTAAAATTCTACAATTCTTTGCCGCCGTATTGGGTGCCGTAATCACCTGAGAACCGTCGTTTGGTGTATTGGATGCCAAAACCGTTGGAAAAGTCAAACCTCCATCCGTAGATAACTTAATATTCACATTCGCCGCTCCTGCCAATAAGTTAGAGCTATTTACACTCCAAGTTATTGTTTGTGATGAACCCAAAACCCAACTGGAATTCGAACTGTTCTGTGAAGTTACCGCAAATGGCCCTTTATTTCCGTCAACAGTAATTAACATCCCATCCGAATTGGTTTGTGCAGAACCCAAAACTGCGTTATCCCTAACGGTAAACACAAAATTTAAATTTCTGGCCACAGACGAGACGGACTCCCAGGTAGTTGTAAGTTGTCCTGACAACACTCTACTCAATTCCGGAAAATAGCGATTGGTCTCGCCCTTTGGTAAAAACGATCTAAAATTAGGTCCATTGGGCTTCGTTGCATAAGCAAAGCTATTCGCATCACTTTGATTAGTAGCTGAGTCATTTTGTTCCCAACAATACGTCATTGTATTTCCGTTAGGATCTGAAGCAGAGCCATTCAAAACAAAAGGAGTGCTTTTTGGAATGGTATAGTTCGCACCAGCATTAGCAGTTGGTGTTTGATTAATCAATGTCGTGCTAACTGGACATGATTTGGATGCCAAATTACTCTGAATTTGAGAAATACTGGCATAAGCAAAATAATCATCAGACTGACTTTGAACGTCATAATCGGTAATCCCTGCATATCCCATAATAGTCGAACCACTACCTGGCTCCACACTAGTACCTGTTCCTTCAATGTCATATGAAAAAGTGTGTGTTGCCCCTAATTGATGTCCCATTTCATGCGCTACATAGTCAATATCAAAAGCATCACCTTCTGGTTTTCCATTTGCTGGCGAAGTATAACCACTCCCCTTCCCATAAAGATCAGAAGCTGTTGGATTAACACATACGCACCCAATACAACCGGCATCTCCCCCTCCTCCCGAATTGGCAAACAAATGTCCTATGTCATAATTTGCATTACCAATTTGTGATGTTAAAGTAGATTGTAATTCAAGATTCCAAGCGCCTTCGGATCCATCTGTTATTGTATTATTGGGATCATCAATTGTGTAATCAGAATAAGGATCGCTTGCTGCATCAGTATAAATTATACTAGCATTATCAATCATAACTAATTTCAAAGCTAAGTCTTTATTAAAAACCCCATTTACACGTGTCATTGTAGCATTCATTGCGGCCAAGGCTTTGCTTTTGGTTCCACCAAAATATTGGGCATATTCCCCATTACATGACAATGCTAGTCTCATGGTTTTAAAAACACCATTACTTGACTTTACTTGAATTGTTTTCTTTGTCAAATCCCTATTCAATGCTACATCCACCGTTTTACAAGTTAAAGGCAAATCTCCTTTGCTTCTTTTCTTTGAACTAGAAACCACATATATAGATTTATTCTTTTCTAATTGTTCTATAAATTCAGAAACGCTGTCACCTCTTAAAACCATAGTTTGAATACCGCTTGGCGAAACACTAAAACTAATGGACGCCTTGGGATCTGTAATTCCTGTTCCGGAATAGGCACGGATTTCAGGGTATTTTGCTTGTAATTCAGGAACAAAATTAGAAGATTCCACAACATTAAATTGCTCTATTTTACCTGTACTATTTGGAATTGCGACAGCTATACTTTTGGTCGACGAAGGATCAGAATGAAGTGTTTCCAACGATTGTTTAAATTCAACTTCATTTAAAGTGTACGAAAGTTGATGCTCAAATCCTAAATCTCCTTCCTGTTTTTGAGAAATCCCTCTTTGGGAAGAACTCACTAACGACCAAGAAGATTTGGCTTGAGAAAACCCAGCAAAACTTAAGGCTAACAATCCTAAACAAAATAAAAATCTATTCATATGTTCATAGTGTATTTTTTGAAATATCAAATTCCATTTATATTTATCTCATCTTCATCTATTTTGTTTTGCTATTCGATAACTCGAACCAATAGATGAACAAATAAAATTTTTTCAATTGAAGTCAATTTTCGATTATAGAATTCCAAAATCGATATACAAAATTAATTCATTTACAACGGAATATGCAATGATTTGAAAAACGATTTGAAAAACATAACAATTACAGTAGGTTATAATGCTCAATTTGAAGATTTATTAACATAACGAACATTACAATTGATAAAAATAGAAACTTCTTATTCTTCTTTTTAAAATAGATAGTATAAATTTGCAAAATATTTAAAAATAGGTACTTTGAAAATTTTTCATTCTATAAACGATTTCCAAATTGCATCTGGGGAAAATGCAAAAAAAACAATTCTTACGTTAGGAACCTTTGATGGTGTTCATTTTGGACATAAAAAAATACTGGAAAAAGTTACCCAAAATACTGAAAACGAAAAATACGAAAGTCTGGTACTTACTTTTTTTCCTCATCCCCGTATGGTCTTACAAGAGGATTCAGATATAAAACTACTCAATACAATAGATGAGAAAATAGAACTATTGGATAAAATAGGCATTCAAAATTTAGTTATCCATCCCTTTGATGAAAGTTTTTCTAGATTGACTGCGGAGGAATTTGTAAAAAACATCCTTGTAGGCCAATTTCATATTCATAAAATAATAATTGGTCATGACCATCGATTTGGACGCAATAGAACTGCCAATATTGATGATTTAAAAGCTTTTGGAGAACAATATGGTTTTGAAGTAGAAGAAATTTCTGCTCAAGAAATCAAAGAAGTATCTGTAAGTTCCACAAAAATCAGACAGGCTTTAATCGAGGGCAATGTCGCCTTGGCCAATGAATACTTGGGTTACGACTATTCTTTAACCGGAATTATAGCCAAAGGAAAACAACTGGGAAGAACCATTGGATTTCCAACTGCCAATTTAAAAATAGAAGAAAATTTTAAACTTATTCCCAAAAACGGAGTTTATATTGTCAAAAGCATCATCGACTCAAAAACAGTTTTGGGCATGATGAACATCGGCTTTAACCCCACTGTTGAAGGCAAAAATCAAACTATAGAAATCAATTATTTCGATTTTAATGAAGATTTATACGACCATAAAATCACTGTTTCCATATTGGAAAGAATTCGTTCCGAAGAAAAATTTGATTCGGTTGCACTTTTAAAGGAACAATTGGAAAAAGACAGAAATACAGCTTTGACTTATTTCAAGAATCTATAGAATCTTCCCATAATATTATCATTTTCAACAAAACCTTCTTAAGCTTAATGATGAATTATTGGGACGGATATTCTGAAAATAGGCAGATCCTAAACACGTTACTCTCGAGTGAGGGATAGAAGCAAGCTACCGAAGTAGCGCGTATAGCCCGACAGCATAAAGGAAAGGGACCGAATCACTACAATGAGTTGGTCCCTTTTCTTTATGGTGGCACTCCCACATGGACTTTAATATACTGACGAAGTAAATGATTTTTTCAGTAATCGATTCTATTTCAATTTTTCAATAAATATGACAAATAAACTCTTCTACAAATATTTCCATTGGTGTCTATTTTTTTTGTAAATTTATGTCAATATACCTGAGTACCAAATACATATTGCATTCTTAACTTTTAAAAAGCCAACGCCATGAAAGTAAAAAGAGAAATTAAAAATGGGTTCTTCATTTTTATATCAATAGGAACCTATTTCCTTTTAATGGAATTTTTGGGCTTATCCAATCTTTTCTACTTACGATTATTTAATGTGTTCTTCGTTCTTTATGCCGTAAATGATACGTTGCGATCAAGGGTTGCACATGGTAAAACAAAATTCGTTTCTAACGCTTTGGCGGCTTTAATTACTTCAGTAGTCGGTGTCTTTCTATCGGTTTTAGGACTATTGATTTACAGTTATATGAGAGGTGGCGATGCTTATATCCATAATTTATCGGAGACCTTTTTATTTGGAGGGCACCCTTCTATCAATATGTATTGCTTTACTTTATTTTTTGAAGGAATTGCGTCTTCAGTAATTGTAACTCTGTTACTGATGTTGTACTACAATGACAAATTTATAGCCGATTAAATTCCCCTTTTTAAACAATTCATAGTAAGTCTTTTTAATACTAGTACATTGCTTCTTTAGAACAATTTGATTACTTTTGGGGCATCAAAATAAAGGATCAATGAGTATCACGAAACACAACTGGACTAAAGAAGAAATTATTGCAATTTATAATAAACCAATGATGGATTTGCTTTTTGAAGCAGCTACTATCCATCGGGAGTATCATGACCCAAATGTGGTTCAGGTTTCTACTTTGGTTTCGATTAAAACTGGTGGATGTTCTGAAGATTGTGGCTATTGCCCACAAGCGGCAAGATACAACACTGGTGTTGAAGGAAACGATTTAATGTCAGTAAACCAAGTCAAAGCGCAAGCCCTTAGAGCCAAATCTGGAGGTTCTTCCCGTGTATGTATGGGTGCAGCCTGGAGAAATGTAAAGGACGGCCCAGAGTTTGACCAAGTTTTGGAAATGGTACGTACCATTAACAAAATGGATATGGAAGTATGTTGTACCTTGGGTATGATTACAGAAAACCAAGCTCAACGATTGGCAGAAGCTGGTCTTTATGCATACAATCACAACTTAGACACTTCAGAAGATTATTATAAAGAAGTCATCTCCACTCGTGGATTTGAAGATCGCTTGCAAACTATAGAAAACGTTCGTAAAACCAGTGTTACAGTTTGTAGCGGTGGAATTATCGGAATGGGAGAAAGTATAGAGGACAGAGCAGGAATGCTTGTAGCTCTTTCAACATTAAATCCTCAACCAGAATCGGTACCAATCAATGCTTTAGTAGCTGTAGAAGGTACTCCAATGGAAGATGAAAAACCTGTAGAGATTTGGGAAATGATTCGAATGGTTGCTACCACCAGAATTGTAATGCCAAACACTCAAGTTCGTTTATCTGCTGGAAGAATGAATATGAGCCGTGAAGGACAGGCTATGTGTTTCTTTGCTGGAGCCAACTCTATTTTTGCTGGAGACAAATTACTTACGACACCAAATCCTGATGTTAATGAAGACATGAAAATGTTTGATTTATTAGGTTTAAAACCTCAAAAACCATTTAAAAAAGCAGCACAGCGACCAACTGTTGAAGCAGTAGATTCACAGTTTGAGTCACTAGGAGAAAAACCGAAATGGACTAGACCAGGACATACAATTGAGAAAAACCTAGAAGCATCAATAAAAGGAAAATAAATCTTTTAAAATATTAAAACCCTCATTTTCATAAAGAAAATGAGGGTTTTTTAGTTATATACTAAATTAAAAAATTATTTTATCTGTTTGACTGACTCCATCACTAAAAACCGTTTTTACAATTAAAATTTGACGTTTCGGGATTATATCAGAGATTACAAACTGTTCCTTATCGATATGCTCTTTTTGATAAAGCACATTCCCTTTTAAATCATAAATAATGATAGTTGATATATTTCCGTCTCTAGACTTTATACTCAATTGATTCTCTTGTGTATAGATTTCAAGTTGATGCTTAACATTTTCAACAAGATCTTGTTCTGAAATTGATTTTAAATTAGGCAAATAACTCAATACAAAACGATTGTTATATTCCCCTTTTAGCGTCGAAAATGAATAAGAGCTTTTCTTTAAATTATGAAGTATTCCTGTGTTTTTGTCTTCTAAATAAATATTGCACTTGGCTAACAATCCATCCGCATGCGCAATTTTAATTTCGAAAACACCTTCGATAGTAGTTTTATAGCCCAATGGCACTTTATCTGTTTTGTCAAATGGAACGGTTCGTCCTTGAATACCTAGATTCTTCCCGTTATTAACACTATAAAAATCAATGTAGTTATTACTATTAAAAGCAGTCCCGTCATACAACTTATCAAAATCATTAGATGCACCTGCTATATAACCAACCAACAATTGTTTGAAGACTCCTTCGGAATTAGTTAAATTCAACCAGACCCTATTCTTCTCAATACTTGCAGTTTTCTTAGTCTTCGATTGTCTAAAAAATTGACTGTTGTCTGCTGGATCCGAAATACGCATCGAATTGTTAAACTCAAAAACTCCTGAATTAGTACTTCTTACAAAAAAGGCAACACCTGAAGCTATATTACCATTTGGAGGCAGCCCACCTTTTAGCGCGGCTACACCTGTTCCTCCTGTTAAATTATAAACAGCATAGTCATTAGAAGTATAAACATTATTTGTAATGGGAGTATTGTGAGTCCAAAAATATAAAGATCCACCAATCATACTTAGATTAGCCTTTATAAACAAGTCAGCATCAATCGCTGATGGATACGGATTACCTATCAAATTATATTTGGATTTTCCTTGAGTATCTATTTTTATTACCCCATTGTTTGGCTCTCCTTTAAACGCAATCTTTTGTATATAGGTTGAGCCTGTCCAATTCTCTCCATTTGGAAAAAAAATATTGGGTTTAGGGACACGAATAATAAATCCTTTTCCTGATGGACTCATTGCATCTGTACCTGCAACAACAACCCATTTACCATTAACGTAATTAAAGTACTTATCAGATTGAGTATTTGGCGATAACACATTCAATATTTGGTCTTTTACTGGTGAAGTCCAATGCGTATAATCCAAATTCTTCATTGGATTCGTATCACGCTTATAGGTAATCTTTCCACTATTTACAGCAAGATCGTTGACCTGAATCAAACTCGCGTTGTTATCGAAAGTTAGAGTACTTGAGTCGTCAACATCTAATCCATTTTGAAGCTTTAAAACACCTCCAGAATCAACATGAACAGATGCACCATCTTCAATTTGACAAGAACAAGCTTCAAAAGATTCATTCACATTAAAATCATCCAAAAATCGCACATTTTTATCCAAATCAGGAAAACCATTGGACCATGTTCCATCATAAATAGTTTCTGGTGCAGCCACTTTTATAGTATTAGAATAACTACTAGCCGCACAACCATTGGCAGAATGCAACCGAACATAATAAGTTTGTCCTGCTATCAAATCTGTAACAGTTTCAGACAAAGTATTTCCTAATGCTTTATTTTGGCAGCTAGCCAGATTATTGACAAAACCAGAATCTTTAGCTACATCTATAAAATAATTTGAAGCATGTAAAGAAGCTGGCCAATTCAACACAAAAGAAGTCGTTGAACAGCTAATACTAATTTCTGGCAATATGGGTATTTGCGGAGCTGCACAAGAAACTATACCGTTAAATTGAAAATCATTAACACTAAAACTTCCCGTTCCAGTAGTGGCCGCCCACCCATATAATCTAAAAGTAATGGGAGAAGCAACATTTTGAAATGAATTAGCTGACAAAGAAATTGTCGAACCAGTTGCAGAGGCAATACCAATATCTGACGCATAATTATCAATACTGGAACGAAACGCAAAAAGAGTGGGTCCATTAATCGAAATTTGACCTGTATACACAAAACTAACAAAATCAATTTTTTTATCCGTATTGGGAATTATAGTAAACTCAAAATAGGCATTAAGATCTAACATATCTGACTTCCAACTTCTGGCATCGTATCTATTATTAGAATTAATCCCAAATATTCCTCTACCTCTTCCAATACCAGTAACTGTAATATTTGAATCCACTAATTGTCCAATCGTACAGGGATTTGATTCATTGAGATTAACTCCAACGATAGGGTTCTCAAATATAGTTTGTCCACAAAGCAAAACTGGTGAAAAAATAAAAAATAGATAACAAAAAATAAATCGCTTCATAAAAAATAGTGTCTAATTATAATCCAAAAAAAGACACTACTAAAATAAGAATTTATTTATAATATAATAATTTTTAAAAATATTTTCTTACATATAACATTATTTAAAATAAAAAATCCCATTCTGACTAATCAGAATGGGACTATAAATAATATATTTTTTTAAAATTAATTCTTAAGAATTATCTCTTTGGTAACCCAATTGCCATTTGTCAATTGAATCATAACAATTAAAAATTGATCACTGACATTTAAATCCTTTATTACAAATTCATTGGTATTTACATCATTGTTTTCATAAAGTAATCTTCCTCTCAAATCATACACCATAACCATTGCGATAATCTCATCAAAAGAGTTTATTTTAATTTGATGGTTATTTACAGATACAATAACTGACTTCCCTTTTTTATCAAATGTTGGATTTTCCAATGTTGGATCCAAACCAATTACTGGAGGAATTACAACAACAGGCGGTTCAACAACGACTGGTGGAGTTACTACAACCGGTGGTTCTACAACAACTGGAGGATCGACAACTACAGGAGGGGTCACAACTACTGGAGGATCAACTACAACCGGTGGATCAATAACTACAGGAGGAGTAACAACTACTGGTGGTTCAACTACAACTGGCGGATCGATAACTACAGGTGGGGTCACAACTACTGGAGGAGTCACAACTACTGGTGGTTCAACTACAACCGGCGGATCGATAACTACTGGAGGAGTCACAACTACTGGCGGTTCAACTACAACCGGTGGATCGATAACTACTGGAGGAGTCACAACTACTGGCGGTTCAACTACAACCGGTGGATCGATAACTACTGGAGGAGTCACAACTACAGGAGGAGTAACAACTACTGGTGGTTCAACTACAACAGGTGGATCGATAACTACAGGAGGAGTAACAACTACTGGTGGTTCAACTACAACCGGTGGATCGATAACTACAGGAGGAGTAACAACTACTGGTGGTTCAACTACAACTGGCGGATCGATAACTACAGGAGGAGTCACAACTACTGGTGGTTCAACTACAACCGGCGGATCGATAACTACAGGAGGAGTCACAACTACTGGTGGTTCAACTACAACCGGTGGATCGATAACTACAGGAGGAGTCACAACTACTGGTGGTTCAACTACAACCGGTGGATCGATAACTACTGGAGGGGTCACAACTACTGGTGGGTCAACTACAACCGGTGGATCGATAACTACAGGAGGAGTCACAACTACTGGCGGTTCAACTACAACAGGTGGATCGATAACTATAGGAGGAGTCACAACTACTGGTGGTTCAACTACAACAGGTGGATCGATAACTACAGGAGGAGTCACAACTACTGGTGGCTCTACATCTACTGGTGGATCGATAACTACTGGAGGATCGATAACCACAGGAGGAGTCACTACAACTGGTGGAGTTACTACCGCAGTTTTCTCAACATAAACCAGTACAAAACGATCATTGAATGTTCCTTTTAAAGTTGTGAAAGAATATGCTCCATTTTTCAAATTATGAACCGTTTTAGTAACATTATCTTCTACAAAAACAGTTTGATTTACCAAAGCACCATCTACTTTACTGATACTAATCTCAAATGTACCCGCTATTGTGGTTTTGTAACCCAATGGTACTTTATCAGTCTTATCAAATGGCAATGCACGACCTTGTATTGCAAGCTTATTAGTTTTATTAACACTATAAAAATCAATATAGGTATTACCATTAAAACTAGCTCCATCATATAATTTATCAAAATCATTTGTTGCTCCTTCTATATAACCAACCAACAATTGTTTGAAAGCTCCTCCGGAATTGGTTAAATTCAACCAAACTCTATTCTTCTCAATTCCTGCCGTTTTCTTGGTCTTCGATTGTCTAAAAAATTGACTGTTAGATGCTGCATTCGAAATACGCATCGAATTATTAAATTCAAACTTTCCTACGTCAATACTTCTTACAAAAAAGGCAACACCAGCTGCAATTTCACCACTTGGAGCCGCCCCCCCTGATGGAGCACCACTTGTTCCTCCTGTCAAAGTATAAACAGCATAATCATTTGAAGTATAAGCATTATTCGTAATGGGTGTATTGTGAGTCCAAAAATACAAAGCACCACCAAGCAAACTCTTATTATTAGTATTAGCAATAAACAAATCGGCATCAATAGCTGATGGATACGGATTACCGATCAAATTATATTTAGACTTTCCTTGAGTATCTATTTTAATTACTCCATTGTTTGGATCTCCTTTAAACGCAACCTTTTGCGTGTATGTAACATCTGTGCTTGCCCAATACTCTCCATTTGTATAATGAATGTTAGGTTTAGGAACACGAATAATAAAACCTTTTCCTGCAGGACTCATTGGTTCTGTGCCTGCTACACCAACCCATTTACTATTATTATAATAAAAGAACTTATCTGGTTGAGTATTTGGCGACAACACATTCAATATTTGGTCTTTTACTGGTGAAGTCCAATGTGTATAATCCAAATTCTTCATTGGATTCGTATCGCGATTATAAAGAATCTTTCCACTATTTACAGCATCATCGTTAACCTGTACCAAACTTGCATTGTTCTCGAAAATTAAAGAACTTGCAGGATCAACAACCAATCCGTTTTCAATCTTTAAGATAGCATGGGCATTTTTATCTGTGGAATATAGTGGAAGCTTAGATTCTATACCTACGCGAACTTCTACTCCTGGACCAATTTGACAAGAACATGCATTCACTTGGGAAGTTATTGATGCATTTCCAGTAAAAATAGCTATTTTATTAGCATCTGGTGATCCATTAGACCAACTAGTACCATTCCAAGTAGTGATAATAAGTGGAGCATCTATTACAACTGGAGCTGAGCTCAATGAAACACATCCCGATCCATTTCGGGCGGTTACCGTATAAGACCCTACAGCTAGATTACTAAAAACTCCTGAGGTATTAGTATAATCAGAACCATCTATACTATAATTCATTCCCGTAGGCGATGTTACAGTAATGGTTCCTGTTGGCACCGCACAAGTAGGCTGTGCAGTCGCCGTCGCCGATGGTGTTGACGGTGAAAAATTAACCGTAATTGTCACAACATTTGAATTGGCACTAGTTCCACAACTATTTTCAGAACGAGCTCTAACTGAATAAGTCACACCCGAAACCAAGCCACTTAGATTTAAAGAAGTAGCTGATGGCGCAACTGATAGATCTTGATAATTAGTCACATAAGTTGCAAAAGAATCTGTGGACACATCAAATCGATAATTGGATATATTAGGGACTGCTGCCCAATTTTCAATAGCCGTAGTTTGATTACATGATAAAGTGATATTACTTAAAGTAGGAGCATTAATCGGAAATCCTGACTCAACAGTAACCGAAAAAGAAGTAGAGTAAACTGCTGGGCAGCTTCCGCTTTGAACTAAAACTCTGTATTCCCAAACACCCGCTACTGTAGGTGTATCAGAATAAGTTGTCGTTGTATTTGCAATTGTTGTCCAAGTATTCGAATCTAATCTCTTCTCCCACTGTACTATTGAACCTACATAACCACCTCCTAAAGTTAAGACGCCAGTAGATGTATTCGCACAAATAGTTGTTTGTGATCCAGAAATACTTCCGCCATTACTTGTTGAATTTATTGTCACCAATTGTTGAGCAGACACTATTCCGCCACAACCTCCTGATATAGTATAAATGATATTGCTTGTTCCTGCCGAAACACCCGTAACATTCCCAGATACATCTATTGTAGCAACAGCCATATTACTACTGCTCCAAGCCCCTGACCCTCCTCCTAAGACTACTGAATTCGCAGTATATGTCGAAGTTCCACCGATACACAAAGGGCTTGCTCCTATTACCGAAGCTATGCTTGCGTTTACCGTAACGGTCATTGTTATACCTGCACTCGTTGCTATAGTCGGAGAAACACAAATTGCCGTTGGTGTCAAAACACAACGAATAATATCTGTACTCACAAAGTCGGTTCCTGCAACCCCTGTATAGGTAGAAGAAGTTGCACCTCCAATATTTGTTCCATTCTTAGTCCACTGATATGTCGGAGTTCCTCCATTGGTTGGAGTAGCCGTAAATGTCACAGAACTGCCGTTACATGCTGGATTAGAACCACTCGTAATGGCAATGGTAACAGAAGGAGCAACGTTTGCCGTAACGATCATAGTAACCGTATTCGAATTTGCTGGATTCCCTGCTAAACAAGAACTCGCATTTGAAGTCATAGCACAAGTAACAGTATTACCATTCGCCAAGGTAGTATTAGTGTACGTTGGCGAATTTCCTCCAACACTTACCCCATTCAATTTCCATTGATATGTTGGAGATGTACCACCATTAATTGGTGTAGCCGTAAAAGTGACGGATGTTCCTGAACAAATTGCTCCAGATGGTACTGCAGCGATGCTAACACTTACTGAAGGATCAACAGTCAATGCTTTAGTGACCGATATAGTACATCCTGCACCATCATTTTTCGAATAAACAACGGTAACTGTTCCTGCGTTTCCTCCAGTAACAACACCACCAGATGTGATTGTTGCTGTTCCTGTACCTGCAGTAATAGACCAAGTACCTCCAGTAGTTGCATCAGTAAATGCTGGAGTAATAGTTCCTGAACAAACAGTAGTAGCTCCTCCACCAATTGGAGCAACCGCAATACCGGGAGCAGTAAATGAACCTGTTGCAGAATTTCCTGTTGTTCCGCAAACATTGGCAGAACGAAATCTATAATAATATTGCGTACCAGCAGTTAATCCAGTAATAGTATGCGAAAATGTAGTGCCAAGATCTTTATCTTGATAACCAGACAGATAAGCGCCTGTAGCAAAAGTATTACTCGTACTAACATCTAAATAATAATTAGTGGCATTAGGAGATTGATTTAGAACTTTTACTACATAATTAGGGCAAGAAGCATAGCCTGTATCCAAAGTAGGAGCACTTAAACCTGCTCTCATTACAAAAGTATTAGACACATTATTTGATGTAATAGCATTTGAACAAGAAGCAGAAGCCAAATTAGTTACTGATATTGTGGTTCCTGCATTACCTGGATTAGTTAAACCTGTAGCGGTAAAAGTTCCTGTTCCCGCAGTAGTTACTGTCATACTAGCAGTTAACCCTGTTGCCGATGGATCATTTCTGTTATAAGTTACCGTATAAGTTCCAACTGGCAATCCCGTAGCTGTACCGTTAACGGTAACTGTTGCACTAGATAAACATTGTGCAGTTGGCACTGAAACACCAGTAAGGCTATAAGCTGGAATCACTGTCACAGTTACCGCTTTTCTTACTGTTGTATATGCTGGTGAAGCAGAAGCATAATAGGCTTCTACATAATAAGTTGCCGTATTTGATATTGTTCCAGTAGAAAATGGATTTCCAGTATAAATTGCTGTTCCTCCACTGGAAACATTATACCACTTATATGTTGCTCCAGCCGATGGAGTTGCCGAAGCAGTTATTGAAGAGCTACCAGAAATGCAAATTATGCTTGGATTTGCCGAAGCATTAATTGAGCTATAACCTCCTTGACTAACTATTTGTGTAAAATCAAGAGGAGCCGAATTACCACCACAAGCTGCAACTGGAGAACCTCCAATCGTAATTCTATCAGATCCACCACAATTACTAACACTTTTTATTGCGGACCCTGATTCAAATTGTATGGAAGAACCAGCACCTAATATTAAATCCTTATTACTACCCGCATCAAAATCCAAAGTAGCCTTATTCCTAAAGATCAACTGAATTGCCCCTAAACATGTAAGATTTAAATCCTCATCCAATCCTAGACTCATAGCATTTGTCCCATCACCAATGTAAACAATACTACAACCAGACAATGGAGAAGTTCCATTTACACAAGTTAGAGTAGATGCATTTGTTGTTGTTGTAATTGAACATTGGGCATTTGCATTTGCATAAAAAACAAATAAAAATAAAAAAAATAGTAAACTCTTAGATCTAAGTAAAATTCTATTCATATAGTTTGGGGTATTTCTGGGGCTGTTAAGAAAAAAATCTGTAATCGACTCACATTTTAAAATATATTTTACAATGCAGAATCAAAAACAGGTATTTTTACGTGTCAAAAATAAACATTAAAAATTATTTCTCTCAATAAGTTTAATAATTATACCCTAATATCAGTCAAACAACAATTTTTTTTTCTTTTCGAAAGTTAAAAGCCACAAAAAAAACTCCATTTTAAAATAAAATGGAGTTTTATAAATCATTGATAGTTAACTATTATTAAAAAACAATTTCCTGAGTAACCCATTTGCCATTTTTAAGCAAAATTTGTACAATTAAAAATTGTTCACTAGAATTAAAATCCGACACACTAAATTCATTACTATTCACATTTTGTTTTTCATAAATCAAACTACCTTTTAAATCATAGACCATTACTTTATCAATTGTTTCACTAAATGAATTGATTTTTATTTGACTATTTTTCACAGAAACAATTATGGAATCCCCCACTTTGTCAAAGGTTGTAGTATCTAGAGTTTTGGCAGTAATATTATTGGATAAGAATCGTAATACAAAACGATCTTTAAATACCCCTATCTCAGTGGAAAAACTATAAGGCCCTTTTTTAAGATCAACAATAACACCAGTAACTTTATCTTCAATAAATATACTTTGATCAACTAAAACACCTTCAACTCTATCTATATTGATTGTAAAAACACCCTTAATAGTTGTTTTATAACCTAATGGAACTTGATCTGTCTTTTCAAAAGGTAAGGCACGCCCTTGAATTGCAAGATTACTAGTTTTGTTTATGCTATAAAAATCGATATAAGTATTACCACCAAAAGTAATACCGTCATATAATCTATCAAAATCATTTGATGCACCAGCTACATAACCAATCAACAATTGTTTGAAAGCTCCTCCAGAATTGGTTAAATTTAACCAAACCCTACTTTTCTCACTAATATTCCCTTTCTTAGTATTCGACATCTTGAAAAACTGACTATTTGGTCCTCCTGATCCAGTATCCAAAACATCAGCCGAATTACGCATAGAATTATTAAATACAAAACTTCCAGCGTCAATACTTCTTACAAAAATGGCAACCCCCGAAGCTATTTTTCCATTTGGAGTTGCACCTCCTGTTGTTGCTGCCGTTCCTCCTGTCAAAGTATAAACAGCATAATCATTCGAAGTATAAGCATTATTCGTAATGGCCGTATTGTGAGTCCAAAAATACAAAGCTCCACCAACCATACCTACATTGCCATTTATAAACGAGTCAGCATCAATGGCTGATGGATACGGATTACCAATCAAATTATATTTAGATGGTCCTTGAGTAAGTATTTGTAATTCTCCATTGTTCGGCTTACCTATAAACTTAACTTTCTGTATATACGTTGTGCCTGTCCAATTCTCCCCATTTGGATAAACAATATTAGGTCTAGGGACACGAATAATAAATCCTTTTCCTGGTGGATTCATTGGATTTGTGCCTGCTTCCGGAACCCATGCACCATTAGCATAACTAAAAAACTTATTCGACTGAGTATTAGGAGACAACACATTCAACACTTGATCTTTCACTGGTGAACACCAATGTGTATAATCCAAATTCTTCATGGCATTCGTATTCCGCTTATAGATAATTGCCCCACTATTCACAGCACCATCATTCACTTGTACCAAACTCGCATTGTTCTCAAAAGTTAAAGTCCCAGTAGGATCAACATTCAATTCGTTTTCTATCTTTAAAATAGCAGTATCATTTAATCCGCCAGCAACTCCTACCACGACATTCACCCCAGGATTGATTTGGCAAGAACACGCTTCTAACACAGTTGTTAGTGAATAGTCACTTGCAAAAATCGCTTTTATATTATTCGATGCGCTAGGTGCTCCATTATTCCATGAACCAGCACTATAAGTTGTAGTAGGAACTGAAACAACCATCGAATTCGAATCGGGACTTGTACCACAACTATTTACAGCACGCAATCGAACATAATAGGAGGAGCCAACTGTCAACCCAGTAACATTTTCTGTGGATACATTCCCTAAAGCTATATTGTTATACAATGCCAATTTAAATAAAAATCCCGCATCGGTAGCCACGTCAAATCTATAATTTGTTGCATTAACCGACGCCACCCAAGTAGCGTCAAAAGCAGTTGCCGAACAGCCGAGAGTTAATGTCCCTGGAAGAACAGGTGCCCCAGGAATTATATTTACCGTTACAGCCACAGCACTTGATGTTACCGCTGGTGTACAGCTTCCGCTAACAACTACATCGTAGCTTCCAGCATCTACAGAGATAGGATTTGTCAATGTAAGGGTAGCTGTACCTTGACCGCTGATCACACCTCCATTTACTACTGCCACACCACCTTTTCTCCATGAATAGGTTAAGCCCGTTCCAGTTGCAGTAACAGATATTGTTTGAGTCCCTGTCCCAGAACATGTTGCAGCTGCTGGAGCAGTTGGTTGTACGGTTATCGCCGGTGCTGTATTTACCGTTACAGCCACAGCACTTGATGTTACTGCTGGCGTACAGGTTCCGCTGACAACTACATCGTAGCTTCCGGCATTTGCAGTGATAGCATTTGTCAATGTAAGTATTGCAGTACCTTGACCACTTATAACTCCGCCATTTGTTACTGCGACTCCGCCTTTTCTCCATGAATAGGTTAATCCGGCTCCAGTTGCAGTTACAGATATCGTTTGGGTTCCGCTTCCTGAGCAGATTGTAGCCGGAGCTAGAGGCTGAACGGTTATTGCTGGAGCAGCATCTATTGTTACTGGCTTATTAATATTTACACTTGTTGTACAGTCATTACCTACACTAACTGTAACTTCTCCTCCAGACGTTCCTGAAGTTACTATTACAGAAATAGTTCCTTGACCACTAGTTATTATCCATCCCGAAGGAACCGTCCAGAAATAATTTGTTGCATTTGCTACCGCAGTAATACTATAAACTAATCCTGCATTTGAAGCACATGCTGTTGCTGACCCTGTAATCGTAGGCATTGTTCCCAATACTGATGAAGATGTTGTTACGGTTTGTATTATAGAGGGTGTCGTTCTACAACTATTTACGGCTGTTATTCTATAGTAATAAACAGTAATTGGACTTAACAAAATAATATTATAACTAGTAACATTTCCAATATTCAAATTGGTATATGTAGCTAATTTGTTATTATCGAAAGAATTTGAACCATTACCGTTTGCTAAAGAAACATCCAAAATATAACTTGTCGCATTAGTAGCTGCTGCCCAATTGGCAACAAATGCGGCACAAGTTATGCCTGTAGCTGCAGATAAAACTGGTGCGGTTGGCACAGCAGTAAACGAAATAGTTACTCCCAATGTTCTAGCTGCACTAATACCACAGCCGTTTTCTGCAGTTACTGTAATGTTACCCCCCACAGCGCTCGAAGTTGTTACCGTAACAACATTTGTATTTAATCCGCTAGTAATTGTCCATCCGGACGGAAACACCCAATTATACTTTGTTGCAGAAGGAACTGCCGTAACGCTGTAAATCTCATTATTTGCATTCGTTGCGCATTGAGTTGTTAATCCAGAAATAGTTCCAGGTGTAGACGGTGCAGAAGCACTTACTGATAATGTGCCATAATTACTGTTTTTTGAGCAGCCATTTGATGTTACTTTTATTCTGTATTTATATTTATCCATTCCAACAGTAACATTGGTTATTGTAAGTGTTCCTGTTGTAACATTTGAATAAGGGGCCACATTTGTTAAGTCTATCCATCCAGAACCTGAATTAACTTGCCACAAATAGGTATAAGCAAATGCACTTCCAGAAGCAACAACCGAAAACGTTTTAGTATTACCTGAACAAGCAGCCACACTAGTTGGATTAGTAATTGAAAATGGACAAGTCCCTCCATATATTACTTCATTAACTAAATCTACTAATGTTTGCGTTTCTGGAGGATTAACAACCTGAGTGCCTGGAGCAACATTATTATCAATTGAAGTTGGTGTAATTGTTACTGTCGCGTTAGGATTTACTGCATAAATTTGTCCTGTCCCTGTACCTCCGGTGAGATCAAAATCTCCTATAATGTTTCCTCCAACTACCACGTTACCTTGTTTTTGTAATTCTGACGTAGCCGAACTTATTAAATCCCCCACTATTACAACCGTACTTTTCCAAAAATCCGTAGAGCCATTATTAATGTAATTTCCATATACCACAAGTGTTGACAGCGCAGAACCTCCGGGCATAAGGAAACTTCCTCCCGAATTCACTGTAAAATCATTATAAACATTAAGTCGTATTCCATCATTAACTGTCAAAGTACCAGAAAGACTAATGGTGTTTGCATAGGAATTCGCAGATATATTTACGCTGACTCCAGAAGGAATTATTACATCGTCAGATGCAATTGGCACTAGTCCAGTAGACCAGTTTGCTGCCGTATTCCAGTCCCCATTAGCACCTATATAAGTATTTGTCAAACTAAACACATTATTGACAAAGAAGACACATAAAAAAATTGAAAGTAAAAGTGTTTTCATAACAGAAGATTTATGTTAAACATTACAATTCTATAATAACAAAAACTATAGTTTTATATTAAAATTAAATGATATTATTTAACATTAATAATTAAATCGTCAAAACACTTTTAAATCCGCCAAAGGGAATACTCATTGATTTTAAACACTTTAGCTATTTATAAAAAAGAGGAAATGTAATATAAAATAAAGACCATTGATAACATTCCATTATTTTGGAACAAATTTTTTCTTCTAAATAAAAAAACTTAAATTTCAATTTTTAGCAATAAACCCAATACATGAAAGAAATATATTCCCTCAAAGAAGCTATCCAAAAAATAGAACATTATTGTGCCTATCAGGAACGCTGTCATGAGGAAGTGGTATCCAAACTGTGGAGCATGAAATTGAATCAGAATGAAATAGACGAAGTCATCGTACATCTTATTGAGCATAATTTTCTCAACGAAGCTCGGTTTGCTTGTAGTTTTGCCCGAGGAAAACACCGCATCAAGCATTGGGGGAAAATTAGGATTACCAATGAACTGAAAATGCGAAAAATCAATCAAACTTTGATCAATCTTGCGTTAAAGGAAATTGAACCAGAAGAATATATCACCACGTTTGAGGAACTTGCCGAAAGAAATTGGAATTCTATAACTGAGACTAATGCACTCAAAAAAAGAAAGAAATTTTGCGATTATATGCTTCGCCGAGGATTTGAAAGTAATTTGATTTATGACAAGGTAAAAGAACTGGAAATTAGTGGTCAGTAACTAAAAAAATCCGTGTAAAATCTGTTAAATCCGCACTATCTGTGGCCTATCACACAATCTAGGCTATACACTCAACAACACACTCACGGCATTCCCTCCAAAACCAACCGCATTGACCAAAACTTTACGAATAGGTTTCGTTTGTTTTTGCGCTTCAGCAAAAGGAACTCCGATGAACTGATTGTGTTGCATCATCAAAACAGCCATTTCTATACTTAAAATACCCGAAGCTCCAAAAGTGTGTCCGATTTTCCACTTATTGGTGGTCAATAAAGGTAGGCTTTCGCCAAATATTTTTTCGATTGCTTTATATTCTGTCAAATCTCCTTTTATAGTTCCTGGAGCATGCATAACAATGGCATCAACCTCAGATCTATCTATATTTTTCAGCGCCATTTTCATCGATTTCTGAAAACAAGTCGCTTCTGCCGAAATCGAAATGTTGTGTTCCAAAATTTCGGTCGCATAACCAATGCCTTCAATAAAAGCAATAGCATTATCTTTTTTCCCAATTTCGAGACAACACACTCCTGCTCCTTCTCCCAAAATCATGGTGTTTTGTTTTTTGTCCAAATCCAAAGCTCTATTGGGGTATTGTTCTTCGCTTTTGGAATAAATTTTCAAAGCTCGCATTTGTCCAATGGTAAAATCGGTCAAAGGAGCTTCACTTCCGCCAACCAAAAATTTATCGGACATACCGGCTCTCAACCAAGCGACTCCATTGAGTACGGCATGTAAAGCGGTAGAACAAGTAATGGAATGCGAAATCTCGGGACCAGTAGTTTGTAAATCATGTGCCACCCATGAGGAAATATTTCCCAAAGTAGTTGTTGGCGAAGCCAAAGTTTGGGCTTTTCCTGTTTCTAAATATTCTTGAAAGTGCTTTTCAAATAAGTCGGTTGCGCCGCGTGAAGAACCAATGTTTATTCCAAATTCGGCTCCTTTTGTCCAACCTGCTTTTTCTATGGCTTTGCGTGAAGCCACCATCGCAAACAATACCGATTGATCCAAAGATTTGTATTTTATGTCCGATTGTCGTAATAATTCTACTTCAGTCTTTGAATTTTCATCAAGTGCGGCAACTGCCGTATTTTGATGATCCAAAAATTGTGTCGAGAAACAAGGATTTTCCAAAAGGTAATTTTTCCAAATCGTTTCGGATGAATTTCCTAATGACGAAATGGAAGCTATGGCTGTTATTGAGATAATTTGTGACAAAATATTCTATTCTGATTTAAACGCAAAGGTCGCAAAGTTTTAGGCAAAGTCCACAAAGGATTCTAATTTTATAACAACAGAAAGAAACAAATTGTTACAATTATAAATACAAAATCCCTTTACTAATCTCTGCAACTCATTCGTGGGTCTTTTCTAAATAACTTTATGCTATTTCCAAAGCACTTTCAACCACTTCATATACTTTTTGCAATTGTGTATCAGTAATCACATAAGGAGGCAAAATATAAACGATATTTCCAACTGGGCGCAGAATCACTCCATTTTCAATAAAGAAATCATAAAGCCTGTTACGCAATGTTCCATAATAGCTCGCAGAAGTTTCTGTTTTTATTTCTAATGCAAAAATAACCCCGAGTACTCTTGTGGCGGTAACCATAGGATGATTTTCAACACGTTTTTTAAAATCCAAATGGCTTTTATTTATTCGGGTCAAATTATGCTGCATTTCTGTTGTTTCCAATAAAGACAAACTAGCCAAAGCCGCTGCGCAACCCGTAGGATTTGCGGTAAAAGTATGTCCGTGAAATAACGCTTTATTGATATCTTCATCATAAAAAGCATCAAAAAGATCCTGTGTAAAAGTCGTAATCGCCATCGGAATAGTTCCTCCCGTCAAAGCTTTCGACAAACACAACATATCCGGATTTTGGGTCAAATAATCACAGGCGAACGTTTTTCCAGTTTTTCCAAAGCCCGTCATCACTTCATCGGCAATGGTAAGCACATTGTTTTCTTGGCAAATTTGGATTAATTGATCCAATGCTTCGGGTTCATACATAACCATACCCGCAGCACCCTGAACCAAAGGCTCAAATATAAATCCCGCGCAATTATGGTTTTTTATAACTTCTCTCAAAGCATCAAAACTTGCCTTCTCCTGTCCTTTCACGGGAACCGGAATCCGAACCACATCAATAAACATTCCCTGAAACGCTTGTGTATAAAATGAAATTCCGCTGGCAGCCATTGCGGCAAAAGTATCGCCGTGAAAAGCATTTTCGAAAGCAATAATTGTTGTTCTCTTTTCGCCTTTATTGTAAAAATACTGCAAAGCCACTTTGATTGCCACTTCAACCGAAGTAGATCCATTATCGGAAAAAAAAACTTTCTTTTGATTGATTGGCAAAATTGCTAAAACCTTTTCAGCTAAAACAACTGCTGGCTCATGCGTAAATCCGCCAAACAAAACATGTTCCAATGTAGTGAGCTGTTTGTAAATCGCATCGGCAATAAATTTATTGGAATGCCCGTACGGATTGACCCACCAAGAGGCGATTGCATCAATATATTCTTTGTTGTTTTCGTCCCAAAGCAAAGCACCTTCTCCTTTTGTAATCGCAATAGGAAGAGCCGCTGTTTTGTGCTGGGTATATGGATGCCAAAGATGTTGGCTGTCTCTTTCGATTAAATTCATTTTACAAAGATAAAAGAAGAAAGAACCAAGAAAAAAGAGATACAATAAATTTAATAACAATCGTCTTGCCTCTTTACTCTTGTCTCTTTCCAGTTTACAAATTCAATAGTTGATCTCGGAACAAATCCGCATATTCCTTGATTACATTTTGGTCAAAATACGGTTCTTGATCGATTCGTCCAATCAATTTAACTCCAGTTTTATTCAGAATAATAGATTCAGTTGCTTTGTTTTCTTCTCCAGAAAAAATAATTCCTCCAATCGCTATTTTACGATTATGTAAGGATTCAATAGTTAGTAGTGTATGATTGATACTACCTAAATAATGTCTTGAAACCACAATCACTTTATAATCGGGTTGGATTAAATCAATGACACAATCCATATCATTCAATGGGACAAAAACACCTCCAGCCCCTTCTATTACGAAATGATTTTCGGTTTTAGGTTCTTTTATAGCTTTCAAATCAATAGTAATCCCATCAATTTCAGCAGCAAGATGCGGACTCGCAGGAGTGTTTAGCAAATAACTGTTCGGGTGAATTATTGTTTTTTTATTAGATATAAAAGATTTGACTTTATGACTATCGGAATGATCAACATCCCCAGCCTGAACGGGTTTCCAGTAATCGGCTTCTAGAGCTTCAACAATAATTGCAGAAGCAATTGTTTTACCTACATCTGTAGAAATTCCTGTAATGAATAGTTTCATCTAAAGTATTTTCTACAAAAGTAAAAAACCCATCTTAAAGATGGGCATATTTTATTCTTCTTTGAGCTGATCAATCACTTTTCGCATCTCTTTAGCATATTTCCCATAAAAATAGTGTACCCACCATTCGAGAGCCAAACCCATAAATAAGATAGAAAAAATAACAATTGAGAATGTAGTTACCAAAAAAGGAGTGCTATTTAACCCTTTAGCAAAAAAGGCAGGGGTTTCATAATACATTAAACCTAGTAAAAACAATATAAGAAAAGGTATCAAAGCAAATCCGAAAGTTTTATACAACTCCATGTTTAGCCGAATGTCAAAATAGGTTTCATACAAACTGTCTTTAGTACTTAAAGCGGTCTTGCCTAATCTTCTGTAAAACACGTATAATTTGACTAAATAATAGATGCAAACTGCCACAAATAGAGAGAAAAGCAAATAAAATGGAGCAATTGCATTGGCAGGAATGCTATAAAAAAGAGGGACAAATCCGATAAAAATAATCGAGATTATTTGATAGAAAAATTCTTTTTTTAAATTCTTTTTTATTTTGTCTAAAGGCATATTTGCCGAATTTATTTTGTCTAAATGTGTGGGAAGAGTTACATTTTCAGTTTTTTCGTTCTTCCAAGCTGATTGTATATCGTTAAAGTCCATAACCTTGTTTTTTTATAATTTCTTTTAATTTATCTTTTGCTCTGTTCAATTTAACCCTTGCATTTCCTTCCGAAATACCCAGATTGACACCAATTTCTTTATGCGAAAATCCCTCGAGTTGATAAAAGATGATCGCTTTATCGATTTTATCCAATTCCTGAACGGCTTTATAAAAATGATTCAACTGATTTTCTTTGAGATCCGAATCACTTTCATCTTCCTTAATGTTTTCTGAGGCAATTTCATACTTATCAACCTTTCGCTTTTCTTTTTTCAAAAAAACGATTGAAGTATTAATAGCAACACGATACATCCAGGTCGAAAATTGGCTTTCGCCTTTAAAACTATCATAGGCTTTCCACAACTGTAGGACAATTTCCTGAAACAAATCCTGTTGATCGTCCAGATTATCCATATACATCTTAGAAACCTTATAAAGTATTCCTTTATGCTTTTCGATGCGATTTAAAAAGTCTTGTTCTTTGGCTTTCAAAATTTTAGTTCAATATAGGTTTTACAGTGTATCCTGCTTTTTTTAATAAATTGATAACTCCAAGTTCTCCTGCTAAATGTGCAGCACCAAAGGCAAAGAAAACACTCTCTTTTTGCATCATACTTGGCATAATTTTTAACCAATTGGCATTTCGGTTATCCAACAATATTTTTTTTGTATTTACCGACATCATTTCTTCGGTCGTTGTCGTTTCATAGAGCCTGTTTATGTCTTCATTCATATAATCTTTAGTCATTGTATTAGCCATATCCGGATTAATTTTTTGCAAATAGGAAATCAGTTCGTCATCTGTGAACGATTTGTTTAATAAATCCAGTTGTTCGATAGCTTTTTCAAGTCCAACGATTGGTTTTTTACTTTCGTTTGCTTTGCTAATAAATTCCATTTCGTAAAATTTCAAATCAGGACAACCAAACGATTTCGCAAACAGTAAACTCATCACGGTTTCAAGAGTATAATTATCTACTTGTGCCAATGAAACTCCTCCGCTTTTTTGCAATACCTCTTCCAGTCTTGCTATTTGTTCCGCAGTTAATTTTTTAGACAGTGGCTCTTTACCAATAGCCATTTGCTGAATCACATTCATTTCGTTCGCATCAGCCATATTAACTTCTAATGCCAACTTTGATGTTTTAGAGAAAGCTTCTGTTGCGTTAGGTTTCATAACAAAATCTTTTCCGCATATCATATGAACGGTTCCAAAAAGATAAGAAGGTTTTTCTAATCCGTTACCCGATACTTCCCATAATACTGAATTTTTAGTTTTTGGAGTTTGTGCATTGGCCGAAAAACTGAATGCGAATACCGCAAGTGCTACAATTGATTTGAATACATTTTTCATAATTTGTTTGTTTTTTGATTGATGATTGAAGTAATCTTATTTGATTACGGCTCGTAAGTAATCAAACAATCAAAACGTTACAAAAAAATATTTATTTTTTTAAAGAAGTGAGGAAAAACAAGCTATCAGAGATGATATTTCTTTTTCTACTGGCAAATTATTATTGGTAAATGTCTTGTTGTTTGTTGCAATTCAATAATAACTTCATCAATTGCAACCGAAAGATGTCAACTTACAGGCATATTCACAAATAGCTATTGCGTAAATTATTCCCGTATCATTAGAAATTAATGATCTAATTTTATGATTATCGAAATATCAACATCCCTAGCTTGAATTGACTTTAAATAATCGACTTTCAAACTTAGCCAATAATTGCTGAGGCAATGGTCTTACCCAGATCGGTAGAAATTCCTGTATATTTTAGCCCACGGATAACACTGATTTAAGGATTATCACGGATTTTTAAAATTACTTTTTATTGTTTGTATATATAATACGTTTGAATTCTGGTTCTTCCCCAAAATTTAAGACTAATCCAACTTCAATTTCTGTTGCTTTCAAATAATTCATTAATTGAGCCACGTGAACATTCATAAGCAACTCACAAGCTTTAAGTTCAACAATGACTTTATCATCAACTAATAAATCGGCATAATATTCTCCAACTAATTGATTCTTAAAATAAACTTTAATTTGCTTTTGAGCTTCAACTTTATAGCCTAGAGATTTTAATTCAAAATACATCGCATTTTGATATACTTTCTCTAGAAAACTATAACCAAGTTGATTATAAACAGCATAAAATGCTTTTAAAATTGAATCCGTAACATTTTTATAAAGTAAGTCCGTCATAATAAATCTGTGTCAATCAGTCAAATCAGTGTTATCCGTGGGCTTATATACAAAGCTAATCAACAACGTCAATACTTTGGTTATATCTTCCTTTCTATTAAAACTGTGCAAACAAAAACGCAGTCTCTCCTGCCCCGCTGGAACCGTTGGCGATAGTATCGCTTTAACATCAAAACCATTTTGCTGTAAAGCAACCGCAATACTTTTTACCTTTTCGTTTCCTGGAATAATAACACTTTGGATAGCCGATTTACTGCGAATGAAAAGCGGACTCAAATACAGCATTTTTTTCACTTGGTTAAAAAACACAATATTATCACGAAGTGATTCAAGATCATTTTTATCTTTTTCTAAATGATGATATCCTATTAAAATTGTGGCTACCGAATGGGGAGAAAGCCCTGTAGTGTAAATAAAACTTCGGGCAAAATTAACGAGGTACGATTTTAATTCATCCGAACCCAAAACCACTGCACCGTGACACCCCAAACCTTTACCAAAAGTCATAATTCGGGCAAATATTTTGTCTTGCAAATGCAAATATTGAATCAGTCCTTCGCCTTTTTCTCCAAAAACTCCCAAAGCATGTGCTTCATCAACCACCAAATAACAGTTGTATTTTTCAGCAACGGCAATCAATTCTTCCATATTTGGACAATCACCATCCATGGAAAAAACGGATTCTGTTACTATGTAAATTAAAGTATTAGGATTACGTTGAATAAGCAGTTCCAAATCCTCAAAATCATTGTGCTTGAATTTATAGGACTTGGCATTCGACAATTGGATTCCGTCCCGAATCGAAGCGTGACACAATTCATCGTACAAAATCAAGTCGCCTTTTTGAGGTACAGCACTAAAAAAGCCAACATTAGCATCATAGCCCGAATTAAACAACAAAGCCGATTCCGACTGATGAAATAGTGCAATATAATTTTCGGTTTCAGTATATAAAGTGTGGTTCCCGGAAAGTAATCGCGAACCAGTAGCGCCATTGCTTTTTATGTTATGATCCAATAAAAATTGATGAGTAGCATTAAAAATTGCTTCCGATTTTGAAAAGCCAATATAATCATTCGAAGCAAAATCAATTAACTCATTAGGTTGCGGAAGAATGCGTAATGATTTATTTTGTCTTCGTGACTCTAGTTTATCGGACAGTTTTTTTGGAAAATTCATAACAACAAAGTTATAAAAACCAATTTACTTTTTAGGCAGGGTATTCCCTTCTTCCAATGCTTTCTTTTCGGCGGCTGCCTTTTCGGCTGCCCTTTTCCCCGCTTTACCTTTTCCGATAGGCAGTCCAGCCGTTACATAAAGCGAACGATTGTATTGGGTTGGGCTGTCATCCCCTTTTAGAAGCGGTACCAATCCATAATAATACTGCAAACCAACATTCATACCGTACTTGGTTTTTATTCGATACCCAGCGCCAATTAACAAACCGGCATCGACAACATGAATCTTGTCACGTATATTGTTTTTATACTCGACATCCTCCCCATTATAATTTTGACGGAACAAATCATTAGCCGTGGACAAAAGCCCCAATTGCGTACCTGCCTTTACATAAATGTTATTGTCAAACTTATATTTAATCATCAAAGGAACATTAAAATAGTTTATATTTCTTTTGACAGAACCTTCAGCAAATACAGCATCTAATTTCTCATCATTCAACGAATAAACCGCAATGTCTTTGGCACCCATAGTCGATTTTACAATTACTCCCGTGTTGAACATCCAGGAAGGGTTCTTTAGATTAAAATCGAAATAAAAACCCAAATTGAAATCCCTCCTATAATCCGAATCCAAATTCGAAATACTCGAAAAATTCATACCTCCTTCCAAACCAAATTCAATATTCGGAGAATTCAATTTGTCTCCAAAAATCAAGGACATTATTACTTGTGATTGGACAGCTTGAAAACTAAAAAAAAATGCAATGAAGAATACAACTTTTTTCATGTGTTGATATTAATTAATTTTCTGGAATCACAACTCTTTCTTTTTTCACTAAATCATTATACTACAACCCAAAACGATATTGAAGGCTGGTCATAAACTGAGTACGGGATGCGAGAAAACCACATTCGGCACGCAACATAAAATGTCTATTAAACTGATATTGGGACCCTAAAACAAAGTTCCACATATCTTTTGGCGCTTTTTCAAGAGAATATTGTACCGTAGAAGTTCCAGCAGTACTTAATGCACCATCAATACCATTCAAAAGGTTTCCGGCTGTGTCTAATGCTCTATTAGCTGTTTCGTATTTTGCTTTATTAGATGGTTTGGCCTGATCCGTATTGGATAACCCACTCCACCAATTATCCACTTGGGCTTGTTTTTCATTTACTGTAGCCAAGCCCTGATCCACTTTGGCTTGTGCTCCTTCAAGTGGTAATACATCTGACAAAGCCAATGAACCATTTGTTCCACTTTTTAGATGCACTCTAAATCCCCCCGCCCAAAATGCAATATTGCTTTCCGGTTTATTAAGTTTAAAAGTTTTTCCCAATCTTGGACCAAAAACAAAACTAAGTGCCGGTTTATCAAGAGCACTAATATCAGTCCATGCAACGTTCATATCAAGAGCAAGCCAACCACCACCAATTCCAATAGTAGGAGTCATACCCAGTCCGAATGTCGTACCTTCAAATTCAGCTTTTGACCTAAATGAAGTTACTTGCGACCAATCGTTGTTGGCATCTGGAACCCAAACCCCTGCATCAATACTAGTGGACATTCTTGTTTTTCCAAAAATTCCATACACATTCAAAAATGGGAATAACCAAATATCTGGTCTAACATTGACTGCATATCCAGATGCAACTGCGCTATTAAAACGTATAATTTGATCCAGATTGTACATCGGTCCATTATTGAACCCAACTTCCAAATTCTTTATGGTTAAATCTGATTCTTGCCAAAAATAATTCACCGAAAGACCTGCTGAATATGGTAATTGATAGCCTTTTTGTGTTGCTTTTTCTCCCCATATAGGCAAAGCATATGGATACTCCTCTACTTTAAGACTATCTAGGAGCGCTGCATTTTTTTTACCCACTACTTTATTAGTATATACTTGAGAAAAACCTATAGCACTTACTAATAAAAAAAGAAATACTAAAAATTTATTATTTTTCATTTTTAAAATTTAAATTACCTATACACTTAAAAATTCATAAGGTAAAGTTAAAAAAATAATTGGTCAAACCTCCATAGACCCTGTTTTTAATTAATTCCTAAGCTTAAAGCTGGAAAAAAAATCTAACAAACTACTTCTATATCTTTGAAATGCTTTATAAAAAAAGAGGCAACAAACACCTGTTTTAAAAAAATAATCTTCTTTTTCAGCACTTCACAATTTAAACTAATTGTTAATCAACCAGAATATTCTTTTAGCGAATAAAGCCATCATGAAAAAGATAACACTTCATTAGGCGTAGCTTCAAAAAACAAACGGCATATAATTAATATGAAAGAAGACTCGAAAAGTTATTTGTAGAGAAATAACTTAGATTCCATCAGAAATTAAAACAAGTCGACTTATACGAATTGAGAATTAATTCATAAAAACTAAGTATTTTAAATCAAAATCCCTTTTATAGTGTTTTAAATTTCAGTAAATTTAACACTGACAATCAACATGTTAATACATCTATTTAGATTTTCAAAAGAGGATAAATTTTAATTAAACTGAATCTATGTATGATAAATTCTTAGATGAAAAAGAGAATCAATTTGATTGAGCCTTATTCAAAAGGGAGTAAAATTGTATTATTTGGTTATATGAAAAAAAATGATGAATTCGACCATGCATTAGCGCATTTGTCAGTTTTGTATGCAGATCAAAATGATATTGATTATGTAAAAATGCAGGATATAATTTAAGAAGGTCGTCTGCCTATTGCAACTGATGTCTAAAATGACAATCAATACCTATTTTAAGAATTTACAAACAATTATTATTAACTCAAAATTTAATAAGATGAACATTAAAGAAAGAACATTAGATATAATTCCTATGCTGTTTTTGGGATTATTTTTTAGCTGTGGCCCAACCGTAACTGTTACTCAAGATTATGATCGTGCGGTTAATTTTAGCGAATTCAAAACTTTTGCAACTTTCGATTTAAATGCACAGAAAGGGCAGGTAAACCAATTAAACGTTGATCGGGTTACAAAAGCAATTATCGCAGAAATGACTGCTAAAGGTTTTAAAGAAACAAGCGATAATCCCGATTTAAAAGTAAATGCAGTAGCGATTTTAAAAAACAAAACTCAGGTTACTGCCAATTCTAATTACTATGGTTATGGCGGTATGTATCGCCCCTACGGATATTGGGGTGGAGGTGCAATGATGGGAGGCTCAACAACATTTAACACCTATAATTATGTTGATGGCTCCTTGGTAATTGATATTGTATCCACAAAAACCGACAAACTAGTTTGGCAGGGTATTGGTAATGCAGAAATTGACAACAAACCAGACAATCCTGAAGAATTTATTAATAGTTCCGTAAAAAGCATTATGGCAGGTTTCCCTCCCGGAGCAGCTAAAAAATAAATCTAATACTTTATTTCTAAAATTATACCATATGGATATAACCCTTGAATGATTTATTCAAAACGATAAATTAAATCAACTGTTTCCAAAACTATTTTAAACAAAAAAATGCCTGACACAAGTCAGGCATTTTCATTTAAAAAACTGAATTGTCTTAGTCTGCTAAAACAATTACTTTATTATCTTTTAACTCAAGAGTACCAGAGGCAATCTCTAAAGTATAATTTTGATCATTTATTTTGGTAAATAAACTTGCAGTTTCTTCGTTTAAATCAAAACTTGGAGCAGTAATATTAACCGTTCCTTTTTGCAACAATGAAACTATTGGCGCGTGGTTATTCAACATTTGAAAACGACCGTCTACTCCTGGAACAGAAATAGAAGTAATTTCTCCTGAAAATAATTTCGCTTCTGGTGATACTATTTCTAAAATCATAATTATTTAGTTAATAGTTGATGGCTGATGGTTGGTGGTTGTTTCTAACAACTGACAACTAACAACTAGCAACCAATTACGCTTCTGCCAACATTTTTTCTCCAGCCTCGATAGCTTCTTCAATAGTACCTTTAAGGTTGAAAGCTGATTCTGGCAAGTGATCTAATTCACCATCAATAATCATGTTAAATCCTTTGATAGTATCTTTGATATCAACTAATACACCTTTTAATCCTGTAAATTGCTCAGCAACGTGGAAAGGTTGAGACAAGAAACGTTGTACACGTCTAGCTCTTGAAACCGCTAATTTATCTTCTTCTGAAAGTTCTTCCATACCTAGAATTGCGATAATATCTTGCAATTGTTTGTATTTTTGAAGAATTTCTTTTACTCTTTGTGCACAGTCATAATGCTCGTTACCGATAATGTGAGGTGCCAAAATTCTTGAAGTAGAATCCAATGGATCCACCGCAGGATAGATACCTAACTCAGCAATTTTACGAGACAATACAGTAGTAGCATCAAGGTGAGCAAACGTTGTTGCTGGCGCCGGGTCAGTTAAATCATCCGCAGGAACGTAAACCGCTTGTACAGATGTAATAGAACCTTTGTTTGTAGATGTAATACGTTCTTGCATCGCACCCATTTCAGTTGCCAATGTTGGTTGGTAACCTACCGCAGAAGGCATACGTCCTAAAAGAGCCGAAACCTCAGAACCTGCTTGTGTAAAACGGAAGATATTATCAACGAAGAACAATACGTCTTTTCCTTGATCAGTACCTGCTCCATCACGGAAATATTCAGCGATAGACAATCCAGAAAGTGCCACACGAGCACGAGCTCCTGGAGGCTCATTCATTTGTCCAAAAACGAAAGTAGCTTTAGACTCTCTCATTCCTGGTAAATCTACTTTAGATAAATCCCATCCTCCATTTTCCATAGAGTGCATGAATTCCTCACCGTATTTTATAATTCCTGACTCCAACATCTCACGAAGTAAGTCATTTCCTTCACGCGTTCTTTCTCCTACTCCTGCGAATACAGAAAGTCCACCGTGACCTTTTGCAATATTGTTAATCAACTCCTGAATCAATACTGTCTTACCTACTCCAGCACCACCAAACAATCCAATTTTACCCCCTTTTGAATAAGGCTCAATCAAATCGATTACTTTAATACCTGTAAATAAAACTTCAGAAGATGTAGATAAATCTTCGAATTTTGGTGCTTGCTTGTGAATTGGAGTTCCGTTTTCACCTGTTTTAGGCAAAGCAGGCAAACCGTCAATAGCATCACCAATTACATTAAACAAACGACCGTAAACATCGGCTCCGATAGGCATTTTGATAGGATTTCCTGTTCCAACTACTTCATAACCTCTGCTCAAACCGTCTGTTGAATCCATCGAAATGGTACGAACAGTGTTTTCACCGATGTGAGATTGTACTTCTAGAACTAATAATGTTCCGTCTTTTTTTGTGATTTCTAATGAATCATAAATTTTTGGAAGTTCAACATCTTTTCCGTTGAAAACTACATCGACTACTGGTCCAATGATTTGGGCAACTTTTCCTATTACTTTTGACATTACTTATGTGTTTATTAAATAGCTATTTAGGTTTATGAAATACAGCCCATCGAATTTCATCGAATGGATACTTTTTTCAGAGTGCAAAGATAATTTTTTAAAATATAAAATCAATATTTTTTTTTATAAAAAAAGCTAAATTTTTATCGAATTGATTATTAAGCAGTTTCAAACTATCAAAACACTTCTTTCTCAGCCAAAAAATAAAAAAACCACCACGTCATAAACGGGTGGTTTTAGCATCAATTAAAAATTGAATTACTGTATTGTCAAAGGAAACAAAGTTTGATATTCAGCCAAATTTACCGTTCTTAAAGTTGCTTCATATTTCTTATTTATCGCATTAATAAAAAGATTGGCAATATAAGCATACCCCCTAGGAGTTGGATGAACCCCGTCTAACGAAAAAGCCCCACCTGTTATGTAGGAGGCAGTCATTTGAAAATTCCCAAAACTAACACCAGTAGTAGACAACTGTGCCATTGCCGATTTAGCATCTACAAATGCCAGTCCTTTTGCTTCAGCTGCACTTTTAATAATAGTATTATAAGCTATTACCGCAGCTTCCATTTCTGAAATTTCAGATGGAATTAACACATGCTTATCTTGCAATGGATAAGAAATTCCATATTTATTTAATGGAGAAGGTGCCCCTGCTGCAGTTGCTCCTATTACACTACTAGTAGACAATAATATTAAATCTGTTGAAGTATCCCCTTTTTTAGTTTGTCTCACTCTTCCAAAAGTTACACCATAAAAACCTGCCGTAGGAGCTCCCAAAACTGGTGTCAAAGCAGCAGCTATTTGCTGACTATAATCCGTTAAGGTTTCATCTACAATCAATACCGGATTATTTGCAGTAGTAGACAACAACTCAATCCTATCACCAGCTCCCAAAGCTGTTAAAACTTGTTTTAATGGCCCTAAAAGCTGTGTATTCAAAGCATTAATAGTTGCTACATCACCAGCACTAATTACAGGCAACTTCTCGCTTTCATCACCGTCAACAAAGTATGCCGATGGACTAACTGGTTTTACAGAAACAACACTAAAATTTGGCAATGTAGTTATAAAAGGCAAGTTTGCGACAACCCCTTTTCTACCATCCGCAGATAATTGGTTAACTAAATCATTATATGCAGTTTCAAAAGTTCCAGTTGGTGTAATAGGATTTGTTCCATCACCACCACTTAAAGCATAACCCAAAACATCATTACCACCAATCCATAAAGAAAAGAAAGTTGGCTTTTGAACTAAAGCATCAGCTACAACAGATGACCCGGCTGAAGAAGAAAATCTAGAAAAGTATGGACTTGTTGCTCCTGTTGCAAATCCAGCTGGATTACCATTACCATAAACAGTAGATAATAAATCAAAACTTTTCGCACCCGGCACTCCTAAATTATTAAACGGCCCCGCCAAATGGGTTCTCACTTCAGTCACTGGAACTCCAGGCACGTTTTTAATATCTGGCCTGCCATTTGGAAAAAAACCAAAAATGCATTTCCTAGTCTCAGCAATTGGCGTACCGTTAAACAAAAGCCCCCCTAGATTGTCATCTCCACAAAAAGGAACATTAAAAGCTCCACCACCAGCCTGAGTAAATTGTTGCGCCAAAATTGAAGGATAAGATGTTTCCTGACCTTTTTTAAATAATGCACCATCACTATAACCAGCTGCAAAGGAATCCCCTAATGCAACATATTTAGTAAAGACAGCCGACCCTGGCGTAACAGGAACTTCTGCAGGTGTTGCCGAATCATCATCGTTATTATTACATGCTACAAAGCTTAAAGAAACCAATAGTAGCCATTTGAAATTTTTTATCATACTCACTGTATTTTTAAGTTTTTGTCTTGTCTTTTTAATTAAGGATTAATTGTCAATGAAGCAAACCATTGTTGACCAATAGCTCCCGAACCGATCACTTGAATATAATCCTTACCGCCTATATTGGTAGCACCCAATTTCAGAATAGACTTTAATTTTGGTATACTATAATTTATTTGCGCATCAAAAACAGTTGTTTCTTCAATCATTCCATCAGCAAATGAAGATTCCCATAAATATTCTGTATTCCATCTTACATTAGCATTGAATCCAAAATTCTTGAACAATTTAGCATTTCCTATCGAACCTTTCACTTTATGTTTTGGGGTATTAAATCCAGTAACAAATCCAGGATCTTCAGATTGATCAAAATCAAGTTGCGCATAATTATAATTCACCCCTACTTCAAAATCTTTATATACTTTTTTAGACAGACCAACCCCAAAACCAAGAGAAGAAACATCTGCATCTGTATTTGTATACACTTGGTACACTCTTCTGTCTCCATATTTTAGAGCCGCTAATGTCATTGCTGTTTCAGGTTTTGTAAAATCTGTTCCTACTTTACCATAATAAGGCCCAACCACTCTAGCTGTATTCAAGAAATTATTATAGATATTATAATATCCATTTACATCAATGGAGAAATCATTATTGATAACTGTACGATATCCCACTTCAAAAGCATGAACCTCTTCAGGCTTCACTAAATTCACATTAGCTACTCGCAATTTTGCTACAGCAGCAGTTACATCTGCTGGATTTTCAGCAATTGCATCTCCAAAATCCTTAACAGAAGTTAAAGTATAAGCATTGTGATAAGCATTTTGACCATTCATTGTAACCGTTGGATCAACACCTGGCAATGCTTGGCCCGAAGCACTTACATTAAAAGTTTCTGAATAACGATCTAAATTTTCAGGCGCTGAACCGATTAAAGCATATGGCCCTAAATCCAAACCGATGTATTGATCTTGCGTAGTTGGATTTCTAAAACCCGTTTGGTAAGACGCTCTAAAATTGTGTGTTTTATTAGCTCCCGCAGAATAAACAAATGAAATTCTTGGAGAAACTTTTCCGTCAAAATTCTGGCTTTTGTCATAACGTATGGAAGCAACCAACTTTAAACGATCTTCCATAAACAACTTAGATCCTTGTGCATAAGCTCCAAATTCATTATAACGAATAGGACCATCATAATCAGTAAAAATAGTCCCCTCAGAATTCATTTCGTATTGACGTGCAGAACCACCAACTTGGATTTCCGCAAATTCAATCATGTCTTTAAAATTATAATTTGCATCTGAATGATAAATTTTTGAATGATCAATAAATTTTGCTCCTTGCGTAAAATCTGGATTACTCACAATAGATGCTAATGCACTATTATATTCTGGTGTACCAGCAGCAAATCTAACACCTCTTGGATCAAGAACACCATTCGTAACATTACTGTTTGGCGTCAATCCCAAACCTGGCGAAAGGTTATTATCAGCAAAGTTTCTTGCGTAATTTGCAGCTTCATTTGCATTAAGACCTAATACTGCTGATGACAACTGAAAAGATTTACCATAATCCGTAAACCAGTTTATATCAGACTTAGCTGCTCTATTTACATTCAATCCAGCAAAACGCATATCATAAGAATTTCCAGCATCTTCAGCAGAACGGTAGGCTCTTACAAAAAAGTTTTTCCCTTTAGCCTCTAATTTAATTTGACTCATAAAGAAATCATCCAACGCATATCTGTTTGCTCCTTGATATATTGTACTCCCCAATCCTAATTTGTACTGAAGAATAATCTCGGTATCATTTTCCCAAGGTTTAAAATTTAAAGAGAAGTCAGCTTTAACACTATGCACTTTATTATCTGTTAGATCTTGCTCACGATACCCAGTTCTACTCACTTGCCCAACATTTGTTATAAAAGTACTAGCCTCATCCCCATACAAATTCAGTCCATCATAGTTTTGATTTCCATCATGCCCAATTGAACCACCTGTCATACTTCTTTGATCATTAGCAATCCACTCTGTAGCTTTCATATAATTGAAATTAGCCTTAACCGCAAAATGCTTGTTAAAAGCAGTAGCAGCTCTTATTCCCATATCAAAATAATCATTTGTTCCAGCTGCATCTTGAGAAGTCTGTCCGTATTTCACATAAGCACTAATACCTTGATAAACAAAAGGACTCTTACTATTCATAAACAAAATACCATTAAATGCATTTGCTCCATATAATGCTGAAGATGCCCCAGGCAAAAGCTCCACACTAGCTACATCTAAATCTGAAAGACCAATTAAGTTACCCAAAACAAAGTTCAATGCAGGTGATGAATTATCCATACCATCTACCAACTGCATAAAACGAGTATTACCAACAGAAGCAAACCCTCTAGTATTAATTGTTTTAAATGAGATACTACTAGTATTGAATTGCACTTCTTTTAAATTTTCCAAACCATCATAAAATGTTGGAGCGGTGGTACTTTTCACTTGCGCAATCCCCATTCTCTCAATCGTAACAGGAGATTGGAGTACTCTTTCTGGTGCTCTGGAAGCAGAAACCACAATCTCATTTAATTTCGTTTCTTCTGAATTTAGCTGCACCCTAATTTTTTGAGATACTGTTTCTACACTTACACTGGAAGAAGAATGCCCAACTGCAGTAACATCAATAGAAAAAGGAGGTGTTTGTTTAGTACTCAAAACAAAAGAACCGTCATAATCCGAAGTAGTCCCTTCATTTGAACCAGCTACTTTAATACTAGCTCCAGGAATGGGTTGACTATTTTCATCAGTAACAACACCTTTGATAGAATTTTGCGCAAAAGATATGCTACAAAAGAATAATGTTAAAAAAAGCAAATACAATCTCATATGGTAAAATTTTGTTGGTTAGTGGCGCCAAATTACACATATTTTTTAATTATCAATAATAAAATTAAAAATACTTATTATTATTATTAACAAAACAGTTCAATATATAACAATTCAATATTTTTGCATATTGCATAATTAATAATAAAATAATGAGTTATTCTCAAAATATATTATGCATACATAACAATTTAGTATTTCTATTAAATTTATCACAAAATTTACAACGTTTTCGTAAAAAGTATAAACCAAAAAAAAGCGAGAAATAAATCTCGCTTTTTTTAAAATTATATGGCAGTTCTTTATTCAACCGTAACTGATTTTGCTAAATTTCGTGGTTGATCAACATTACAACCTCTCATAACAGCAATGTGATAAGACAAAAGCTGCAATGGTATAGTAGTTATCAGTGGCGATAATGCATCTGAAGTTTCTGGTATCTCAATTACATAATCTGCCAATTCACGAACTTGAGTATCCCCTTTTGTTACTACAGCTATGATTTTTCCACTTCTAGACTTTATTTCTTGAATGTTACTTACAATTTTATCATAATGGCCTTGTTTCGGTGCAATAACAATAACCGGCATCAACTCATCAATTAATGCAATTGGCCCGTGTTTCATTTCAGCAGCGGGATATCCTTCAGCATGGATATATGATATTTCTTTTAGCTTTAAAGCTCCTTCAAGTGCAACTGGGAAGTTATATCCACGACCTAAGTATAAACAATTTGGTGCGTCTTTAAACACAGCCGCAATTTCCTTAGATTTATCATTAGTTTCTAATGCTTCCTTAACTTTTTCAGGAATGATTTCCAATTCTTGCAAATAAGTATGAAAATCAGACTGTGTTAAAGTACCCTTAGCTTTAGCTAAACGTAATGCTATCATTGTCAACACCGTAATTTGAGTTGTAAATGCTTTTGTCGAAGCAACACCAATTTCAGGCCCAGCATGTGTATAAGCACCTGCATGAGTTTCTCTCGAAATAGAGGAACCTACTACATTACAAACTCCAAAAACAAATGCACCGTGTTCTTTAGCTAATTTTATAGCCGCCATAGTATCGGCAGTTTCACCCGATTGCGAAATAGCAATTACAACATCTTTACTGTTTATAATAGGATTTCTGTATCTAAATTCAGAAGCATATTCAACTTCCACAGGGATTCTAGCAAATTCTTCAATAACATATTCAGCAACCAAACCAGCATGCCAAGATGTACCACAAGCTACTATTATAATACGGTCTGCATTTAAAAATTTCTCAAGGTTGTCTTCAACACCTGCCATCTGAATAATTCCTTCATTGGCATGTAATCTTCCTCTGTAAGTATCTTTAATCACACTTGGTTGCTCGTAGATTTCTTTTAACATAAAATGATCGTAACCTCCCTTTTCAATTTGCTCCAAATTCATCTGAAGCTCTTGTATATAAGGATCAACGATAGAATCGTCTTTAATTTTACGAACTTTCATAGCTCTATGCAACCTAATATTAGCCATTTCTCCATCCTCAAGATACACTGCATTCGAAGTATACTCAATAAATGGTGAAGCGTCTGAAGCAATGAAATATTCACCTTCACCAATACCAATTGCCAACGGACTTCCTAATCTTGCTGCAACAATTTCATTTGGATTTTTTTTATCAAACACAGCAATAGCATAAGCACCAACAACTTGATTTAATGCTACTTGTACTGCTTTACCTAATTTTAATTTTTCCTTTTTCTGTACTTCTTCAATAAGATTTATCAAAACCTCAGAATCCGTATCCGAAATAAAAGTATACCCTCTCTTTATTAATTCAACTTTTAAAGGGGCATAATTCTCTATGATTCCATTGTGAATAATCACCAAATCACCTGAGTTAGAAACATGAGGATGAGAATTAACATCATTTGGCACACCATGAGTAGCCCAACGTGTATGCCCAATCCCTATAGTCCCATTTGTAGTTATTTCATTTTGTGCTTTAGCTTCAAGGTCTGAAACCTTACCTTTTGTTTTAGATAATTTTACAGCTTCACCATCATACAACATCACACCAGCACTATCATAACCGCGATATTCTAGCCTTTTTAGTCCCTTTATAACTATAGGATAAGCCTCTCTATAGCCAATATATCCAACAATTCCACACATAGTTTCTCTTAATTAGGTTTTGTATAATAAATTTCGAATTTCAATCTTTTTGCATAATTTGCATTATCAGATGGAATATTATTCCCAAAAACAATGGCTCCTAATGGATTCATAACTGAAGCAAGTGGCGCATATAATGGTATACCCGTTTTATCCTTTAACGCATAAAAAGCTGATTTATTAACATCTTCAGTAACAACCAATCCTAATTTAACATTGTCATACTCTGTAGAATTAACAAGGTTTCTGACATGGCCTGTAATTCTAAATTTATAAAAATAAGCACCATCCTTGTCTTTGCCTAATATTCCACCAAAAACATATTTATTATATTTAGTATTAGAACTAACAACTGTAGATTCATTATAATCAACCAAAACTTTATTATTTGTATAATCATACAAATATAATCTTTGCGGAATATAACTTGCTCCCATCTCAGCTGAATTTAAATAAAATATCAAATCAGCCTCATTGATAAGATATTTATTTTTTCTGATTTCATCCAATTCATCAGGCACATCATTTGGCCCATTTGTATCTTTATCTCCATGCTCATCTGGCCCAAATAATTCCAAAACTGACAACGAACCTTCGCCTCCTTTAAGATATAAATTAGTATCAGCAGCCTCATCAACAATAGTAGCATTAGCATATTTGACATTCGTATTACTTTGATTCAATAAACTAGCCGTATTCCCCGACAAATTCAAGACTAACGTTTTTTCTACATCTTTTGAATCAACAGTCTCTGTATATGTTATTGTTATTTTTCCTGCTTTAAAATTAAGCATTGCCATATTTCCTTGGGTCCCATCAATCGCTTCTATATTAAAAAACAAGCCTCTAAAATAATTTTTAAACGTAGTATTATCAGCCAATGATCCATCTGGAGCTTTCAATATTTTATCCAAGAAAAAATTATTATTCAAGTTCAGCTCCATTCGAGGAGGTGATTTTGTTGTAACCGGATTAGTACCAGTAGTAGTCACGGAATGTTCAGCAGCATCAAAGAAGAACTCAATATTTTCAGCCTTATTAGTGCTATCATTCAAAAGTTGCGGTTTTTTTTGAGCAAAAAATTCAGAATATTGATCGGTATAAAATTTTTGTGGCTGAGTAAGTTGTTCAAGAGGATCCAAATCGGCCATAAAATAATTAGACTCATACACACTAAGTTTCATTTTGGCATTTAGTGGACTACCGTAAATAGAATCTAAAACATAAGTACTACTTCCATCCGTCTTCACAACAGTTTTAGTTTTGTCATAAAAATAAGGAATAGTCAATACTGCGCTCTTAATTTTGACAGTTACCTTATCAATCGTAGGGTTTACAGTTGCTAAAGTTACTTGTGTAACAAAATTTGCAGTGGTGGTTCCAAATGAGGGGTTATTGTATATTCCTAGTTGATTTACCTCAAGATTATTTGATTGAATTGGTCCTAGTTTTTGATTATATGCTTTTACACTAAAGGTATCTTTTTTAATATCAAAAGAATTTTCACCTATAAGATCTTCACCAACAACATTAAATTCTTTATCACAGGAATTAAAAAGAACAACAAATAAAAGGAAAGGAATTGTTTTAAAAAAAGAATTTTTAAGCATATTAATTCGTAAAAGATTGATTTATAACAACATATTTTTATAGAATTCGGTATAAGCTACCGAAAATTCTTCTTTATGTTTCAAAGGTAAAAAAGGTTTGTTGGAAGATTCTATAAATTTTGTTAAACTTGGAGAGAGTCCATCCGAAGCAATAATTACAGCATCAGAATTACGAACAGTAGTTTTTATAATATTTTCATAATTTGGCACTTCCAATTCAGAAATTGCTTCATCTGGAATACCGTCAAATCTAACTTTATTGATCATTTCAACATCCAACGTTCCATCAAAAGACTGACTGTAAACCGAGGTAACAATCTTAGTATCTGAAAATAATGCTTCATTTTTATAAAAATGCTTCATGTAAACAGGCAACATGGCAGCCATCCAACCGTGTACGTGAATAATATCAGGCACCCAATTTAATTTCTTTACTGTCTCTACAACTCCTTTGGCAAAAAAGATAGCACGCTCGTCATTATCTGGGTACATCACCCCTTCTTCATCAGCAAAAGTTGCTTTCCTTTTAAAATATTCTTCATTGTCGATAAAATAAACTTGTATTCTTTCTTTCGGAATAGAAGCTACTTTAATAATAAGAGGCATATCCAAATCATTCACCACCAAATTCATTCCAGACAACCGAATCACTTCATGCAATTGGTGTCTTCTCTCGTTAATATTTCCATACCTTGGCATAAAAATTCTAATTTGCCCTCCTTGATCATTAATCATTTTTGGTACGTCATAAGACATTAATGAAACCTCATTTTCAGCGAGATAAGGCACAACTTCAGATGATACGTATAATATCCTCTTATCTTTCATAGTATAAATTGATTAATTATTGGCAATAAAAACCACGCAAAATTACAAAAATTTATGCAGTTATGGACTAAAATATTAAGTTTGCACCTAATTTAAACAAAACTGCCATGCAAATTTTCTATGGAAAAGCGGCTTTAATAGACTATTTAGCCACATTAAAGACTACAAATTCTTCAATTGGATTTGTTCCAACAATGGGCGCTTTGCATAAAGGCCACCAGTCGTTAATGCTTAAATCCACTAAGGAAAATGAAATAACTGTTGTTAGTATTTTTGTAAATCCTACTCAATTTAACAATCCGGAAGACTTGGAAAAATATCCTCGCACTTTGGATGCTGATATACTAAAAATCTCCGACATCGATTCAAACATTATCGTTTTTGCCCCAACGGTTGATGATATGTATGAAGGAAAAACCTTATCGCAATCTTTTGATTTTGATGGATTGGAAAATAAAATGGAAGGAAAGTTTAGACCAGGCCATTTTGATGGTGTGGGAACCATCGTAAAACGACTTTTTGAAATCGTAAAACCAACCAGAGCTTATTTTGGCGAAAAAGATTTCCAGCAAGTGCAAATAGTCAAAAAAATGGTTCAAAAAAACCGCTTAGATGTAGCGATTATTGTCTGTCCTATTTACAGAGAAATCAACAACTTAGCTATGAGTTCTCGAAATGAACGCTTAACTTTGTACGAAAGAGAAGAAGCTGGAATTATCTATAAAATACTAAACGAAGCTAAGGCAAAATTCTCAAATAATAGCGCTGAAAAAACTACCCAATGGGTTAAAAATGAATTTGAAAAAAACAAAACATTTACTTTAGAATACTTTGAAATTGCAGATGAAGCAACACTTACCACATGCAAACGAAAAAGTAAAAACAAAAAATATCGAGCATTCATAGCGGTATTTGTCAACAACATCCGATTAATAGATACCATTTCATTAAATTAAAAATACCATGCACATTCAAGTTGTTAAATCAAAAATTCACCGAGTAAGAGTCACAGGAGCCGACTTAAATTATATCGGAAGTATCACTATAGACGAAGCATTATTAGAAGCAGCAAACATAATAGAAGGCGAAAAAGTGTCCATTGTTAACATAAATAATGGAGAACGATTTGATACCTACGCCATCGTTGGCGAAAAAAATTCTGGGATAATTACTTTAAATGGTCCTGCTGCACGTAAAGTACAAAAAGACGATATTATCATCATCATTTCATATGCAACTCTAGAATTTGAAGAAGCAAAAACGTTTAAGCCCTGGATTGTTTTTCCAAATGAAAAAGACAATTCATTGACATAGCAGTTTATCCATTTCTCCTTTGTCAATACATTAAATAATTGTTTATATTGCTAATCTATTTTATCATAAACAACCAACCCCTTATCATATGAAACATTTATTTGTAGTATTACTGGCCATTTTTTCTATTTCTTGTTTCTCACAAATAAAAACCATCAATTTTGACTCTGGAAAACTTCAAGAAAAAAGACAACTTTATGTTTCTTTACCAGCTTCTTACGAAAAAAATCCAACAAAAAGATACCCACTATTAATTTTAATGGATGGCGATTATTTACTAAATCCCTTTTTGGGAACTTTAATTTATGGATCTCATTGGGATGATTTACCTGAAGTAATTATTGTAGGAATAAGCCAAGGTCAAAACAACCAAAGGGCAATTGATTGTGGTTTGGACGAAGTAACAGGAATGCCTGATGGGAAAAGTGTAGATTTCTTTGATTTTATATCTCTGGAGCTTATTCCTTTTATACAACAGGACTATAGAACGACCAATTTCAAAATCATTGCGGGACATGATATAACAGCTGCTTTTTCAAATTTCTTTTTATACAAGGACAATTCGCTGTTTAATGCTTATATCTCTTTAAGCCCCGAATTGCCTGTAAATATGGAAAATGATTTACCAGATTTATTAGCATCTATCAAACAACCCATTTTTTATTATCTATCAACAGCAGATGGAGATGATAAAAAAACGCAAGAAAAAATTAAAATCTTTGATTCCAAAACCCAAGCCATTAAGAATCCTAATTTGAACTACAAGTTTGAAAACTTTAATGATGCCTCCCATTTTTCTCTGGTCTTACATTCTATCCCAACAGCTTTATATCAAATTTTTGCTGCAGCTCAACCTATTTCAGTTCTAGAATACAACACCAAAATAGTGACTCTCAAAGAGGGCTATGTTGATTATTTAAAAAGCAAGTATGATATAATTGAAAATTCCTTTGGAATAAAAAACCCTATTCGAATTACTGACTTCAAAGCTATAGAAGCAGCCATTATAGAAAACAAAGATTATAATGAATTAGACGCATTGGCGATTCTTGCCGATAAAAACTACCCAAAAAGCATGTTGGGAGATTATCTGTTGGCAACTATGTTTGAAAGAAAAGGCGATAATCCTAGAGCTGTACGCTATTACATGTCAGGATTCAATAAAGAAGAAATTGCAGACCTAACAAAAGATATGATGTTTGCCAAAGCCGAAGAATTGAAAAAAACCTTTGCAAAAAAACCAAAAATTAAAGGAAAAGTAGGCCAAGATGTTGAAGCAAAACAAGAAGTAATTGAAGAAGCACCAGCAACTGATACCCCAACAGACACTCCTGTTTCAGAAGAAAAAAAACAATAATAATGGCCAAAGTTAAGACGACTTTTTTTTGCCAGAATTGTGGTGCACAATATGCCAAATGGCAAGGACAGTGCAATTCCTGTAAAGAATGGAACACTATTGCTGAGGAAATTATACAAAAACAGGAAAAAGTTGCTTGGAAAAGTGAATCAACTACCACCAGTAAAGCACCAAAACCTTTACGAATCAATGAAATTGACAGCACCGAAGAAATCCGATTGGATACCACCGACGGAGAACTCAATAGAGTACTTGGTGGCGGAATCGTACCTGGGTCTCTCATCCTTTTAGGTGGTGAACCTGGAATTGGAAAGAGTACCCTTTTATTGCAAATTTCTTTAAAATTACCTTACAAAACTTTATACGTATCTGGAGAGGAAAGTCAGAAGCAAATCAAAATGCGTGCAGAACGCATTACTCCAAACGGAGACAATTGCTTTATCCTTACCGAAACCAAAACCCAGAATATCTTTAAACAAATTGAAGCCATTCAGCCCGAAATTGTCATAATCGATTCAATTCAGACTTTGCATACCGATTATATAGAATCGACCGCAGGAAGTATATCCCAAATTAGGGAAACTACTGCTGAATTAATCAAATTTGCCAAAGAAACCAATATTCCAGTAATTTTAATTGGGCATATTACCAAAGACGGAACTATTGCAGGTCCCAAAATTTTAGAACACATGGTCGATACGGTACTTCAATTTGAAGGCGATCGTAATCATGTCTACCGTATTTTGAGATCGTTAAAAAACCGTTTCGGATCAACTGCCGAAATTGGAATTTACGAAATGCTTGGAAGTGGATTGCGAGAAGTATCCAATCCATCTGAGATATTAATTTCACACAAGGATGAAGAATTATCAGGAACTGCCATCGCTACTACGCTTGAAGGTATGCGCCCTTTGATGATCGAGATACAATCGTTGGTAAGTACCGCAGTTTACGGAACTCCACAAAGAAGTACCACAGGTTACAACGCCAAAAGACTGAATATGATTTTAGCCGTTTTGGAAAAAAGAGCTGGTTTTAGGCTTGGCGCCAAAGATGTTTTCCTCAATGTAACCGGAGGAATATCAGTAGACGATCCCGCCATAGATTTAGCTGTTGTGGCCGCCATTTTATCGTCTAATGAAGACATTCCAGTAAATAAAGATTTTTGTTTTGCTGGCGAAGTCGGACTTTCAGGTGAAATTCGTCCTGTGAACCGAGTGGATCAACGCATTCAAGAAGCCGAAAAATTGGGATTTTCGACTATTTTTGTATCTAAATACAATAAAATCGCCTTAAAAAACACTGGAATAAAAATCCAATTGGTAGCCAAAATTGAAGATGTTGCCAGCCAATTGTTTGGATAAAACATTATTTAAAAAAAGACTTCTTTTCCTTTTATATATGAGAACTAACAAACAAAAGTTACTACTTGCGTCCAAAATACTTGGGATAGTTATTGCTATACTCTTAATTGGTTTTCTTGTATTTAGGGACGAGCTTTTGGATCAGGCCATCGACAAGGCTTCGGCAACAATGAAACTGGAATACAATAGTGAATTTGCCATCAAAAAAGCTTCCTTTGATGGTGTTTCAGGAATAGAATTAAAAGAAATCTCGCTTGCTCCCCACAACTTAGACACGATTTTTAAAATTGAACGAATAAAGACAAGCGTCAATTTATGGAAATTACTAATTGGCGATGTTCAGCTCGGAACTCTTGAAATAAAAAATGGCTATGTTCAATTAACCAAAAAAGGGAATATCAAAAACTTTGGTGCTTTCTTGAAAAGAGATAAAAACGAACCAAAGACAACCAATAAAAGAGATTACGCCGAATTTGCCTATCGCATTATCTCCAAAGTCCTCAATTTAGTCCCAACAGACATGACTCTGGAAAATTTAGTATTCAAACTCGATGACAATGGAAAAAAGGCGACTGTAAAATTCAAAAAACTAACTTTATACCAAACCAAACTGGAATCATCCATAGAGGTTCAGACCAATACTTTTGCACAACGATGGAGAATTAATGGAATGGCAGACCCAAGAAACAAAAAGGGAGATCTGCATTTTTTTAACATTGACACTGGCGCTATCAAAGTGCCCTATTTTGACGAACGTTACAATCTAAAAGCCAGTTTTGACTCCATTCGTTTCAATGTTCAAAATATTGATATGAGTCACGGTGAATTACACTTTGACGGTTACAGTTCGATTACCAATTTAAAAGTAAATCACAAACGAATTGCCAATAAAGACGTAAACATCAAAAATGCCAGGTTTGATTTCCGTTTCCTATTGGGTTCCGATTTTATTTCGATCGATAGTAGTTCAACTTTCCAGTTCAACAAAATAAAAATACACCCTTACCTTTCCTATAACACGGAAGAAGATACGGTTTATAGGTTCAAAATCACCACTCCAAAAATGAAGACACAGGATTTCATCACTTCTCTTCCCGATGGATTGTTTACCCACTTTCAAGGCATGGAAGCCACGGGAGATTTTGATTATAAATTGGATTTCATGTTCAATAAAAACAAGCCGAGTACCATTGTTTTCAAGAGTAACGTAAACAAACAAAATGTAAACATAACCAAATACGGAAATATAGACCTTGCCAAATTGAACGGAGAATTTACCTATCGAGCAATTGATAAAGGCGTACCACAACGTCCAGTATTTGTTGGCACAAGCAATCCGTATTACACGCCTTTGGACCAAATCTCACCGTATTTGCAAAAATGTGTCTTGACCTCCGAAGATCCTTCATTTATGTCGCATCGCGGTTTTATAAACGAAGCCTTCAAACAATCTATTCTTAAAAATATCCGTACCAAAAAATTCTCTCGTGGCGCGAGTACCATAAGTATGCAATTGGTTAAAAACGTATTCCTTACCAGAGAAAAAACCTTATCAAGAAAACTGGAAGAAATCCTATTGGTGTATATCATTGAAAACAACCGAATCACAAGCAAACAGCGTATGCTCGAGGTATATTTCAACATTATCGAATGGGGTCCGAACATATATGGAATTGGTGAAGCTGCAGAATTTTATTTCCAGAAAAGACCAGCCGATTTGAATGTACAAGAATGTCTGTTCCTAGCTACGATTATCCCAAAACCAAAAAAATTCATGTGGCAATTTGACCAGGAAGGTTTGCAAAAAGCCTACGCTACTAAGCAACAAACTTTCTTGAGAAACCTTATGTTTCGTCGCGGTTTATTGGTACCCGAAGACACTATTGGACTGTCCGCTCCAATAACACTTACTGGTCGTGCGCATTCTTTATTGAATATCAAAGTAAAAGATACAACTGTTATTGATTCAACATCGGTAAAAGAAGAGTTTGATTTTTAAACTATCACTAAAAAAAATTAACCACGTAGAAACATAGATTTAATAGCAAATCATTAAAGAATGAATAGAAATAGGTCTATTTTTTCACATAGATAGGCTATGTGAAAAGTGAAACGCTTATCAACTCTTTTCAAATACTACAAATTCTATGTTTCTATGTGGTAAAATCTAACCCAATTACTTAAAATTCCTCAAAAATTCCTCTTTATACGTTGGGGAAACCTCAATTTCAGTACCATCATTCAGGGTTATAATACCGCCTTTATTATATGATTTCACGCAGTTCAAATTGATGATATGGGATTTGTGAACTCGGATAAAAGGCAAGGGCAAGATTTCTGAGAAATGCTTTAAAAAACGACACGCCATTTTCTTGTTTCCATTATTGAGATACAAATCGGTAAAATTACCGTTGCCTCGAAGACGAACGATCTCTTCCATTTTTACGACTTCAAAACCTTCCAATGTTGGCAAAATTACCTGTTGCTTTTCAGGTTTTGGTTCCTGAAAATTTTCTACGATTATTTTGTTTCTGTTAAAAATCTCATGGTTAAGAATTTGATGATGCACTTTGTTTACTGCCACGATTAATTCTTCAATGCTAATGGGTTTCAGCAAATAATAAGCTGCACTTTGATTCAAGGCTTTCAAAGAATACTCCGAAAAAGCCGTTACAAAAATAGTCTCAAAATGCAAATCTTTACAGGCTTCGAGAACATCAAAAGCATTTCCAAAAGGCATTTCAACATCCAAAAAAACCAACTGTGGCTGTAATTCATGCAACAACGGAACCGCTTCTTTTATATTTTGAGCTTCGCCAATAACCTCCACTTGCGGGCAATATTTGCTCAAATAATTCTTGAGCACTTCACGGGCCGCCAATTCATCTTCGACAATAACGCTTTTTATCTTTTGAAAATTCATCCTATTTTATCAATTAATGGAAAAACAATTTCGACTGTAGTTCCCGTTTCCGGAAAGGCTTTCTCTGAAATCTGAAAAGTAATATTCTTTTTATACAGCTCATTCAGTAGACTAATGCGCTCTTTCGTATTGCTCATTCCCCGCGATTCATGCGCTTTTTGGTTGCTTGTTTTTAGCTCTTGGCTTTTGGTCAAACCAATGCCGTTATCTTCAATACGAATCACCACTTTACCGTTAGCAAGCTGAACTTGCAATTGCAGTAGTCCTTTAATATCCAAATAACGTAATCCATGCCAAATGGCGTTCTCCAAATGAGGCTGAATAATCATATTGGGAACCATCGTTCTTTCGGCATCCAATTCTGGGTCAACACTAATTTTAAAATCAAATTTATCCTGAAAACGTAAATGCTCCAATTCCAAATATTTTTTCAATTGTTCCAATTCGTTATCCAAGGTAATGAAATCCTTGTTGGAATTCTCCATCGTATTCCGCATTAAATTCGAGTAGGAAGTCAAGTATTTATTGGCTTCGCGCTCCTTGTTTTCGGCTATAAACTGATTAACGCTATTGAGACTGTTGAAAATAAAATGCGGATTCATTTCGCGGCGCAGCGACTGCAATGCAATTTCTTTGTTTTTGGTTTTAATCGAGAAAAGCGTTTTTACAATCCACAAAAACAACAATAAAAGCAACCCAATCGAACCCAAAAGAAAGTAATTGAAGGTATTTGTTTTTGTGATTAGCTCGTCTTTCAACGATTTCTCTTTTTCCAATTGGCGAATTTTATCTTCACTAACCTGAAACACTTTAGTATCAATCAAAGTCGTATCGGATTTTACTAATTGGTCAAAATTTTGAAGAAATTGGTCGTATAAAGCCAAGCTTTCTTTGTTATTCCCTTTTCCATTGTAATACTGAGTTAAGGAAACCAAACTCTTTTTCGCTTCAGCTGAATTTCCTTTCTCCAACGCCAAATCAAAAGCTTCTTTCAAAGCTGTAATCGCTTTATTCGGGTCTTCTTTTTTGAAATACAGAGCCGATAATGATTGCAATTGCTTAATCTGTGTAGTAAAATCCTGTTTGGTTATCGCTTCCGCCAAAAGCTTTTCGTTAATACCAATTGCTTTATCAAACTGATTGTCTGAAGCGTAAACCTTAGCAATTTCATTATTGATTTTGATGATCGTTGCCGGTTTTCCTTTTGCGTAAGCGAGCGCTTTAGTATAACTCTCTATAGCAACTTCCTTGTTTTTCTGCTGCAGTGAATTTTCAGCCTTTTGGACATAAGCTGCAGAGACTTCTTCCTCTTTCTTTTCCTTTTTAAACAACTCAATATTCGAATTGACATAACCCATTTGAGCAGCAGGACTCGCCACAGAACGCAAGCGATTGGCATCATTCGAATTAATTTTTTCAAGACTTTTGTCTTCAGCTATTTCACCGGCCACTTCGTAACTCTTAATTGCCGATTTATAGTCTTTCTGCGATTCTTGAACTTTGGCAAGGCTTCTGGTCACACGGGTTTTGTCGTCCACCAACTTTAATTTAGTGTAACTCGTGATTGCTTTTTTGAAATATTCTTCGGCTTTTGCATTATCACCTTTATTGAGAAACTCATTGGCCAACCGTTCATAATTTTGGGCAATTTGAGCTTCATCATTTATCTCCAAAGACTTTTTCAAATCTTTGGTCACCATTTTCATTTTAGAAGGTGCCGATTTGCTTTTGGGCAAAGAATCCTGAGCCATCGCTCCAAAAGGAAACAATAACAGCGTAAAAAGGATGAAAATATGTATAACTAGTAAACGCATTTTTTTTTAAAGTTTCTGAGATGCTAAGTCTCTAAGTTACTATGATTATTAATAATGATTTGGAGCAGAAAGATTTTGCTTTTTATCAGCATTAGTCCCGCTTTCCGTTACAATCTTATAAGCCGAACCCCGGCTTATAAGGATTTCCTCTTCTATCGGGGCTAGAGGAAGAGATTTTGCTTTTTTAATATCTAAAACACTTAGAATCTTAGCCTCTTAGAGTCTTAGCAACTTCCAAAAAAATCATCAATGTAAAGTAAAGTATTTTATACTCCTTTTACAACTCGTTTCACCAAGTGAAAAGGCCGTTTCACCATTTGTCCAAAAAAGGGGTGTTTTAAGTTTCTAAGTTTGATCTGTAATCAACCCTTAAAAACTAGAAATTATGAAATCGACTCTATTTATCTCGGCGCTTTTGGCAACTACAATGGCTTTCGCTAGCTGTAATTCTTCGAATGCGAAACCAATCAACAATGATACAACTGAAAAACCAAAAACATCAGAAAACAACAAAATTCAAGTCGCTCTTTTATTGGACACTTCCAACAGTATGGACGGATTAATCGACCAAGCCAAATCTAGGCTTTGGAATATAGTAAACACGCTGACTACGCTCAAATACTCTGGTAAAACTCCCGATATCGAAATTGCCTTGTATGAATATGGCAACGATGGATTGGCTCAACAATCCAATTACATTCGACAAGTAACGCCTCTCACCACCGACTTGGACTTGATTTCCGAAAAATTATTTGCTTTAAAAACCAACGGCGGTAACGAATACTGCGGTGCGGTAATTCAAGATGCAACTCAGAAATTGCAATGGGAAAAAGAAAGCACCAATATGAAACTCATTTACATTGCAGGAAATGAAGCTTTCAATCAAGGCGGAATAAACTACAAAGAAGCCATAAGCGATGCGATGAAAAACGATATTTATGTGAACACTATTTTCTGTGGAAGCAGTATGGAAGGTATTAATACCTTTTGGAAAGACGGTGCCGATTATGGAAAAGGGAAATACTTCAACATTGATTCAAACCTATCTATACAATACGTATCAACGCCTTATGACGATCAAATATCCAAATGCAATGTAAAAATAAATACCACTTATATTGGCTACGGAGCTAAGGGTTCTTCCAAAAAAATGAACCAAGAAGCACAAGACAAAAATGCACAAAAAGTTTCATCTGCCAATTATGCCGAACGTGCCGTAAGCAAATCCAAAGCGGTATATAAAAATGAAAGTTGGGATCTTGTTGACCGATTAAAAGAGGATCCAAAGGCCATTGCAAAACTTAAAAAAGAGGAATTGCCAACGGAACTTCAAAACAAATCGGAAGCCGAAGTAGAGGTAATTGTTACCCAAAAAGCCAAAGAAAGAGAAACTATTCAAAAAGAAATTGGCGATTTGGCTAAAAAACGCCAACAATATATAGACTCCGAAGCTAAAAAAACAAAATCACAAGACGATTTAGGAAATGCCATAAACACTTCTATTGTCACTTTGGCAAAAGCAAAAGGTTATTCGGTAGAACCATAAAAAAATTGTTAACCATATAAGTTAATTTGAAGTCAATATTTTTTGTTTCGATGACTTATATGGTTCAAAAAATACGTTATTTGTAATGCTTATCATATAAAAATTAAACACCTCCTTATGTTTCAAAAAACAATACTATCCGCCCTTTTATTGGCTACAGCCATAACTTTCGCACAAAAACCAATTTTCACGACTGCTAAAGTAAAAGCAGCAACAGTATATTTTAATGCTGCGGAGATTTCGCAAACCACTTCTGTAAATTTGCCATTAGGTACCAGTGAAATCGTAATCAAAAATGTGGCAGTTGACCTAAATGAAAATTCGGTTCAAATAGGAGCGCCAGCATCTGTAACGGTACTTTCTGTTCAATTCACCAATGATTATGTTTCGGAATATGAAATAGATTTAAAATCGCCCGCCTTAAAAAAAGTAAAAGACAGTATTTTTTTGGTACAAAAAGAGATTTTAAAAGTAGGCAATGCCAAAAATTCGGAAACCAAAACACTGGCTCTTTTAGATAAAAACCAACAAGTTTCAGGCGTAAATTCAGGGTTAAATGTGATGGAATTAATGAAAATGGTCGATTATTACAAAGCCAAACAGACCGAAATCGCCAATACCATAAATACGTTAACCGAAAAAGAACAAAAACTGAATGAGACTCTTAACCGATTAAACCACAAACTTGAAGTCAACACTAGTAACGAAGAGAAAACCTCATCTGGAAAACTGATCGTTCAGGTGATGAATAATTTGGCTGGACCCGTTCCATTAGACATTACTTATTTATCTAATAATGCTTCATGGACTCCTTTCTATGACTTACGTACAGAAAGCGTAACTGCCCCAATCAATATGATGTATAAAGCACAAGTAATTCAAAACACCGGAATAGATTGGAAAAAAGTAAAACTGACTTTGTCCAGCGGTATCCCCAATCAAAACAATCAAGCACCATTGTTAAGTTCTTGGTTCTTAAACTATAGAACAAATGACAGATTACAAGAAGTAGTTGTAGTTGGCTATGGCTCTAAGAAAAAGGGAGTTTCAAATCAATTACAAGGAAGAGTTGCAGGAGTTCAAATTGCTAACGAAGAAATGGACGCACAACCAATTATGCAATCAGAATCATCAATTTCAAACTATACAACAGTATCCGAAAACCAACTGAACGTCTCCTTTGATATAGACATACCTTATGATATTTTATCAAATGGAAAAGTGCACAGTGTCTCGCTAAAAGAAATCAAGCTTCCTGCATCTTATAAATTTTATGCTGTCCCAAAAGCAGAAAAAGATGCGTTTTTACTGGCTCAAATTGCCGATTACAGCAAATATAACTTGCTGAGAGGTGAAGCCAATATCATTTTTGAAGGCATGTATGTTGGTAAAACGTTCATCGAACCGAGTCAAACAAGTGACACTTTGAGTTTGAGTATGGGTCGCGATAAAAAAGTGACCATCAAACGAGAGAAAGTTGTGGATCAATCGGGAACCAAGTTTTTATCTTCCAAAAAAGAGCAAACTTTCACCTTTGATATCACTATTAGAAACAACAAGAAAGAAGCGATTGAAATGTTATTGAAAGACCAATATCCATTAAGCTCGAATAAAGACATCGAAATTGAATTACTGCAAAGTGACAATGCTAAAGTAAACCTGGAAACAGGAATTCTAACCTGGCAATTGCAAATGAAACCGAATGAAACCAAGAAAATTAGGATTAGTTACAAAGTGAGATACCCTAAGGATCAGGTTATAGAGAATTTATAAACAAATAACCCAGTCAGATCTTTGAACTCTAACTGGGTTATTATAAAAATATTCACATCAAGATTAAGGTGCCGGATCAGGAATAATAGCCTGAACGGCGTCAATATCTTTTAAAATTTCTTCGGTCAGTGTTACCTGAATTGTATCTATATTTTCTTTGAGCTGTTCCATTGTAGTAGCACCAATAATTGAACTCGTCATAAAAGGCTGCTGTTGTACAAAAGCCAGAGCCAATTGAGTTAATGTCAAACCATGTTTGTGGGCCACTTCCTGATACAGTTTTGTTGCCTCGGTTGATTTTGCACTGCTGTATCTCGAGTACTGTGGAAACAAACTCAATCTTGCATTAGGATGAGACTCACCAGTTAAGAACTTTCCAGATAAAACTCCAAAAGCCAAAGGTGAATACGCCAATAATCCCACATTCTCACGAAGACAAACTTCGGCAGAAGCGTTTTCGAAAAGTCGGTTCAGCAACGAATACGGATTTTGAATGGTTTTGATTCTTGGCAAATTATTGTATTTACTTTCTTCCAGGAAACGCATCATTCCCCAAGGATTCTCATTTGAAACTCCAATATGTTTGATTTTCCCAGCTTTTACAAAACCATCCAACGCTTCTAGAACAGCGTAAATATTGTCTTCCCAAGCGTCATCTTGAACTTTGTAACCACGCTGTCCAAAAAAATTAGTTTTGCGTTCTGGCCAATGCATTTGATAGAGATCCAAATAATCTGTTTGAAGACGTTGTAAGCTATTATCCAGTGCATATTGAATACTGGCAGGCGAAAAATCTAATTTTTCACGCATATAACCAAAAATTGGGTTTGGGCCTGCAATCTTAGAAGCCAAAACTACTTCTTCTCTTTTTCCAGTTTTCTTGAACCAAGATCCAATGATTTTTTCAGTACTTCCATAGGTTTCTTTCTTTCCTGGGATAGAATACATCTCGGCAGTATCAAAGAAATTGACACCTTTTTCGAGTGCATAATCCATTTGCGCATGTCCTTCGGATTCGGTGTTTTGTTGCCCAAAGGTCATTGTTCCTAGGCATATTCTACTGACTTTTATATCGGTATTCGGTAAAGTAGTGTATTTCATGTTTTTAAGTGGCTAAGATACTAAGGCGCTAAGTGGCTAAGTTTTTATTTGAAGCAAAGATAAAATTAATTTATCGTTTAGCATTTTAGACAAACAGCATTTTTTGAATTGCCTCCAGCTTTAGCTGGAGGAATAAAAAAAGAAACATTATGAAAAGGCTTTAGCCAAAATATCTAAAATGTTTGGCTGAAGCCTGTTGACTAATCCAAATTTCTCTCCTCCAGCTAAAGCTGTAGTCTATTCAAAAAAATCTTTATTTCAATAAAAAAAGGTTCAACGTTTTCACGTGAACCTTTTCTAAACTTAGAGTCTTAGCTTCTCTGCACCTTAGTACCTTCTTCCTAAAACTCATTCAACATTTTAGAAATTTCGTCCAATCTTGGAGTCAAAATAATTTCGATTCTACGGTTTTTAGATTTTCCTTCAGCTGTACTATTGCTTGCTAATGGTGAATATTCACTTCTTCCTGCTGCTGTTAAATTTTGCTTGTTCACTTTCTTGTTTTCACCCAAAATAGTAACAATAGCAGTTGCTCTTTTGGTCGAAAGATCCCAGTTATCGGCAATTGGTCCAGAACCTTCATACGGATCATTATCGGTATGTCCTTCTATCAATACCGAAATATCAGGATTGTCACCCAATACCTTCCCTACTTCAACAACCGCTTTTTTACCTTCAACACCTACAGCCCAACTACCTGAATTGAAAAGCAATTTATTTTCCATAGAAACATAAACTTTTCCGTTTTTTTGTTCTACTGTCAAACCTTTCCCTTCAAAACCATTTAAAGCCTTAGAAAGTGTTTCTTTTAGTTTTTTCATGCTGGCTTCTTTGGCCGCAATTAAATCTTCCAACTCTTTCAAACGTTGGCTGCTTGCATTCAATTTTTCTTGTTCCAATGCCAATGCTTTCGCTTTAGCATCCAATTGTGCCAATAAATCGCGATTCTTTTTCATATTGGCTTCCAATGCTTCGTTGCTGTTTTTTTCTAAAGCACCGTACGAATCTTGCATCACTTTCATTTTGTTCTTGGCAGCTTCATAATCAGCTTGAACTTTGGCCAAATTGGAGTTGGTTTCATCCAATTTGCTTTGCAAAGTGGCTTTCTCTGATTCCAATTGTTTTTTGGAAGCCAATAAAGCCGTATTTTCATCAGAAATGGCTCTGTTTTCCTTTTTTAGATTGGCAAATTGATTTTCGAGATCATTGTAGATTTTCTTGGAAACACAAGAAGTGGACAGTGTTAGAATTAAAAGTCCGATGGAAATTTTTTTAATCATTCTTTATTAGTTTTGGGGCTTATTACTATTTTTCGATTTAACAGATTTTGATATGACAAAAATTATTCCATTTTGACAATAAAAACCAAATATCCTAAAATGTTTTTAGGGAATCTAATTTAAGTCTCAAAATATTTTATACAAGTATATCTAACGCTCATTTAATAAAAAACGCATTACGTCTGTAAAAATTACACAACGAAATATTAAAATAAACTTTTGTGTACAATCTAAAAATAAACAGCCCCCAAAAAGTTAAACACAATTTGGGGGCCGTTTATTTTAATTTTTTTTTATTTCCAAATGGATTCTTTTAAAATGGAATCGTATGTATTGTTTTCTACGAAATAGGTTATTCTCACTATTTGATAAAAAATCAAAAAACAAGCCAGAACGTAGGCTAATTTTTTATTGTATAAAATTCCATTAAAATATTCCTTTTTTGTAATTAATTCTGCGAACAGAACAAGTATTGTTACCACACAAAAAAGAACTACAAAAGGGCCTAAAATATGATAATATAAACTTTTATAAAGATCTCCCTCATAGAAATAAACCAATGACTTAGTTATTCCACAACCTGGACAAGGGAAACCTGTAAGCATTTTGAAAGGGCATAAAGACTGATCCGTTTCAAGATGATTATTCTTGTTATTCAACATTAAAAAAAACGGAATTATAAGGGTTATTACAGCCCCTATAATTCCGAGTATTTTACGTTCTCGTTTCATTTTTATGAATACAATTTATTGATTTCGCTTTGTACAATCATTGCTGCAACCATTGGAAATAACAATCCCAAAACTAATAAAAGCACAGAATCGTCTTTCGTTGGCAATCCAACTCTTTTATGAACAGCCGGCAAACCATCTTTACCCACCAAATAAAAGAAATAAGCATTTACTGGATAACAACAACCCGCAAAAATGGCAATTGGTTGAGAAATAATTTCTTTTTCGTAAACTGCATTTAATACTTCTGCCGCTTTAATATTCCAATAGATTAAATACAATCCACAGGTCAAAAAACTTAAAATTAATACCACAACTGGGTCTACGTTGAATGTTGGTATTGGACTCTTGGGCGTATTCCAAGTTTCTTCCGGTTTGTTTTCCATAACTTATAATTTATTGTTTGTTTGTTTGTTATGGACTAAATTATAAAAAATATCACAAAATACTATTTTTTAGACCATTAAAAATCTTACAACTTTAATTTCTCCCATACAATGCTTTAATTTTGTCTACTATCACTTGTGCCAATCGCTCGTGGCTTTCGTAGGTCCAACCAGCAATATGTGGAGTTAATATCACTTTTCTGCCATCCAATAAATACTGAAAAGCGTCTGGCGTGTTTTTATCTTGAAATAATGTTTCAAAAGATAATTTCTCATATTCCAAAACATCCAATCCTGCCCCGAGAACTTTTCCGGTTTTCATGGCGGTAACCAGATCGGCAGTGATGATATTCTTACCTCTGGAGGTATTGATAATCCAAATATCTTTTGCGAAAGCATTAATAAAATCCAAATTTACCATCTTATCGGTTTCGGGTGTCCATGGAATGTGTAAACTCAATACATCTGTCTTTTTCTGCAATTCCTCAAGTGAAACTTGTCTTGCGTTTGCATCTCCAACATTTTCTTTGATGTCGTAACACAATACTTCCACGTCAAAACCACGAAGTTTTTTGGCAAAAGCTTTTCCCATATTACCATATCCAATGATTCCAACTGTTTTACCGTCGAGTTCATGTCCCCTATTTTTTTCTCTATTCCATTCGCCAGAACGAATCTCACTGTCGGCAATATTCAATTTGTTGAACAAGGACAGTATCATTCCCAAAGTATGCTCGGCAACCGCATTACAGTTCCCTTCGGGAGCAGCTATCAACGCGACATTCTTGGAAGTTGCATAATCGCAATCAATACTTTCCAACCCAGCTCCTACTCGAGCTATAAACTGCAGATTAGTGGCTTTATCCAGAAACTCTTTGTCAATTTTAAAACGGCTTCGAATAACAATTCCCTGATAATTTTGAATTTTGGCTTCGATTTCTTGTTTAGAAGAAGTAAAATCGGCGTGATTGATAAAACCTGCTTGTTCCAGTTGTTCCCAAAGTATGGGATTATTGCTGTCAATATGAAGGATTTTGATGTCCATATAAAAGGATTGCTAAATTAGAGTTTCAAAATTAATTAAAAAATCATGGTTTATGGTTTGAACCCAGAATAATTAACCTACAATGCTTAAATTAGCCATTTACTTTTAAAGCGAAATATAAAGATGAAATTAACCAAAACATTTACTGCATTTTTTCAAAGTGAAAAAGCAAGTGGTCTATTGCTTCTTTTTGTAACAGTAGTCTCTTTATTACTGGCTAACTCATTAATTCAAACTGAATATATCGCTTTTTGGAACACCGAAATTGGACATCATTCTATTACACATTGGATTAATGACGGGTTAATGACTATTTTCTTTTTATTGATTGGCTTAGAATTGGAACGCGAAATGTATCACGGTGAATTGGCTAACATCAAAAACGCCATACTTCCTATTTTTGGAGCCTTGGGCGGAATGATTGTACCTGCCGGAATTTTTCTGGCATTGAATTATGGTACGCAAACCCAAAACGGAGCCGGAATTCCAATGGCTACCGATATTGCTTTTGCCATCGGTGTTTTATCGTTATTGGGCAGTCGAATCCCAGCCTCATTAAAAATATTCCTGACCGCTCTTGCAGTAATAGATGATTTAGGCGCTATCCTTGTCATTGCTATATTTTATACTCAAACTATTGCTTTTGACAACTTGCTCTATGCTTTTATCATCTTGGGCCTTTTATTTATCTTAAATCGACGCAAAGTGCATCACCTGGCTCCATACTTAATTGGTGGTGTTTTTATGTGGTATTTTATGTTGAACTCTGGTGTCCACGCCACTATTACTGGTGTATTATTGGCCTTTGTAATTCCGTTTGGAGATGGTGGAAAAAAAACGGCCTCCTATAAACTACAACATTTTCTTCACGAACCTGTAGCCTTTATTATCCTTCCTCTATTTGCCGTCGCCAATACCTGCATTGCAATTAACTCTGACTGGTATGAAGGATTGAGTCATGAAAATTCAATAGGAATTATTTTGGGTCTTGTGGTTGGGAAACCGCTAGGAATTTTGCTGTTTTCGTTTCTTGCCGTGAGTTTAGGCATTAGTAAATTACCTAGAGATCTAAAATGGAAAAATATCTTAGGGGCAGGAATGCTAGGAGGAATAGGATTTACGATGTCAATTTTTATTACCCTATTGGCTTTTAAAAATGATGGTGAAGAAGTTATTACTTTTTCAAAAATCGCTATTTTAATCGCCTCATTTTTATCTGGAACATTAGGTTTTCTATGGCTAAAACTCACTTTTAAAGCTCCCGAAAAATCGATTAAAATCAAATAAATAGGATAAAAAACGTGTTAAATAAATCTAAAAGAGAAATTTTATCCTTTCCTTTGTAGCTCCATTGATTACAGGTAATGACCTAAAAACCTCGTAACAAAACATACAATGAAAAATTTTTATTTTATACCCTTATTGTGTTTTGTCTTTTTGTTCCAAAGTTGCTTTGAAGTAATTGAAGAAGTGAAAATGAAAGACGACGGATCGGGGCATTTTAATTTTGTAATTAATTTTAGCCAAAGCAAAACTAAAATCAATTCGGTTTTAAAAATGCAAAAAATCAACGGCTATACCATTCCTTCTAAAGAGGAAATCAAAAATGAAGCCGCCAAACTAGAAGCACTTGCACAAAATACCACTGGAATTTCCAATGTAAAAACGAATATCGACTTAACTAATTACATATTTGCAATTGATTTAGATTTTCAAAAAATAACCAATCTCAATGCGGTTTTTTTAAAATTAAAAAACAGCAAAAAAATAAGCCCAACAATTGCCACTGATTATTTTACTTTTAATGACAAAAAGTTTATTCGAAGCCAAAAAGTGCCAATAAAAACCTTATACGATAAATTGGAAAAGGCCGATAAAGAAGTTTTCCAAAACGCCAAATACACATCTGTTTACAAATTTGATTCGACCATCAAATCCTTTTCGAACAAAAATGCAGTGACGTCCAAAAGCAATAAAGCTATCAAACTTAACGGTTCCGTAATCAATGTAATTAACGGAAACGAAAAAATCGAAAATACAATCACACTCAACTAAATATAGACATGAAAAATCTTTTCCTACTCCTTGTCATCTGTTTCTCCATAAATATATATTCTCAGGATTTAGCCAACAAAGTTCCAGACAATGCTCCTTTTGCTTTGTGCTTTAACGGAAAAAACCTCAACGACAAAGTAGCAATCAAAACCATTCAGGAATATCCTTGGATGCAAGAGTTATTGAAAAAACAATTAAAATTTTTACCAAAGGATTTAAGTCAAACGGGCATTGACCTAACCAACAAACACTATCAATATTTCATCAACAAAGACTCTGTGATGAGTTATGTTGTGTTGCTTCCGCTAAATAATGCTGCGATGTTCGAAAAATTGGTTCAAGCTAAATATGGAGACACTCTTAAAGTAAAAAAACAAGGGACTTACAATAGTGTAGCTACTTCAAAAACGCATCATTTGGCTTGGAATGACAAATTTGCTATTTTGGTGAATGCCACATATTCTAAACCTAATAAAAACATTTACAACGAAACAGAACCATACGCTGATTTAGCAAGTATGGATACAACAGGCGTTCTTGTAGACACCTTAGCAATTGACTATACTACAGTTGCACCAGCCTATGCTTCTGAACAAATAAAACCAACTCCTGATCCTGAAAAGAATGAAAAAGCAAAAACAGGAAAGAGCAAGAAGGGAAAGAAATCCAAAAAAGTAACTGAAGAACCAAAAATTATTGAGCCTACCGAAGAAGAAATTTATGCTGCACAAGAAAAAGCTAATGCCGAATTGGAAGAAACCAATAGAAAATTATTGGAACTCGAATTAAGAAAAACAGATTCTATCGAAAGATTAAAAATCAGTCCTGTTGTTGATATGATTTTCAAAGAAGCTTTCGATTCCAAAACAGAAACTACAGTAGCAAGTTCTGCTGTTTTTAAAAACAACAACCCTAAATCTGACTTTTATATTTTTGCCGATTTGGATGCATTAACAAACCAATTGTATTCAAGTATTTTAGGATCAAATTCTGCTTTAGTGGGGATTTACAAAAACGGAATCCTAAACAGTAATTTCGATATGAATGGTTATTTTGAAAAAGACAGAATTAGATTGAATCAGGTTATGACACCCAAAAATGAAGAAACAAAAAAATCGTATCAGGAAATATGTGATTCAAAAATTGACAAAAACCTATTGAATTATATAGGCAACAATGTTTTGGGATATTACTCCATTGCGATGGACACACAAGCCATTATGAACTACGAATACAAAGTCTTAAAAAACACTTTGAATTCTGTTTACCAATCCTACACAAAAGACGCCAGCGGCAATGAAGCTGATGTTTTGATTGATGCCGTTGCATTATTTTTGGACGAAAAAGCCATAGCAGACCTCATTCCTGGTAACGCAATTTTTGTGCTTCATGATCTAAAAAAAGTACAGAGAGATTTCGTGAACATCGATTATAATGAAGATTATCAACAAATAGAAACCAAAGGCATCAAAGATGAAATACAGCCCGACTTTACATTTCTTATGAATACCAGAAATGAGTCATTCGTCAACAAATTGCTTCAGCTTCCTTTGAATAAAAGTAAATTTACCGCTACCGATTATCAATTGACCAATGGATATTACACCATTCATTTTGAAAAAGACAATCTGCTCGAGAACCTTTATATCGGAATGAAAAATGGAGCGGTAATGTTGACTACTTCAAAAGTAAATGTAGAAAACTTAATTCAACAAACTCCAATGCCATTAAAGGCTGAATTCAAAAAATCGATCTCTAAAAACAATTCTGCTGCTTGGTTTGATATTCAAAAAATAATTGCAGCATCCAAAACGGAATTCGGTAATGATATCAAAAGCAATTACTATGATATTGCATTGAAAAATGCTGGCGAAATTACAGTAGAATCCAAATTCAAAAATGGTGCTATTGTTTCTGATGCATCCTACACGATTAAAGGGGAACACGCTAACAGTTTGCAATATTTCTTTGATGTCATCAATGAATTATATGCTGAAAGCAAAAAGGAAACAATCGTTATTGAATAATAATGAAAAGCCAAAAAAGCTATCCTTACGGAATTGCCATACTTCTTATTGCCATTGGGAGTATGGCTTTTTTGTATCGGTATGGTTTTCACAAAGCTTTTGACGAAAAATACATTCCGAAGAATACTGATGTAATTGCAATGGTCGATGTAAAAAACATTCGAAATTATTTTGTTTTTTCCTGTCTAAAAAACCCTTCAGACTGTCAATGGAATTCTACAGACATTGAATTTAGAAAACGCTTTGAACTTTCTAAATATGGAATAAAAACACCCGATTATTTAGCTTTTTTCCACATCGAAAACCAACCAATAAGTCAATGGTTTGTCTTCGCCGAAATTGAAAACGAAAATGTGTTTGAAAAAGCAATAGCCAAAGCGAATTTCCATAAGACCACACCTCAAAATGGAATGGATACTTATTATTCAAATTCATTTAATCTTTGCATTATTAGGCATTCGAACCAAATTCTAGTTTCAAACATTTCTGAGAAGCAAAAACATATTGCGGTAAAAGTAGCCGAAGATTTATTTTTGAAAAAGCTTTTTCTAGATGCTGAAAAAATAGAAAAAACGATTAACACACACAATGCAGTAACATTTTGGCTCAAAAAAAACAACTTGCTGGAAGAAGATGGAATTCTAAATCTAAAATTGGAAGACCATGAAATAACGATTGATGGACAATTACAATTCAAATCGAAGTATAAAAAAGAATCGCGATTTCTTCAAAATTCGAATGCTTTATTGTCATTGGGCTTTGATTTTGAAATGATTCGGAATCAAGATATTATCAAACATCATTCCGACAAAATCAACAAAATGATTGGTTTTGATTTGGATTCTATTTTGGCTCACAACCCAACCAAAACAGAATTATTACTAAATGAAATAGTTGAAAAGAAAGATTCGGCCATCAGTTACGACTATGATGACGATTTTAATCCAATAAAAAAAGTGGTTGTACATACAAGTCATGAACCCTCTTTTTACTTCTCAATGCAAACAACGAATTCCAAAAAGGTTTATAATTACCTGAGAGCCCAAAATGCTATTGATGATCATCAGGTGTTCGTGAATTTTCCTTTCGCAACAACAAAAGCTTCCATCCGGGATAATACCGTAACATTGGAAACAAATCCTCTAAAAAAATTAAACTTACAACCTTCCGATCCTAAAATTGGATATTTTCAAGTCCATTTTAAGAAACTTCATCCAGAAGATTGGCGTTTCATTATTTCTAAAAATAAAAATTTTTCGTTTTTAAAATCCTTTGAAAGCTTAGAAATGTATCTTTCAAATAAAAATAATGCAGGCCTTTTTCGAGCAAGTTTGAAAACAAAAGACGCAAAAAACTTGATTAGAGTCATTAAATAAAGTGATGCAATCTTCCTCCCATAAATCCCAAAAGTCATAGAGTTAAATAACTAATTTACAACAGAATCCCTACAACAATCCTTTTTTCAGACACTGTTTTTTTGTTTAAAATAAGTAATAATTTATTTATATTTTTAATAAAAAAATGTATTTCATCGTTTTTTTTATGATTTAAACGTATTTAAATTAAACTTTGGCATGGAAATTGAAAATATGGTAAAACATTAAAACCATAGTTTCTCACTTCTATCAAAAGTGTTCCAAAAACGAAAAACAAAAATTATGAAAAAGATTATGTTATCAGCTTTTATAGCTCTTAGTATTGTGTCATGTTCGCAAGACAATGACTCTCCTGAAAATATATCAGGAATAAACTCAACCAGCATAACAGCAAAAATCGGTGTAGGTAAAGATGCTTTTCCAAATACAACCGGTAAGAATGTAAACAGAGGAACAATACCCACAACCATTAATACCATTACCGTGGATGTAGTAAATAACAACCCTGCGTTTCCATCAGCTCAAACCGTATTTGATTTGGTAAGTACAGGAGGGGCAAGCCAATTTTTAATAGAAAATGTTGCTTCTGGAAGTAACACATTTACGGCAAAAGCGACAACAATAGGAACACCTAAACTGTCGGTAGTTCCTTATGATTATGTTAGTGATGGCAACACAGACGCTAAAATAACTGCAGAAAAAAATGCTGTACCGTATGCGAAATACGAGGCTGTAGTAGGTATGAATATTATACTGGGAGCTCCACAAGAAATCCTATTCCCATTATTAACCAATAATGGAAGAATAATTGGTACTGTGGAAACAGGCTCAGTATTATCGGGTACTGGCCGTAAAGTAGGAGTAATTGCACAGCGATTTGATCCAAACAATTCAGCACTTGCACCAGAAGCAACATTTGATCTAACAGGAAGCAAATCCGTAATTGCCGTATGGAACGATGATACTGCTATAAAAGGCAATTATATGAAGTACATCGTCAATGTATATGGCCCCGATGGTTTAACTATAGAAAAAACATTTGACAAAACAATTGCAATAATAGAATCCACAGGGATAACAACTAAAATAACCATAACCTATGAAGGGTTAACAGAATCCATCAACTATGGTACATTTACAATACCTGCATGGACTGAAGTAAGTCAATAGTAATACTGAAGAGGATTGAATATCCGAAACTACCGCCACCAAAGCGGTAGTCTATTACAAAGAAGAAGCAAAAGCAATGAAAAAGGCATTACTGATTATTGTATTATTGATTACACTATCTTCTTGTTCCATTGAAGATGATACAATCCCACAAACCACTGAGGTAACTATTGTTGCTGGAAATGAATTCATCACCTCAACTACAGGTAAAAATGTACAAAGAGGATCTATGTTTGCTTGGATTAGCGAAATACAAATCAAAGCTACCCATACAAGTGGTTATACAAGCACTACCAATTTTACTTTGGTTGACAACGGAACTGCAGGTGCCAGCGGACAATTCATAATGGACAATGTAGAAATAGGAAACAATACTTTTACGGCATCCTCCAAAACAAATGAACCTGAAAGATTGGAAACCACTCAATTTCCCAGACCTAGTGGTGCAACAAGTCCAACAAACACAGTTATTTTAAATCAGTTTAACATTCTAAACAACAGAAATCCTTACGCTGTTTACACGAACAAAAATCCTGTTAACTCAACAATCGCTGAAGGAATCGCACAAGAAGTGACTATTCCAATGAAAACAGATAACAGCCGAATTATTGCCGTATTTGCAACTGATGATATAAATGGTAGTAACTCAACCAATGTGGTAACAATAACCTGTTATGTTAATGGAGTTTCTTTTGGCCCACCAGCAACTTGTAATGCATCTATGAATGCAACGTATTACTGGTCTGATCGAAATTCAATAGCGGGTAAATCAATAAGTTTTGGAATTGTTAATAATGATAGGGGAACACTAGATACCTATAATACTCCTGCAATAGTGATTAAAGCATCCAATACCCTAAAAATGTTATATGCTATTAAGGACAAAAGATTAGTAACTACACCAATGTAAAGATAAAAAGGCAATAATAAACTTCCCAAAAAAGAAATGTCGATTAAATGAAATTCAGAGACTAAAAAGCTTTCAAATTTAACAAGGATCTGTACTGAATTTGGGCATTTTTAGATGCAATTCAACAAACTTCATCCAGAAGATTGGCATTTCATTATTTCTAAAAATAAAAATTTTTCGTTTTTAAAATCCTTTGAAAGCTTAGAAATGTATCTTTCAAATAAAAACAACGCAGGCCTTTTTCGAGCAAGTTTGAAAACAAAAGATGCAAAAAACTTGATTTCGATTATGAGGTAAATAATAACCTATCGGATGTCATTTTTTGGAACCAAGTTCAATGTTAAAATGATTGTACTGCAACTCTTTTTTAAGCACTCATAATCAAAGATTTATTGATTTGTATCAGAACCCTCTCTAGATGCGGATTTGTAAAATTCACAGAAAAACTCCTTTTTTGACCAAAAAAAAAGGGGAAGCTATAATAAAATCCTATTTTTACGTTGTATTTAAAAACAAAAACAAAACTTATGAAAAAATTTATTCTAATAATTGCCTTTGGTTTAATATCAACTGGAGCATTTGCACAAGCTCCTCTTGAAGAAGGTGGAGTACAATTAAACGCTGGTGTAGGGGCTTCAGGTTGGGGAGTTCCTGTATATTTCGGTCTTGATTACGGAATCGCAAAGGATTGGACTCTTGGCGGACAAATCTCTTTTCAAACTGATAATGACCCATACCATTATGGTAACAGCAGTTATAATTATAATTCTACTGCAGTAGGAATTGGAGCTAATGGAAATTACCATTTCAACAGAATATTGAATATGCCAAGCAAATTTGATTTCTATGCAGGTGCCGCGCTTACATATTACTTTTGGAATTATAATGACTATAATGACTACCCTCACCCTGATCATGATGCTTTAGGTCTTGGACTTCAAGTAGGTGGTCGTTATTTCTTTACCGATAAATTTGGTATTAATCTAGAATTAGGAGGAGGTTCAGCAACAAGCGGTGCCAAATTTGGAGTTACGTTTAAACTTTAGGAATAAACAAAACATACATTTCAAAAAGCCATCTGATTTCTCAGATGGCTTTTTTATTGGATTTAAAATACTTTTATTTAACTCTTTTGAAGGTGACATTATATGATTTATTATCAGATCCATCAACATATACACCTATTAACAAATCTTTTTCAGCAAGATAATTTAGCGACAAACTATAACCTGGATTATCATCTTGCCTGTATATAACGAACAACCGCAAAACATCTGAAGAATTTGTCCAACCCGCTTTTTCAATAAAAATAAATTTCGAATTCAAATAATTCACTTGCAATGAACCATTTTCTAAAAGTCTCAAAATATGCAATTCAACGGCCGCATCATCTCTTTGCCAATTTCCTTTGATTAAATTTTTATCTTGAATTTTTGACAGTAACTGTTTTTGTGAATGTTTAAAAACTGTCAATGATGGAGAGATATTTTCTTTTGCCTTAAGCGAAAAAGGAATTATAGTCACGCCCAGAAAAAGAAGTAAAAACCCGCTAATTAAAATAGTTATTTTTTGCATCTATCCATTTTTATGTTAAACGATAAAACAATATTTAGGGCAAAGAAAAACAGTAAAAAAGACCTACGATTTCCTGACCATAAAGATATTATTTTTTTGCATATGACATTTAAAATTAACAGTATTGAATTGATTTACAGAAAAATAAGCCTTTAAAATTGATCTAATTATGACCAAAATATTTTAACTAAAGCATAGCTAAATTGAAAAACCAGAGATTCTACAAAGATTATAGCCAAATCATTAACTATATTTGATATACAAATTGAATTTCAAAATGAAAAAGAGTTGCTTGATTGTATTATTGGCTGTAGTAATTTCGGGATACGCCCAAAAAAAAGATAGTCAAACAAAAGACATTGCTTTTCTCGAGCAAAAGATAGCAGGTGAGAAAATGAACTTAAGAGTCAATCCCAACACCCAAAACTACGACATTACTTATCATGAACTTCGCTTTACTGTAGATCCTGCCAATTATTACATTTCTGGGGTTGTAACGACGACTTTTACTGCATTATCGGATCTTTCAACAGTTACTTTTGATTTAACAAATCAATTAACAGTAAGTTCGGTTACCAAGGATGGAGCTCCTTTGACATTCATCCAAAATGCCAATAACGAATTGGTTATTACTTTACCAAGTGTCTTAAATTCAAATACTTCAGCGAGTGTTATAATTTCCTATTCTGGTGCTCCCGCAAATGGAGAACAGGCATTTACCAAAACAATACACAACGGATCACCAGTTTTATATACTTTATCCGAGCCTTATGGCGCGCGCGATTGGTGGCCCTGCAAGCAAGATTTGAATGACAAAGCAGATAGTATTGATATTTATATTACGGCTCCATCCCAATACATTAGCGTTGCAAATGGCATAGAAACTACAACACCAATCATTAGCGGTCCATACAAAACAACCCATTTTCATCACGGCTACCCTATTCCGGCTTATTTGGTTGCCATTGCCGTAACCAATTACAGTGTGTACAACCAAACGGGCGGTACCACTCCCAACCAATATCCAATAATCAATTATATTTATCCTGAAACATTAGCCTCGGTTCAAACACAATTGGACCAAACACCATTGATTTTGAACTTGTATGAAAGCCTCTTCGAAATATATCCTTTTCATAACGAAAAGTATGGTCACGCTCAATTTGGCTGGGGTGGTGGAATGGAACACACTACGGTTTCTTTTATGGTAAGTTTTGAAAGAGATCTAATTGCTCACGAAATGGCACATCAATGGTTTGGAGACAAAATTACGTGTGGCAGTTGGAAAGACATTTGGCTTAACGAAGGATTTGCAACTTATGTTGCCGCTTTGGTAATTGAAAATTTTGATGGCCAAGCCGCTTTTGTAACCGAAAAAAACAAAATGATTAGCAATATTACTTCCAAAACTAATGGAGCCATATATTTGACAGATGCAGAACTGACTGATGTCAACAGGATTTTTGACTCCCGATTAACGTATAATAAAGGTGCCATGGTTCTGAATATGCTTCGTTTAAAAATGGGGGATGCTTTGTTTTTTCAAGGAGTGAAAAATTATTTAAAAGACATTAATCTTGCTTACAAATATGCCAAGACTCTTGACTTGCAATCGCATTTGGAAGCGGTTTACGGCAATAGCCTATCGGAATTCTTTAACGACTGGATTTACAATCAGGGCTACCCTATTTATAACATAACAGCACAAAATTTAGGCAGTGGCCAAGCCAAATTTACTGTCAATCAAACACAATCCGATGCTTCGGTTCCTTATTTTGAAATGCCGGTACCCATTCGTGTTTTTGGAACTGGTGGTCAACAATTGGATCTGGTTTTGAACAACACAATTAATGGAGAAACTTTTACAGAAAACGTTCCTTTTACCATTTCGAGCATCACTTTCGACCCGAATAAAAACATTATCTCAAAAGGTAACACTACAACATTGAGTAAAGCAAAATTTGAATTGACTGCAACACAAATATCACTAAATCAAGAAAACGATATTCTCACTCTAAACTTATTAAGCGGAATAACAGTTGATAAAACAGTATTTTACAATGTAGTTGGCCAAAGAATAAAAACAACTCACTCGACAACTACTTGGGATATTAGCTCCTGGTCGTCTGGCGTTTATTTTATGAGTGTACAAACGGATGCAGGCTCTAAAAAAATGAAGTTTGTGAAAAATTAAGAAACAGTTTCGCGAAGATACACGAAAGAAGCACAAAGATTCGCAAAGCTTTCTTTTAAAATTTTATAGAATTCTTTGTGAATCTTTACAATTTTTCTTTGTGAATCTTTGTGAAATAAATAATCTATCCCCTTTTAATCTCATGACCTACAAATTCTTCCAAAGAGGCAAACATATCGTCAACGGAAAGTACTTCGAAATCGGGATGGGTTTTTAAAAAATTAGCGTTCAAAGTAACCAGATTTTCATCTATTTCGAAGAAAGTGTCGTTGATGAGTAAATCTCTTGTGGGGTTCACACCTTCCAATTTACCTTTTAGGAATTTATTGAGCTTTACACTGCTCATTAGTTTTACTTTTTTGCTTTGCTGTTGGAATAATTCCAAATGTTTTTCAGCACCAATCAATGCCAAACCTTCTTCTATCAATTCATTCAATTCTGCATTCCAACCTGACTGATGTACAAATTGCGCAAAGTTACCCGCCACATATTGGGAATAATAATAGTCTAAATAATAACTCGTCAAAGCGTCTTCATGAATCAAATCGTTGTTAACACCTTCTTCACGCATTAGATTGATTACCGAAATATTGGAGTGAATCACATCTTGAAGATTTTCACTATTGAAGGCCGTTTCTGAAACTATTATTCTACCGAATTCCATGTGTTTTATATTTAAATACTTTGGTGCAAATTTCAGTTAAATTAAAACAGAAAAGAAAAACAAAATGATTTATCTGAATGAAATTGTATTAAATCTATTTATCCTTAAAATAAAAACACTGTCAGCAACTACAATTTCATAACTCAAAAAAGCAACAAATCTAAGTACTTAACAAAACGAATGTTGTAAAAAACATAATATTTACATTATTATAGCTTTGATTCACTGACAAGTAGTAACTTTATTCTTTCAATAAATCATTAAAATACGCTAAATGGAAGAAAGAATAACATTGGAATACTATGTTTTGGATGTATTCTCGAATAAAAGTTACAAAGGAAACCCATTGTCAKTTGTCTTTACTAATGGTAATTTAAAATTAGAGGTATATCAAAATATTGCTAAAGAATTTGGCTATTCTGAAACGTCTTTTGTTTATTATTCCTCGGCACAAAAAGCATTAACCGTACGCTCGTTTACACCTACAGGTATTGAAATAGAGGGAGCGGGACACAATTTGTTAGGTGCGGTTTGTGGTGCTTTATTAAAACAAATACCAATATTCCATGAACAAAATGAAACCAACCGTTTTGTAATCATGAAACATTCTCCCATAAAACTAACGGTACACTTTGATCCTATTACTCAATATCCTATTGTTCAAATGCATCAAAAACCAGCTGTGATTATACAGGAAATACCCACTTATAAAATAGCAGTGGCACTTGGTTTAAAAATCGAGGATTTAGATGTTAGTGACTATGTTCCCACAATCGTAAAAACAGAAGTTGCTCACACTATGGTTCCAATAAAGAATAGTCAGATACTTAATGAGTGTGTGCCAGACAACAAACTTTTAATTGAAATCTCAAAAGAATATGGGTTTGAAGGATTTTATTGTTTTACGATTTCGAAACAAGACCAAGAAAACATAGCCGAAGCTCGGTTTTTCAATCCAATAATCGGCATAAATGAAGACCCCGCTACAGGAACAGCAGCAGGACCTCTAATCGGTTTTTTGACAAAAAAGAAGTATACCCAACCTAATAGAGAATATAAAATTTTGCAAGGAGTTAAATTAAATCAACCTTCACTGATTGAAGTTATGCATAGGGAAAATGATATTTTGGTAGGCGGTTCATCCATTATTACGATGCGGGGTGAACTTTATTTATAACAGAGAAGCCACATTAAATAATGCAGCTTCTTAGATATTCAAACCAAAAAACAGAATTTCTTAATTCGTTTTCATTGGTGGCAAATCAAATGCTTTTGAATCGTGTTCGAAATTATTGCGGTGTCCACCATCACAAAAAGGTTTGTTTGCCGATAATCCACAACGGCAAAGACCTAAGGCTGATCTTCCTTGTAGTCCATAAACTGTTCCCTCTTGGTCCATAATTTCAAAATCACCTTCTATTTTTATAGATCCGTTTTTATTAATGATTAGCTTCGTCTTGCTCATAAGTTTGTTTTGTTTTTTTTCGAGGGCAAAGGTTGCAAAATATATTCTGATTTATTACTCAAAACCATTGTTTACATTAATTCTATTTAAATCTAAAGCTATCACTAAAAGGAATCTCAGCTTGACAAATCATTTGACAGAGAGATAAAATGTAGAAATGGTATCTGATTTTGAATAAAAAGCATAACATGCCTGAGACTTTATTTAGTAGATTTGAGAAATCATTTCTATCCAAATTACCAACCAATTATATGAAAAAATACGCCACACTGATAGCACTTGCACTTCTATTTAGCTTGACCTCTGCAACTAAAAACACGAACTCATCCGGAGATGGTTGGATAAATTTATTAGACAACAGCCTCAGCAAATGGGATATGTATCTAAGTTACAAACACAAGAACGGGTATTCCGGCAAAATTCCAACTGATGCAAACGGCACCGAAATCCCTCCTATTGGCTACAATAAGAATATAAACAATATGTTTACGGTGATTCAGGAAAACAACGAACCCGTACTTAAAGTTTCCGGTGAATATTATGGTTGTGTTTTCACCAAAGAAAATTTCAAAAACTATCGCTTGAAGCTAAAAGTCAAATTTGGAGCTAAAAAATGGGAACCCAGAACCGACAAACTCATGGATGCGGGTGTGCTCTATCATTCGCAGGGAAAAGCGGGTGTGGATTACTGGCGCGCTTGGATGTTATCGCAAGAATTTCAAATAATGGAAGGCCATTTTGGTGATTACTGGAACATTGCTAATGCAGCAATTGATATTAAAGCCTATCTTCCTGAAGGAGGAATGAATGCTGTTGCAGATGAAAGTCAGCAATTTATTCCGTTTGGGACTCATACCGAAAATACTGGGTTTTGCATGCGAAAAATGAGAGCCGAAACACCAAATAACGGTTGGACGGAAATAGAGTTGGTTTGTTTTGAGGGAAAAAGTCTTCATCTCATCAATGGCAAAGTGGTCATGGTTTTGCAGAATTCTCGCTATTTTGATGGCGAAAAATTCCAGCCTTTAACCGAAGGAAAAATACAATTGCAAAGCGAAGCTGGTGAAGTTTACTACAAAGACATCAAAATAAAACCAATAAATAAATTGCCTTCTGAGTTTGAAAAATTATTTTAAGTAAACACAATTCGCACATCATTTTATTAGATTTAATTATCATTCATAAAAAAACGGAAACGACTTTTAAAAAGTCATTTCCGTTTTATACTACACCTCAATAAATGAATTATCTGATGTAAACTGAGATAGCGTTACCATTCTTTAGTTTTAATTCAGTAAGTGTAAGATTAACAATGTCATAAGTTGTACTTGTGCCATTTATAACCAATGTCACTTTACTATCTCCTTTGGAATAAGTTCCTGATACAGTTGTTAGTGCACATGGACTGATAGTAGAATCATAATCTCCTGAAATTAATGTGTTATTAATCTTTAGATCAATAAAATCATGGTTACAGCCACTTACATTTTGTGGCGGATCAGACAATGTTTCTACACCATTAACATTGGTACCAACTTTTACAATACTCCATTTCCCTTCTAAGGGGGCTAATGTATCCCCTTCGTTTGAATCACTAGAATTACAAGACGTTGCAAATAATCCGATACTTAATAACAATGCAAATAATATGCTTTTAGTTTTCATGCTCTATTTATTTAAAATTAATAATGGCTAAATTAACTTTAGAGCGTCTGAAGACTGTTATATAATTACTGATATTCTTTATATTATTATCATCGAATTGTAAAATTATTGAAATGGGTAATTCTCAAGCCAAACGATTTTCTATGATTTGGGCTAATTCATCTCCTTTTTGAGTACCAATTAAGATTTTTTTCCCGCTTTTTAACTCAATGGCAAGTCCTGTATTTCCTTTGGTATTGTAAACTGTTCCATAAGAAGTGAATAATCGAATTCCGTAACCTACAAATTTATAGTTCAAAACTGTGGCTGATTTTACATCTTCCCATTTAAATGTTTTTTTTATCAACGGAGCAAACTTAATTCGTATTTCTTTTTGGTCAATTACTGTTTCTAGTTTCATATACCAAAACAAAAATATGATTCCAAACGGAAGTATCGCAAAGATAATTAATCCTATATCTGACATTGGCTTGTCGCCAAAATTCTCTCCTATAATCAACTGTTTAAAAAGCCCATAAGCTTGGAAAAATCCGAGTCCGATTAAAAATAACCATAACCACCATTGGGTAAACTTTTGTTTCTCTTTAAATTCTGATTCCATTAGATTATTTTATTTATAGGTTATCAAAAAACCTATCGGGTTACGTAGGATCAGATTCGTTACTATCCTTTTTCTGATTCATTTTTGCAACTAAAGCTTTCAACCGTATTGCTTTTTCTTTTTTTTCTTCTTGAAGTTTAGCCTTTTTTCGATTTAGCAATTTGGTATGTAAAGCCTTATTTTTAGTATTTTTTTCAGGTCCTTTTGCCATAATTTCTAATCTTATTTAATTACTACTACAAATATAAAGAAAGTCAAATTAAAAATGTGAGACGAATTAAAACTCCAAATGCCCTAGCCTCGATAGAAGTAAAAATCCTTTTGTGCCGGTGTTCGGCACAAAAGATTACTTCACCTAATTTTTATTCTCAGCGGAGTTCAGTGAATATATTTGCAACGGATAGCGGGATTAGCTCCTAATAAAAACCATTAAACTCTCAATTCTATTGCTTATTTTTGCACTCAATAAAATTGAGTTATGATACAGAATCCAAAAAGATATACCATTACGGCGGCATTGCCTTATACGAACGGACCTATACACATTGGGCATTTGGCGGGGGTTTACGTGCCTTCAGATATTTATTCCCGTTATTTGCGTTTGCAGGGAAGAGACGTTTTGTTTGTTTGCGGAAGCGATGAACATGGGGTTGCCATTTCGATGAAAGCCAAGAAAGAAGGCATTACGCCACAGGAAGTAATTGACAAATATGATGGAATTATTAGAAAATCGTTCTCAGATTTCGGTATTTCATTCGACAATTACTCCAGAACTTCAGCGAAAATTCATCACGATACCGCTTCGGAATTTTTTAGAAAACTGTATGACAAAGGTGACTTTATTGAGGAAATAACGGAACAATTGTATGACGCTAAAGCCAATCAGTTTTTGGCGGATCGTTTTGTAGTTGGAACTTGCCCGAAATGTGGAAATGAAGAAGCTTATGGCGACCAATGTGAAAAATGTGGTTCTACGCTAAATGCAACCGATTTAATTAACCCTAAATCGACCATTACGGGAGAAACTCCTGTTTTGAAATCAACAAAGCACTGGTTTTTGCCTTTGGATCGTTATTCAGATTTTTTGAATGAATGGATTCTTGTTGGACACAAAAATGACTGGAAACCGAATGTTTACGGACAAGTAAAATCTTGGATCGACGGCGGATTGGAGCCTCGTGCGGTAACTCGTGACTTGGATTGGGGAATTGATGTTCCGGTTGAAGGAGCAGAAGGAAAAAAATTATACGTATGGTTTGATGCGCCAATCGGGTACATTTCGTCCACAAAAGAATGGGCTTTACGTGAAGGAAAAGATTGGGAACCGTACTGGAAAGATCAAGACACAAAATTGGTTCACTTCATTGGGAAAGACAATATTGTTTTTCACTGCGTGATTTTCCCTGCGATGCTAAAAGCTGAAGGAAGTTACATTTTGCCAGACAATGTGCCTGCGAATGAGTTCTTGAATTTGGAAGGAAACAAATTATCCACTTCTAAAAACTGGGCAGTTTGGTTACACGAATATTTGGAAGAATTTCCAAACCAACAGGATGTTTTGCGCTATGCATTGACATCAAACGCACCGGAAACTAAGGACAATGATTTTACCTGGAAAGATTTTCAGGCGAGAAACAACAATGAATTGGTAGCGATTTATGGAAATTTCATCAATCGTGTTGTGGTTTTAACTAATAAATATTACAACGGTCTTGTACCTCAACCGAATGAATTATCTGAAGTTGACGAAGCAACTTTGACCGAATTGAAAGCCTATCCTGCCGTAATTTCGAGTTCACTGGAAAGATATAGATTTAGAGAAGCTCTAGGTGAAATGATGAATGTAGCCAGACTTGGGAACAAATATTTGGCAGATGAAGAGCCTTGGAAAATGGTTAAGACCGATCCAGATCGAGTACAAACCCAAATGTATGTTGCCTTGCAAATTGCGGCCGCTTTGAGTTCACTTTGTGAGCCTTTCTTACCATTTACGGCTACAAAACTGTCTCGAATCCTGAAGATTGAATCGCCTTTAAATTGGAAATCTATAACGGACTCTTCTGATTTATTGCCAGCCGGTCATCAAATCGGTGAAGCTGAATTGCTTTTCGCAAAAATTGAAGATGAAGAAATTCAAAAACAAATAGACAAATTGGAAGCAACTAAAACAGCAAACAAAGCTGAGAATAAAGTAGCAGAGCCTCAAAAAGACTTAATCCAATTTGAAGATTTTGCAAAAATGGATATCCGTGTGGGAACAATCCTTGAAGCTGAAAAAATGCCAAAAGCCAACAAACTTTTAGTTTTAAAAGTAGATACTGGAATTGATGTCCGCACAATTGTTTCGGGTATTGCAGAGAGTTTTAAGCCTGAAGATATCATTGGAAAACGGGTTTCTGTTTTAGTGAATTTGGCACCAAGAGCGTTGCGCGGTGTTGAAAGTCAAGGAATGATTTTGATGACTACTAATGCCGAAGGGAAATTGGTTTTCATAAATCCAGATGCTGATGGTGTTGGAAATGGTGAGACGATAAATTAAAGTTTTATAAAAATTTATAAAATTGCGTGAATCGATTAACCTTTAATTGATTCACGCAATTTGCTTTTAGAAACATTTCTTAACTGATTAAATTTTAGAAAATAAACATTCAGTTGAGCCAAAAACAACAATTAAATGAAAATCACAAAACCAAGATTAGCCTTAATCTGCGGGATACTTTGCATTTCAATTTTTCCTATATTGATAAAATTGCGTTTAGCGTCGGGCTTAATTTCAGCTTTTTACAGAATGTTTTTTGCGGTTATTTTGCTTTTGCCTTATGTGCTTTTGAACAAAAAATTTAAACTTCCAACCTTAAAGCTTACCCTTTTAGCTGGGTTATGCGGTATTTTATTTGCTTCGGATGTAGCGGTTTGGAACATCGCTATTCAGGATTCAAGTGCTACGCAAGCATCATTATTAACTAATTTATCTCCGCTTTGGGTCGGAATTGGTTCTTTTTTGTTTTTAAAATCAAAACCTGCAGCGAACTTTTGGATCGGAACGGCTGTTTCATTATTAGGAATGGTAACTTTGGTTGGTTTTAGTTTTTTTATGGAATTGAATTTTGATCAAGCTTTTTTGTTTGCGGTTCTATCCGGAATTCTATATTCGATTTATCTTTTGGTAAGTAAAAATGTGCTTTCAGAAGTTGATATTTTATCGTTCATGGTCATAAGTTTATTGGCATCAAGCACTTATTTAGGAATTCTTTGTTATTATTTAAATGAATCTTTTACAGGATTTTCTACTAGTGGATGGTTTGTATTTGTAGTACAGGCTGTAATTTGCCAATTGTGTGCATGGCTTTCGATTAGTTATGCCACACAACACATGCGTACAACAAGAGTTTCGCTTAGTTTATTAAGTCAGGCAGTAATTACTTCAATATTGGCATGGTTATTTTTGGAAGAAAAAATAACTTTACAAATGATTTTTGGTGGAATCATTTTACTTTTCGGAATTAGGATTACATTTTACAATAAAACAATTTCATTGAAGACCTTTTTTTAAAAAATAGTAATCCGTAGCTTAAAAAATAAACATTAGACAAAAAACATCTTTACAATATGTTAGATAAAAGCAAAATTCAAAATTTAAAGGTGATCGCCTTCGACGCCGACGATACCTTATGGATCAACGAAACCTACTTTGATGAAACCGAGAAAAAATTCTGTGGTTTGATGGAAGATTATTTGTCGCATCAGGGAATTTCGAAAGAGTTATTCAAAATTGAAATCGATAATCTCAAATTGTACGGTTACGGAATCAAAGGATATATTCTTTCGATGATTGAAGCGGCGATGCGAATTTCAAACAACACCATTCCGATTGAAATTGTTGAAAAAATCATTCAATACGGGAAAGAATTACTCGAAAAACCGGTTGTTTTACTGGATGGAGTTGAGGAAACTTTAGAAGCTTTACAAGGAAAATACAAATTGGTGGTTGCCACCAAAGGCGATTTATTGGACCAACGTCGAAAATTACATAATTCGAGCTTGGGACATTATTTTCACCATATTGAGGTGATGTCAGACAAGCAAGAAGTGGATTATTCGGATTTGATTAAACGTTTGGAGATACAACCCGAGGAATTTTTTATGATTGGGAATTCTTTAAAATCAGATGTGTTGCCTGTTTTGGCTATTGGTGGACACGCTGTTCACATTCCTTTTCATACCACTTGGGCCCATGAAAAAATTGATCATAAAGTGGAGCACAAAAACTTTCAAGCCTTTGAAAAAATAACAGAAGTTTTGACTTTATTGGTGTTATAAAAAACGCTTTTTAAAATATACTGTGCCTAGTTAAAATGCTTTTTATTTAGTATTTTAGCTAGGTTTTTAAATTTAAACGCACTTCCTTAAAAAGTTCACAGCACTAAAGAATTGGATTACCTTAAATACCGAAAAAATGAAAAAACTTTTAGACCTGGACAATTGGAATCGAAAAGAACATTTCCTTTTCTTTAAACAAATGCAAGAACCTTTTTTTGGAGTAAACGTGGCTATTGATTGTACCAAAGCGTACGACACGTCCAAAGCACTGGGCACTTCCTTTTTCATATATTATCTGCACAAAACTTTAATGGCTGTAAATGCTTTTGAAAATTTCAGATACCGAATTTCAAATACACACATCTACATATACGACCGAATCGATGGATCTGCGACTATAAGTCGCGCTGATGGTACTTTTGGATTTTCCCTGATAGAATACCATCCTGATTATGCGATTTTTGAACAAACGTCAATAAAAGAGATCGAACGTATACAAGGCACAACGGGCTTATTTACTCGAGAATTCAAAGACGACAATGTCATTCACTTTTCGGCAATTCCCTGGCTGAATTTCACTTCACTTTCCCATGCGCGCAATATGACTTTCCCTGACAGCTGCCCGAAAATTTCTTTTGGGAAAATGATGCTGTCAAAAAAGGGAAAAAGAAAAATGCCGATGTCAATCCATGCACATCACGGATTGATGGATGCCATGCATGTTGGCCAAATGGTTGACTATTTTCAAGAAATAATGAATCAATAAATTCAATTGATATAAAATGGAATCTGTATTTTTGAATTCATTTTAACAAATTCATCATAGTCAGCAAGCAACGAACTTATGAAATCGCCATGATTCCAAAATACAAACAAAAATGAAGAATGACGATACCATATTCCAATAAAATACAATTATTAACTTCGTATGAAAAAATTAATTCTTTTTTTGATTCTAATCCAATGTAACTTCCTTTTTAGCCAGACAGTATTGGCTACTTTTCCATTGGAACTAAAAAAAACTAAAGAATATAAGCAAATCGTAAATGCGGAAAATACAACCACACACGATCTTTTTGCATTTGTCTCCGACAAAGAGACACTCACAATCCTAAAATACAATAGTGCCTTGTTCTTAACGAATCAATTTTCACTGGCAAGACCTGACATAACATACAAACTACTGGCTGGATATAGTTTCAATGACGAGGGTAATCCCACACTTTACTGGTCTACTACCGACTTTAATAAAATAATGGCTGTCCAATATGATTTGAATGCCAAAACTACTGTTGCAGTTTTTAATTATGACTTGCCTTTTTTCAATCAATCCGTTATCACCCAATTTCAGGAAAACAACACATTTTATATTCTTTCGCAAAAACATTTTGAACAAAAATTGATTTTGTATGTTTTTAAAAATGGCAAAAAAGAAGAAAAAATATTGGATTTCAGTTCCTTTAATTTTAAAAATAGTAAAAACCAAGCTTTAACTTTCAGCCAAATTACAGAAGTTTTTCCCATTGAAAAAATAGAAACAAATCAATTCAATCCATTATTCAAGGGCACAAATAAAACAAAACTTTACGTCTTAAAAAATCGATTGCTTTTCACTTTTGATCACAATTATAATGAAACGCAAGGTTTCGACATTGACTTGGCGACTTTTGAAATTCAAGAAAAGACTTTTCCGCAACCCATAGCCAAAAAACTACCGAGTCAGTCCAATTCCTACTATCATGAGAATAAAATATACCAACTCAACATCAATGACGAGGAATTATTGTTTGAAATAAAAGATTACAAATCGGCCGAAATCATCAAAAGTATTCCCGTTTCAAAAACCGAAACTATTCCTTTTAAAAGCTCTCCTTTGTGGCTACAATTAGAAGGAGAAAGACCAAAAGAGATAAAAAGCACTACCAAATTCTTAAATCAATTAATCTATTTAGAGGCAGGACTAACCGTTTATAAAACGTCAAAAGCCATCTTGATTACTTTGGGAGGTACAGGAAATATCCAATTTACAGATATAGGCCAGGACAACACTAATATATCGTTCCGTAATATCCCAACAACTGTTTATTTTGAAAGCACATTCGATAAAAAATTAGACCAAGCCAAGCAAGATCAAGATCCACTTGCCGTCGATTTTATTTCACGCTTTCGAGAAGAGCATCCAGAAGTGACCGCGCCAAGTATTATTCGCTACAAAAACTATTATATTATGGGATATTACGACGCCTATGATAAACAATATACCATGCGCAAATTCATAGATGGATTTGAATGAATCTAATTCTGATTTGAAAAAAGTTAATTCTCGCAGAAATCACCTATTTGTTGCAAATGTCTTTCTGTTTGGTATTTATTGAAGTTATCCCATTTTGGAGGAGAACTTGTTTTTTCGCCATACATCGAATCCAGACAAACGTTATTGTCTTTGTATTTATCATGCAAAACAGCCAAAATTTTGAAGAAAAAGGCATCTAGCATAACAATGGATTCAAATTCGGATTTTAGTGCGTTATAATTGCTGTCTGATGGATTTAATAATTGTAACAAATCTAAAACAGCTGTCTTTTCAGCTTCATCGATTTCAGTTAAATAACCATTTTTTAAAGTTTTAAAAACTAAATTATTCCAAGCCACACTATCATGCCCCCATTGAACATCCGGTAAATTTAGAGAATGTTCACATATTAGAATAATGGAAAAAAGAACATCGTTTAAGTACTCAGCCGGAAACTCATCAAAACTTCTGAATTCAAAGCCACTTTGGTACATTTTTTCCTGATTAAAGTCAAGACCAACTTCCGAAAGCATTTCATATTCCATGTCAGCTTCAATCTGATCGCGCCACCAAACGTTTTCTTCTTTTTCAAATTTTAGCAATTTTCTAAAATCATCTACATTATAGGTTAAAATTTTTCCTTTTGGCATCGCTTTGTTATAAGTTCCTACGCCTATGTAACGAGACATAGCATTACGCATAGAACCCAAAGTAAATTTTTTGCCCAAACTGTATTTATCACTTATCACTCCCATAATATCTGGGCTTCCAAGAGTTGCTATAAAAAAAGGCTCAAACCATTGCAACAAATAAATCGCATTGGCGTGTGTTTTTTCAAATTCATTATAATCTACAATCCTACTATCCTCAGTCAACGAAGGCAATGTAATGTGAAAATGGTAAGTACCATTATTAAACAAAACAAGGTTTTCCTGATTCGTCATAAACATATTAAGACCATTATTGTAATCGGGGAAATTTAATTTTCCATTCAACACAGATGATTCATTGATTTTATCAAGGAATAACTTTTTGGTCGCTTTTAGTTCTTTACAAGAATCAGCAATCGTTCGATTTTCAAAATATTTGGTTACGAATTCAATAGAATCTCCATCAAAATGTACAGAACCCATCGTTTTATTTCTTTGGGTAATCATACTTTGAATATTGTACGGTTGATCCTCAAGAAAAAGCTCCATAATGGATTTTCCAAGATAATCAGGATTTTCAAGCGGTTGTGGGTTTACCTCAGCAGTTTCCGTAGATTTTACAGCCGATAACATTTTGTGTTGGTAATTTATATCGAGTTTTTCAAGCGAATGACTATTAATCATTCGGCTCACTTTGTAGTTTTCATTCAAACCAAAAGCCTTTTTCAATATAGGCGCTAAACTTTCTGGTTTATAGCATTTTCTATAATCAATGCTGTATTTCTCAAAACCAATTTTTTCTTGTATAAACTCACCAGAAACTATTAGGGATTCTTCAAATTGCATGTAGGTTTCGTTTTCTAATCCTATACCCCAATAATATTTTTTTGTCTGATTGTCTTTCATTTATACTAATTTTCTTTTTATGGTTAATTGAACTTTTAAAATCTTTTTTTATTCGGAAATAGGAATCTTTTATCTGTTAAATAAAGAACAGAGACAATCCTTCTAAGGGATTAAACAAATTGTTAAATCCATTCTATTATTTTTTAAATTATAGGAATTTATTTCTTCCGAAATAATATTCAAAATTTGGTTGTCAGGAACCGCTTTTCATTTTATTGGAAGAAAATTTCTTCATTGCGGTTTCAGTCTCAGAAATTTTTCACTTGTATCGACTGAACGATTGATAAAAAGTGAAATTTTATATGGGGGCTATAAAATTACTATTGTCATTAATCACTTTTATATCAATAATTTAAGCAGATGAACAGCCTTATTGTAACTTTTGCTATCCTTGTTTTTTCCAAGTTGCAAAAGTACTTCATTATTATCTTATTTCCAAGTAGTTAATTCGCTGAAAATCAATAATAATGCAAAATGTTTGAGTTGTCAGAATAATTTTTTAAATTATTCGTGGTAATAAAGCACATAAGAGGAATATAATTCATCATTCCACCAGTCTTTTCTAACTTCCGAAAAGTAGTTATAATTCTCCTTTCCAGCTTGTGATTGCAGTGGATACAATACTTTACCATTCTCTCGGTAAGCTTGATGCAAATCCGTTTCGGGTACAACGGGAACAATATGTCCGGAGAGTCCTTTTTCTTTTCTTTTGGCACAAATTATTCCAACTCCGCCTTCAGTATTTACTTTATTTTGAATTTCTTCAACGGTAAACATCCTTTCCCAACCAAAATTAGTTCCCCATTCTAGGAACCAATCATGTATGGCACTGGAATAAATGCGATCAACGGTTTGTTCAAAAACAGCTTCCACTTCTTGTCCACTCAATACTTTTTCAAGGGCTTCATCTGTCCACCAAACCGTAGGCAGATATACTTTGCAGAAATGACAATAATCGTAAGAATACACATTACAGTAGGTGTCTTCTACCGTTCTTTGATATCTAACATTCGAAAAGACATCCAGTTTGTCTATGAGTCGGCTAATACTTTCCCGCTTGCTTTCAGAATCAGTCAAATCTCTAAACGGAATGCTGGAGTCCATAATAGGCCTTTCCTTCATTTCCATAGAATCCAAACGCGATTCTGGGTCGGGTAATAAATCAGCTTCCTTTATTTTGTTATGCGCAATAGAATCCTCAAGTGTTGGCATTGAATATGTCGAATGGGTATCTTTCTTCATTTTGATTGATTTGAATCAATTGTTGTGAGTCTGTAGTTGCTTAAAACTACTAGTACATCCTTATTTAGATAATCTTTTTCTAAAAATTTAAATGTAATCAAAAAAACCACATATGGTAATTTAATTCCAAATTAAATCTTCTAAAGAAAAAGCAATCATTTTCCTTATTTTTTAGGCTTAGGCCCCATATAAAATGTCAATTTACTTCCGTCTTTAATATCACTATGCTTTAAAAACAAAGTGGATAACGATTTACCATTTAGCAGCGTCTTTTGAACATACACATTATTGTCATTTTGGTTAATTACTTCAATAGTAAAAGTTTTGCCATTTTCTAATGTCAACAAAGCGTTATTTACCAAAGGCGACCCAATAGCATACTCATTGGAACCCGGAGCCACTGGATAAAATCCTAAAGAAGAGAAAATATACCAAGCACTCATTTGTCCGCAATCATCGTTTCCTCCCAAACCATCAGTTGTTGGTTTGTATTGCATTTTCATAATTTTCCTAACCTGATATTGTGTCTTCCAAGGTTGGCTTGTCCAATTGTAAAAATAAGCAACGTGATGAGCCGGCTCATTTCCGTGAACATAACCGCCAATTATCCCCTCTCTGGTAATGTCTTCTGTTTCTGCAAAAAAGGAATCTGGCAAATGCATGGAAAACAAAGTGTCCAAACGTGAAGCGAACGCAGTTTTACCGCCCATTTTGGCAATCAGTTCAGTTGGATTATGGGGAACAAAAAAACTGTAGTTCCAACTATTTCCTTCAATGAATCCTTGTCCATTGGTGGACATTGCATCAAAATTGTCTTTAAAAGTTCCATTCGCCAACTTAGGTTGCATAAATCCTGTAGCCGAATTATAGTTATTTTTCCAATTTTCGGATCGTTTAATAAACTCATCATAAACATCTTGCCTATTCAGCTTTTTTGCCAATTGAGCAATACACCAATCATCGTAGGCATATTCCAATGTATTGGAAACCGAAATTCCACTTTTTTCGGCAGGAATAAACCCCAAATCCATATAAGAACCAATCCCTTCATAATCTCTATGTTTGGCTGTAGTAACACAGGCGTTCAAGGCTTCGTTTGGATCTCCATCATAAACTCCTTTAAGAATGGCATCAGCAATTACCGAAACACTATGATAACCGCTCATACACCAATTATCGTTGGAATAATGTGACCAAATAGGCAGCATATGCAAAGCACTCTGATTATAATGCGCCATCATCGATTTTACCATATCGTTATTGCGCTTGGGCTGAATTACATTGAAAAAAGGATGCAAAGCACGATAAGTATCCCATAACGAAAACGTGCTGTAATTAACAAATCCATTAGCAGTATGACTATCTTGATCCAAGCCTTTGTATTGTCCATTTACATCAGTATAAACCGTTGGATTTATGAATGTGTGGTACATTGCGGTATAGAAATTCACCTTGACATCTTCTGGAGCGTCAATTTTGATTTTATTGAGTTCCGTGTTCCAAGATTTCTGGGCTTCCGCTTTTACTTTTTCAAAGTCCCAACCTTTTATTTCCGTTTGCATATTTTCCAAAGCATTTTGTTGACTTACGGATGATAACGCAAATTTTATTTTTATTTTTTCAGCCTCGGCTGTTTTAAAATCAAAATACATACGAATCTTTTTCCCAGCTATTTCCGGGAAATTTTTGGCTTGATCAAATTTTCTCCAAAATCCACGATAAGGCTGTTTCCCATCATAATTTTCTTGACCGTAATTAACGAATCGTTTTGAAAATGACATGGCAAAATATACGGTTCTGGTGCGAGCCCAGCCATTTGTTTGGCGGTAGCCCGTTATCAATGTGTCATTCACCACTCTCACATACGTCCAAACATTTTTTTCATCGTAATTGTAAATCCCAGCCATTAAATCCAGAATTATATGGCTTTCATCTGATTTTGGAAAAGTGTATTGATGCATTCCAACTCTAGTCGTTGCAGTCATTTCGGCAATGATATTGTCATCATCGAGTTTGACTTTATAATAACCGGCTTCCACTATTTCGTTAGAATGAGAAAATGCTGAACGATAACCACCTTTTGGGTTTGATGCCTTTCCGGGATTCAATTGCAATTTCCCTTGCGTTGGCATTACTAAGAAATCACCAAGATCGGAATGTCCCGTTCCATTGAGATGGGTATGACTGAAACCAACAATAGTTTTGTCTTCGTATTTATATCCTGCACAGTATTTGTAAACTTCGCCATTGTATTTTCCGTTCAATTCATATGAAATAGTATCCGTTTCGGGACTTAATTGTACGGCTCCAAAAGGTACAGTTGCTCCGGGATAGGTATGCCCCATTTTTTCGGTACCAATAATTGGTTTTACATATTTTACTAAATTTTCCTGTGCATTACTAAAACTAAAATGAATTAAAAGAATAACGGACAATGCGTATTTCATTTTTTATATATTAAATCGTTGTTTAAAATAATTGTTTGCATTTTATGGCATGAAGCTTGGAAGACTAACCTTAAATATATTTCTTTTCAATCCATTTTCCCGTTGTTGGCGGAACGTAATTCTCCATTTTATCCAAAAGATCATCAATAGTGTCACTTACCAAAAGCATTTGTTGGTTTACTTCGTTCAAAAGTCCTTTATCAGTCATTGTTTGAATGAAAACAATTAGAGCATCATAATAACCGTCTACATTCAAAATAGCAATCGGTTTTTTATGAAGTCCGAGCTGTCCCCAAGTCAACATTTCGAATAGTTCGTCCAATGTCCCGAAACCACCCGGCAGTGCGATTACGCCGTCGCAAAGATCATTCATTTTGGTCTTTCTTTCATGCATTGTATCAACCAAAATCAATTCTGTGAGTTGTTTGTGGGCTATTTCTTTTGACCTCAAAAAGTTAGGCAAAACACCTATTGCTTTTCCGCCGTTTTTCAAAACGCCGTCAGCAACGGCACCCATAAGTCCAACATTGGCGCCGCCATACACTAACTCGATGTTTCGTTTGGCCAATGTTTGTCCAAGTAAAGTTGCCTGCGAGGTATAGATTTCTTCGGTTCCTGAACTTGAACCACAGAATACGGTTATTCGTTTCATTTTTATGCTTGTAAATATTTATTACTGTTTGAACTCAAAACCTGTGTTTGATATTACTTTTATATATTTTTTAGATGATCTCAAAAAAGCCAAATCTCTCTATTTAGCCCCGATTACAGTGGAAATCCTTTTTGTTTTTTCTTTAAAAACAAAAAGATTGTAACGAAAAGCGGGACCCATGCCAGCTAAAATGCCAATTGCTTCTGCTCCAAAATTAATTAATCAAACTCCGATTTAAAAGGTTTTTAAATAGACATATTCGCAAAGGCACTAAGACGTAAAGATAGTAATTCTAAATTCTCACGGCTAACATGGATTCTATCATATAAAACTAAAAAAGGTCTAATTTCACAATTGAAACTAGACCTTTTAATATAAGATTATTGAAACTCTTTATAGAATTTTATTCCATATCGTTTTGTCTTTTAACAATACTTCACGCATAGTTTGAATTGGCATCATTCCGTTATCCAGCATGGCATCGTTGAATTTTTGCAGGCTATAATTGCCCCCTTCTTGTTTTTTATAATCTTCTCGTAATTTCAAGATTTGCAATTTACCCAAAGTATAAAACAAATAACCTGGATCATAAGTACCGCGCAACGCTTCTTGACGCGATGGTTTGTCTCCTTGATACCAATTGCTCATAAAAAAAGTGGTGGCATCGTCAACATTCATTCCATAGCAATGCGTTTTGATGGACACGCACAAACGGCAAATGCGCAACAAAGCATCACCTGATTGCGCTAGACGGAATTTTGCCGCTTTGACAGGATCTCCAGAATTTCCGTAACCTGCATCCAATATCATTTTTTCGGTATAATGTGCCCAACCTTCAATGAATGCATAGCTTCCAAAAACCTTTTGAACTTTTGTAGCTCCAGATGCATTCAGGTGCAAAAACTGGGTATAATGCCCCGGATATGCTTCGTGAATCGAAACGACATCTGTAGTATAAAAATTAAATTGCGCCAACCAATCTTCCTGCTGTTTTGGAGTCCATTTTGAATCTACAGGAGTAATATAATAATAGGCTTGAGTAGCTTTTGTTTCAAATGGCCCAGGAGTATCCATAGAAGCAGTGCTCGTAGCTCTTGCATAAGCGGGAGTTTCTTCCACTTTTACCCTAACTTCTGACGGTATGGTGATTATTTTATGGTCAATCATAAACTGACGAATGGCCTCCAGATTTTTTTTGGCATCCGGAATTAAAGTTTGAGCCGTTGGATGTTCTTTTTGCATATCATTGTAAACATCAATCGGCTTTTTGTTTGGGTTGATGATTTTTGCGGCAGCATTAAATGCAGCTTGTTCTTTTTGCAGTTCTTTCATTCCCACCGCTAAAATAGCATCGGCAGACATGGTAATTCCTTCCCCATACAACAACATTTTCTGGTAATTCTCTTTACCAATGGCATACTTATTATTAGCTTTCTGTAATTTTTCTTTTTCCAAAAAAGTAGCATAAGCATTTATGGCGTCAATGGCTTTTTTATTAGCATTATTAAAAGCCTTCATCAACGAATCGTTTTTGACGTCTTTCAATGCGACCAAAAGATCGTTCCCTAGAAAAGAAGCCGAACCTCTGGCAATTTGAATCGCTAATTGGATATGTGGTAATGCTAGTGAATCCTGTAGATTTAACTTTGCCTCTTCGAATAATTTTGGTGCTTCATTCTCAATAGCAATAATGGATTTAATCTGTTGTTCTATTGGAGCAAAATTTCTTTTAATGTAAATATTCACATCAATAGCTCCTGCATAAGTCATTGGATTTTTGGTATAAACTTCCAAATTTTCAAAAGAAAATAATTCGTTTTTGATATTGGATTGCAACAATTTCCAATCATAATATTCACTCGTACTTAACGATGTTGAATCTATTTTGGAAAACTTAGTGTCATATTCTTTCAATCTTGCTATTTCGCCCTCAAGGGATGTTTTACTGTAATCAGCAATCTTTCCGTCATATTCGTGCAACCCAAGAGCCACACCTGATTGCGGACGCCAATCCAAATAACCTTTCAAATATTCTTCTGATAATTTTTCAAAAGTGGCATTCCCTGAAGCGACATTCTTTTCTTTTTGATTGCAACCAATAAATGCGAAAGTCAATACAAACTGCAGAATAATAATTTTTTTCATATGTCTTTAGAGTTAAATTAACAAATGTTTGATATAATTCATGAATAATCATCATATCATTCTCAAAACCAAATATACACATTAACAGCTACAAAACATCAAATGTATTTTGTATCTAAAATCTCCAATACGTATATAATCTTAGGAAGAAAGTGATTTGTTTGGTTTCAAAAACTTAATTTTGCCTTTCCATAATACCTAAAAATAAAATCTATGTCTTTTCAACCTGTATTCGCCGAGTTTTGGGAAAAAGTAAAAGAAAGTATCGCCAATAAAACCTATGCCAAATTGACTTTGGCGAAAACCATAGGCGACACTGATTTGAAAAATATTTATGTGCGTCCAGTTTTGAATGATGGGGTTTTTAGCCTTTCGGTTACGGCACGTTACAAAACGGAGGAAATAGAAAGTTTTCATACGCTTGACGAAGCCTATATTGTCTTGGCTCCCTACATGAACAATCCGTTCTTGACTGCGCTATTGTTCACCACCGAAAATGACATCACTTTCAAACTGAATAAAAAACGTGTTGGAAGTATTATCGAACAAGCACCTACTTTTAAGAATGCTTCGGATGTGATTCTGGAAATGAAAGAAAAAGGGATGTAGGTTTCAAAAAGCAAAATTTAGATTAAAGTACTGATTCAAAAACGAAAAGCATTCTGTAATCTAAATTCTGCCACCTGCAATCTATAATTCACCGTCCCATTCGGCATAAAACTGAGCCAAAAATCCCTGCATATAGTGATGTCTTTGTTCAGCTATTTGTTTACCTGTTTCGGTATTCATTTTGTCTTTAAGCAACAACAATTTTTCATAAAAGTGGTTGATTGTAGGGGCTTGACTGTTTTTGTATTCTTCTTTGCTCATGTGCAAATTTGGTGCGATTTGCGGATCATAGATGGATCTATTCTTGAATCCTCCATAATTAAACGCTCTGGCAATCCCAATTGCCCCTATGGCGTCCAAACGATCTGCATCCTGAACGATATCCAATTCTATTGACGAGAAAGTCTTTTCAGTTTTTCCGCCTTTAAAAGAGATATTATCTATTATTTGGATAACATGTGAAATAATAGTTTCTGAAACGTCTTCACTTTCCAAAAACTCACGAGCCACTTTTGGACCCACTGTTTCGTCACCAGCGTGAAATTTACTATCGGCAATATCATGTAGCAAAGCACCGAGTTTAACAACGGTTTCGTCGCAGTTTTCTCCTCTTGCAATTAATAATGCATTCTTATACACCCTTTGAATATGAAACCAATCGTGACCTCCTTCGGCATTGGCTAATTGTTCTTTTACAAAAAGAATGGTTTTATTTATCAAATCTAGATTACTCATTTACTGTTTATATTTATAAAAAAAGCTGATTTTTAAAGTCTAAACCTCAAAAATCAGCAATATCATTTTAATTTTAAAAATCTTAATCGTTAATCAAAATCTACAATCTCGCCGGTTCTACCCATTTAAATTGGAATGATTCGGATGGAATAACAAGTCTTTCAGAGATTCTTGCCATTCTAGCTGGTAACTTCATCAAGTAATCACGTGCTTTTTCGGCTTCGTCAGTCAAACCACCTATCTTATCGATTTCCCATTTGTCAATTAATTTTTGCATGATATCCACATAATCGTTTGCGGTATAAACCCCAATACGTTGCGCTGAATCAGAAAAATGTTCAAAAGCGGAGCTAATTTTATTCCCTGATTCTCTCAAGAAATGTGCTGGCATAACGATTTTGGCTTTCATCATGTATTGAAAAGCAAGCATCATTTCGCTTGGATCCACTTTGAAAATTTCAGTAACAAAATGGCTATAGGCATGATGATGGCGCATTTCATCACCCGCAATCATTTTACACATTTTTGATAATTTCTTATCTCCATAACTTTTAGCCAATTGCGAAACTCTGTTATGCGAAACATAAGTAGCTAACTCTTGGAAACTCGTGTATACAAAGTTCTTATATGGATCTCTACCCGTTCCGATATCAAAACCATCATTGATTAAATGTTGTGTTGTCATTTCGATTTCACGCATATTCACACGACCTGATAGATATAAGTATTTGTTCAATAAATCGCCGTGACGATTCTCTTCTCCAGTCCATTGACGTACCCATTGAGCCCAACCATTTCTTTCAAGATTATCGACTCCTTCTACTTCCATCAACCAATTTTCGTAAGTTGGTAAAGCTTCTTCGGTAATCATATCCCCTACCATTGCTACCCAAAAATCATAAGGCAAATCTTTTGAGATTTCTCTAAGTTCTTTTACTTCTTCAAGGAAATTATCACTTTCAGAATTAGGTAAAAAATCAGAAGGCTGCCAAATTTGTTCTACTGGTATCAAGTATTGATCAACAAAACTATCCACCTTATTTTCTAGAAATTGCATTACTTCTAGACGAATGTTTTTTATAGACATTATTTATAAATTATTAAATTTTTATTCCGTTTACAACCGCTGATTCGGTTTTTTGCATTATATCTTTAAACTCAAAATCCTTTACAGCGAATGCTTCATGCACTACAAAGGTAATATGATTTCCTAAACCATATGGGAAAGTTCCATATTTTAAGAGTTTCCACGAATTATTGATACTTACAGGAACTATATAAGCCGATGGTGCATTTTTACATAAAATCTTCAAACCCGTTTGTGCAAACTCCTTTGGTATTCCATTACGACTCCTCGTTCCTTCAGGAAAAATTACAGCCGAACGTTTATGCTTTTCAATGTAATCTGCCATTTTTTTGATAGCAGGTATGGCTTGTTTTGGATCTTTTCTATCTATAACTACAGAACCTCCATGACGCAAATTATAAGAAACACTTGGAATTCCTTTTGCCAACTCTTTTTTACTCACGAATTTTGGATGAGATCTTCTCAAAAACCAAATCATCGCAATGATATCATACAAACTCTGATGATTCGCAACAAAAATGACAGGCACTCCTTTTGGTATACTTTCTCTATTTTCAAAACTAAAAGTCGTACCTAAAATAATAACGATTTTTAGCAATATAAAATTTAGATAATCAACACTTTTTTTATGCGCTTGATATCCAAATACGTGTAAACAAATCCATTGAATAGGGTGAAAAACTACCAAAGTCAATAAAATTAACACTAAAACAATAAAAGATAAGGGATACGAAATTAACTTTTGCATACTATTAAATTTGCCACAAAAGTAAGAAATATATTTTTAGGTCTATTTATAACTCCGTCAATTAATCCATTCCCATCTAATTACTTGTAAAACATAAATTTACAAAATCTTAATTACAATTTTTAGCAATAAAAAAGAAACTTTTACAGCAATTGAAAAACCAATTACATTCAAAACGGTCTGTTGTATGACTGTACATTAATTGTACCTTTGCCCATGTTATAACTAAGTGTACTTAATAAAATGAACTTCACCTATCCCAAAAACGAAAAACTCAAAAGCAAAATAACTATTGGATTATTATTTACCGAAGGTAAATCCGTATCGAAATATCCTTTGCGATTAGTTTACAACACGGGAACTTTTGGCGAAGGCGAAAAAATAAAAATAGGAGTTTCGGTTTCCAAAAAGTATTTCAAAAAAGCGGTTGACCGTAATTATTTCAAACGCCTACTCCGTGAAACCTATAGACTCAACAAGCACTTACTTGTAGATAATCTGGATCAACCTTACTCATTTATGTTTTTTTACCAAAGCAAAGACCGCTTGTCATATGAGGAAATCAATACCAAAACCATACAGCTGTTTGAGAAATTCTTATTGCAAATCAAGACAGTAAGCGAAACCAAAGAAAAATAGAAGTCTGCAAAAACGAATCTTCATTATTTGTTAAAAATAAATTAACTCCACTCTTATTGACCAAGGTGTTGCATTTAATTCTTATTTTAGTACAATATAAACTAGCCCATTGAAAATGAGAACCAATTTTTTCCAAAAAAAATTCATTATTCCAGTTGTTGCCTCTGCCTTTTTATTTGTTGGGGTAAGTTTCAAAGATGACTATTTTGAGATTGCCAAACAATTGGAAATTTTCACGACGCTATTCAAGGAATTGAACAAAAATTATGTCGACGAGACGACTCCAGCAGAGTTAATGAACAACGCTGTCAAAGGAATGTTGAGCTCACTTGACCCCTATACCGTTTATTTTAACGAACAAGAAGTACTCAAATTTAAAATCAACAATACGGGCGAATATACTGGAATTGGCGCATTGATAACCCGAAAAGATGACAAACTAATCATAAAAGAGACTTACAAAAATTTTCCTGCCGATAAAGCTGGTCTCAAAGCCGGAGACGAAATCATTCAAATAGGCGATACACCTTTGGCTGACTTCAAAGATGACGCTTCACAGTTATTAAAAGGTTCCAAAAACACTAAAATCGATATCAAATACATTCGTCAAGGTAAAACCAATTCGACAGTAATTATATTGGATGAAGTCGAAATCAAATCGGTTCCTTATTTTGCCAAAATTGATGATAAAACAGGCTATATCGTATTGGATCACTTTAACAGAAAAGCCTCTAATGAAACCAGAGAAGCATTGGAACAATTAAAAAAAGAAGGTGCCGAAAGAATTGTATTGGATCTAAGGGGAAATCCGGGTGGATTATTGAACGAAGCGGTAAATATTTGCAATCTTTTTGTGCCAAAAGATGAAGTTATTGTTACGACAAAGTCAAAAATAGAGAAACACAATAACACTTATAAAACATCCAAAGAACCAGTAGACACTACTATTCCTTTGGTAATTTTAGTTAACGGACGAAGTGCTTCAGCCTCCGAAATTGTTTCGGGAGCTTTACAGGATTTAGATCGTGCTGTCGTTTTGGGAAGTCGCAGTTTTGGAAAAGGATTGGTTCAAAGACCTGTAGAATTAACCTATGGCACACAGCTCAAAGTAACAATTTCTCGTTATTACACCCCTTCAGGAAGATGCATTCAAGCACTGGATTATGCTCATAAGGACAAAAACGGAGTAGCGACTAGAACCGATGCCAAAAACTACACCGCCTTTAAAACCAGAAAAGGAAGAACCGTTTATGATGGTGGTGGAATTTTACCGGACATCGAAATGGAAGAAACCAAAACAAGCCCGATTGCCAATGCCCTTTTAAAAAACGACGGTATTTTTAATTATGCCACTTACTATTATTACAAAAACCCGAATTTAGGAACAAAAATCCCAGTGATTACAGATGCAGATTATGCCGATTTCAAACAATTCCTAAAAAACCAAAAAATAACTTTTGACACTGAGACTGAAGTTGCTTTAAAAAACACTTTGGCGACTGCCAAAAAAGAAAAACTGGATGAGGCAATTGCACTAGAATACCAACAACTACTAACTGCACTTCAGAAATCTGAAAATGCATTATTAGACAAAAACCAAAAAGAAATTAAAGGTTTATTGTTGGATGAAATCATCAAACGCTATCAATATCAAGAAGGTCTTTATGATTATTACATCAAAAACAATCCTGAGATTAAGAAGGCAGTAAGTATTTTAAACACTACAACTGAGTATAATTCGATTTTGAAAATTTGATAAAAAACCATCTAATGATGAATGAATTAAAATTGGGTTATTTTTGGTCCCATAATAAGACCAAAAATAACCCAATTTTATATTTGTATAACTATTCAAATAGTAGGCCACATCAATTATCCAGCGACTTTTTAAATTGACAACGTTTGCAATTTAAAAAACTAAAGTGCCTTTTCTGGGACTCTAAGTTTAAATCAAGTTCTGAATTTACTTTACTCCTCTTTGTCGTTTAATTTACGCTCCAATTCTGCCTGAAATTCTTCCATTACAGGTTTCATCGTGCTTTCTGGAATATCTGCAATTCGAATGTACATTAATCCATCTATTGCATTATTGAACAAAGGGTCAACATTAAAAGCAACCAGTTTTGCGTTTTGTTTGATGTATTTTTTAATCAACACCGGAAGTCTTAAAATTCCTGGCTCCAATTCGTCAATAAGTTTGTCGAATTTATTTAAATCAGCTTCCGCTTCATCAAAAATAAAATCCTTATCTGCATCTTTTAATTTGACCTTGAATTCTTTTTTAGGATGGATATACTGAGCAATATATGGGTCATAATAGTGCGATTTCATAAATTCAATCATCAATGATTTCGAAAAATCCGAAAATTGATTACTGATACTTACACCACCCAATAAATATTTATGCTCTGGATAATGCAAAGTTGTGTGTATAATTCCTCTCCACAATAAGAACAACGGCATTGGTTTTTGCTGATACTCCTTGATAATAAAAGCTCTACCCATATCGATAGATTTGCTCATCATGTCGTGCAATTCAGGCTCAAAACGGAAAAGTCCATTCAAATAAAAGCCTTCAATACCATACTTGGGGTAAATATGAGATCCCAATCCCATGCGGTAAGCACCAGCAATTTGCTTGGTTTCATCATCCCACAAAAAGAGGTGACGATAGTATTTATCGTATTTATCAATATCAATTGACTCATTCGTTCCTTCACCAACTTCTCTAAAAGTAATTTCACGCAAACGTCCAATTTCATGAAGAATATTCGGAATTTGTTTGGCTTCGGCAAAAAACACTTCGTAATTTTTACTTTGTAAAAGTCGAAGATCTGCAACTCTCAAGGCTTCCACTTCGGCAATCATTTTTTCCGTACTCGCGGGAGTGACAATCTTTTTAGGGCTTTTGGTAGGTTTCAAGTTAGCCGTATTCAAAAAATTATTCTCTTTTTCAAAAGGATTGGCCAACATATAGGTTTTCTTTCTCAAGAATTCCGTGTAATCTTCAATCGATTCGTGTTCGTTTTGTTCAGCAACCGAAATAGGTTTTCCAACACGTACCTTAATGATTCTGTCTTTTTGAGTCAATAATTCCGATGGTAATTTGGCTGTTCTTAATGTGTCATTTATTTGGGATAAAAAATAAAACAAACGACTATTTTTGGCGTGAAAATAAATAGGAACTACAGGAACCTGTGCTTTTCGAATTACTTTAATGGCACCTTCTTCCCAAGCTTTATCCACTACTAATTTTCCATCTTTATAAGTAGAAACTTCACCAGCAGGAAACATCCCCAATGGCTTACCGTCTCTAAGATGGCGCAACGTTTCCTTAATCCCTACCACACTGGACTTCGCGTCTTTGTGATTTTCAAAAGGATTCACCGGCATGATATAGGGTTTCATGGGGTCAATTCGATGCAGTAAAAAATTTGCTATGATCTTAAAATTAGGTTCTTTTTCAAGCATTAATTTCAACAACAAAATACCATCTATTCCTCCAAGTGGATGATTCGAAATGGTAATATAGGCGCCATCTTTTGGCAAACGTTTAAAATCTTCCTCCGGAATTTCAAATTTAATTTGAAACTCGTCCAATATAGCATTCAAGAACGGTAGCTCTTTCAAATGTTTGTTGCGGTCGTATATTTTGTTTAATGTTGAAATCTTTAAAACTTTCATCAACAACCAGCCGGAAAAAGTACCGAAAACGCCGTACTTGTCCGTATTTATTGTCTTTGCAACTTCCTTCGCGGTAACTAAACCCATTTATTTTTCTTTTTTGAGCAAGAAACAAAGATAGCAAAATCCTCCATTTTTTATGGTTTTTTTTGAATCAATCTTTCTACTTTTTACTACTTTTGGATTCCACAGAAAAAATAATCTTCCGAATTTGATATAAAAAATTGGTTTTGAAGAACCTGTTTCCATCAAAATTTACTTCGGATTTAAAAAAAAGTTAAGTAATGAAAATTATCTCATACAACGTAAACGGAATTCGCGCTGCCATTACCAAAGGATTTCTAGAATGGTTACAACATGCTAATCCAGATGTTATCTGTTTACAGGAAATAAAAGCCACAGAGGAACAAATCCCCGTTTCTGACATTACCGCTGCAGGATATCCGTATCAATATTACTACCCAGCCACCAAAAAAGGGTACAGTGGAGTTGCCATTCTTTCCAAAATAAAACCGAATAATGTAGTTTACGGAACCGGAATTCAACATATGGATTTTGAAGGCAGAAACCTTCGTGCCGATTTTGATGACTGCTCTGTAATGAGTTTATATTTGCCTTCGGGAACAAATATTGAGCGATTGGATCATAAATTTATGTTTATGGATGACTTCCAAAACTACATTGACGAGCTTAAAAAAAGCATTCCCAATCTAATCATTTGCGGAGATTATAACATTTGCCATGAAGCGATCGATATTCACGACCCCATCAGAAATAAAAATACATCTGGATTTTTACCGGAAGAAAGAGCTTGGTTGGATAAATTCATGAAATCTGGATTTGTGGACAGTTTTCGCCATTTCAACAGCGAGCCACACCAATATTCATGGTGGAGTTACCGTGCCGGAGCTCGTGGGAACAACAAAGGTTGGCGCATCGATTACAATTTGGTGAGCGATTCCCTAAAACATAAACTCAAAAGAGCCGTTATATTACCAGATGCGATGCATTCCGATCATTGCCCGGTTTTGGTTGAAATTGATTAATTTTTTAATCAAAATCCAACTATATAAAAACTAGAGTTTTTTTTAGAAATAAAAGGATTTTTAAATTTTTTTATTAAGATTTTTTTTATTGTCTTTGCGTTTTAAAATTAATCGCAAACTCACAATGAAAAAAACGCTATTTGTCTTACTATTTATTTTATTTTGCTTAAATCTTAATGCACAAGTTAATTACGAAAAATCATATTTTATCGATAATAAAGGAACTAAGACGGAATGCTATATAAAAAATAAAGACAAAAATGAGAACCCCACTGATTTTGAATATAAGCTTAGGGTGGATGACTCTCAAGTGATGAATGCGGATGTTAAAACTGTAAAAGAATTTAAGATTGGTGATATTTTAAAATACGAAAGAGCTACTGTTAAAATTGATACTTCAAATGGTAATCTTAATAATTTAAATGAAAATAGGGAACCAGAATGGAAAGAAGTAACAGTATTTCTCAAAGTCTTAGTGGATAGTAAAACTCCTTTATACGAATACAAAACTTTAAATCTAAAACAATTTTTTTATAAAACAGGAAGCACACCTATAGAGCAGCTAATTAATAAAAAGTATATCATTGAAAATGATTTTTCTACCAGGGTAGTATCTAATAATGATTTTCAAAAACAGTTATGGCAAAATTTAAATTGTGGTAACAAAAATATAGATGACGCTTTAAAATTAAAGTACACTCGTAAAGATTTAATAAAGTATTTTATTGATTATAATACTTGTGAAAATAATCATATTGTTGACTATGGTAAGAAATTAGAAAAAGGGAGCCTTAATGTAAAAGTACTGGCTGGACTTACATCATCTTCTTTATCTGCCTCTAATAGTTTAACAAGTTTTTCTTTTGATTTTGATAAAAAAACAAATTTTACTTTTGGAACTGAACTCGAATTTATTCTCCCAATTAATAGAAATAAGTGGTCATTATTTTTTAGCCCAAGTTATAATTCTTATGAAATTTCAGCAACGGCAACATATACATATGTTGTAGGTGTTCACCCAGAAACGAGAGAACAAAAATGGGAGGTTTCTTTAAGTCATTTAGATCTTCCATTTGGTTTTAGATACTATATGTTCGTTAATGACAATTCTAAAATATTTATCGAAGGTTCCTATATTATTTCGAAGGATTTAAATTCAGATGTTAACGACGGTCATGCTTCTCAATTGGAAGTAGAGTTCGCAAACAGAATAGGTTATGGAATAGGTTACAGTTTTAAAAATAAATTCAATGTTGAATTGAAACACAACTCAACAAATATTTTTGCTAACTATTCTTTTTCTGATTCCAAATATAGTTTAACGTCTTTAGTTTTTGGTTATACAATTTTTGATAGTAAAAAGAAGCATTAAAACCTACCAATGCTAATCACTCTTTCACCATTTCAATATGCGGAATGTCATCTTCCAGATACATTTCGCTAGATTGAACAAAACCAAGGCTTTCATAGAATTTTTTGAGATATAATTGAGCTCCAATGGTAATTTGGCTTTCGCCAAAGTGTTCCAAAATACCCGCAATAGCTTCTTTCATCAATTCATGTCCCCATTTCCTTTCTCTATAATCGGGATCAACAGTTACTCTTCCTATGGATGCATTATCAAAAGAAATTCCAGATTTAAAAAGTCGGGCGTGAGCCACAATCTTACCATCAAAAGTTCCAAAAAGATGTAAAGCAACCTTATCCTTACCATCAAGATCAAGATAGACGCAATTTTGCTCCACAACAAAGATTCTGCTTCGCAATTGAAGTATATCATACAATTCATTTACAGATAATGCCTCAAAAGGCTTTATTTTCCATTCTATATTCATCGTTGGAATCTTTTTATATTCTGATTTTAAGTTTGCAAATATAAAACTCAAAACAATTATTATTCAAAAACAAAATCAATTTATCCTCACCTCTTTTAAAATAGACTCTAATTCATGCATGAAATCGCGTTTATCTTTGGAGGGAACATAACAAAATCCTACAAGGTAAGTAATTCTGTTCTTTTTGGTATCAACTATAAGATAACTAATAAAAGGCCCAAACATAAAGCTATCTTTCAATCTCCACGTTCCTTTTGTTACATAGGTCATTTTATCATTCAAAGTAGTTTTCGAAAGATAAAGCGGATAAGACACATCAACATACATATTTGAAGAAGAATCCTGTCCTTTAATGTATTCAGCCCCAATAGAATCTTGAATTTTCACAATCTGATTCAAAACATTATCTTCAAGCTTACCCTTGTTAATAGGAAACTGAGTAACCAAAATACTGCTACTTCCACTGGCAAACTCTCTTTTTAACCAGACAAAATTGTTGTTTTTAATACTAAAAGAATAGCTCTTAGGAACTTTCAAATCAAGTTGAAATTGTTTCTGAATTGTTTTAGAAATTACCAAAGAGTCTTTTAATAATTCTTGGTGGGCTGCCAATTCTCCTTTTCTGATTCTTTGGATTATATCAGGAGTATTTTTTTCAATTAATTCCAGAATAGCCGCAACTGATTTTCCTGTAATATGGAATACGTTTTGAGGAGTGGCATATTGGTTTTTTTGCACTGAAAAACGATTCTCAGCCCCTTTCTTGACAACAATAATAACCCTGCTTTTGGTTACAAAACCCTCCATTACATTGGTAGGGTATTGGTTAATATCAAAAATAGGTTCCTCTTTTGGCAAGCCTTCTACGGGACTTGCAAATTTATTTCTAATGCTATCTCCAACGACACCATTCCACAATTGATTATCTATAACTATTGAAATAGCATTAATTTTACCAGTAGAGTGTTTGGAACTATTTTCTTTTTCCTTAGAGCAAGAAAAAAAAATTACAACGACAAATAGAAATAATATAGCAGTTTTATTCATATTAAAAAGACTGAATAGACTTCAAATATACTGCAGTTTATTCAATTATCCTTTTATTTTCAATCCCATTCCTGGTTTTAAATCATCGCCGGTGATATTGTTCCATTTTTTCAAATCGGATACAGTAACCCCTGGATATTTTTTTGAAATGCTAAACAAGGAATCTCCTTTTTGCACGAGATAATTGCTTTCGTCATTTTTGGAAGAAGCAGTAGCAATTTCTTTTTTCTTAAAAGAATCTACTGTCGCATTATTGGTATTAATAGCAATTTCATTTTTGGCCACTACCAATGAATTACCAACAACTATGTTGTTTGAGTGCAAGTTATTCCATTTCTTTAAATCGGTTAAAGAAGCACCAAATTTCTTAGCAATACCTCCAAGATTATCACCTTTTTGCACTTCGTATTGAATATCTTTAAGCTCAGGCGCAGCAACAACTGCAACAGCAGTTTCATTAGTCACAGGTACAACTACATTACCAATTTGCAATGAAGCTCCTAATTTTAAAGTTTGCGAAGTAAGATGATTCCATTCTTTAATATCAGCTACTGTAGTATTGTATTTTTTGGCAATAGTATTTAAATTATCACCTTTTTGGACAATATAGAAGTTCGTAGCATTGGCAACAAGCGTATCTGTTTTGTCTACAGTTGCTTTGTTTTCCTTGCTTGCAATACTGCTATTTTCTTTAGCAACTAAAGTTTTATTTTTATCACTATTTGAAGCCAATTGAACACTACTTGAATCCGAATCTTTTTCAATGATTATTTTCAATGATTTACCAGCAGCAACCGAATTTCCTTTGAGGTGATTCCATTTCTTCAAATCAGATACTGCAACATCATTTCTTTTTGCAATATCTCCAAGATTATCACCATGCTTAACTTTATAGTATTTCACTTTGGTATTTGACGCTAATGCTGTAGATGTAGAATCTTTGATATAATTAGACTTTCTGCCTTCATTAATCTTTTCTCTTTTGTCCATTTCATATTGAACGTAAGCATAAATTTTATCTTCATTGGAAGTAAAAACAGCCACCTTGCAAGAAGGTAAAGTCAAATAATGGTTTACACCAGCATAATTAGGAATTACATTGCGTTTATAGGAAGGATTTAGCGCTTGAAGTTGCTCAATCGGAATGTCTAATAAATTCGAAATTTGAGCAAAAGACATCTCTTTTTTCACCATTACTGTATCGGTGGCAAAATGTCTAACTAAAGCTTTTTTAGGAACAATACCGTGTTCTTTATGGTATTCATAAATGTACATTGTGGCAAGAAAAGCAGGGACATATCCTTGGGTTTCTTGTGGAAGATGTTTTTTTATGTTCCAAAAATTTTGCTGACCACCTGAGCGACGAATAGCTTTGGTTACATTTCCTGGTCCAGAATTATAAGAAGCTAAAACCAAATCCCAGTCGTTAAAAATGGCGTACATGTTAGTCATATACTGAGCTGCAGCTGCTGAAGATTTCAAAGGATCAGAACGTTCATCAACATAAGAATCGATATTCAAGTTGTATTGTTTTCCTGTTTGATACATGAATTGCCACAAACCGGTTGCACCTACTCTTGAAACTGCTTTTGGATTAAGGGCCGATTCCACAACGGCTAAGTATTTAATTTCCAAAGGCACATTTTGCTTGGCCATCGCCTCTTCAAAAAGAGGAAAGTAATATTCGGCAACCGCCATTTGATTGGCAAATGCTTTTCTTCTATTTTTAAGGAAGGACTTTATTAAATTTTCTAAGCCTTGATTGTATTCGATATTAAAAGGAGATTTAGCATCCATTGCAGCCAATCGTTCTTTCAGCAATTCAGTAGGCAATTCTTTATCAATATCTTTGTCAATATTAACTGTATTGATTTCCGTTTCTAAGTCATTATAGATATCTAGAGTGCTTCCTATTTGATTCATCCACAAACTATCACTTTTAACAGTACGATCGTATTTAACAAAAGAATTTTTTATTGAATCTAAAAAGGAAATAGGCCGTTCGGCACTAACTATATCAGTTTTCTCCACAGCAATCTGCGAGAATACTGAAAAAGAAAGCAAAAGAAAAAAAGAAAGGGTGGTATTTTTTATTGTCATAACTGTAATTTCAATTCGCTATTATTCAAACGATTACAAATCAATTATTGCAAACTTAGAATGTATTTTCTAATTTGAATCATAAATAATGTTAAAAATACAAAAAAATTCGACATTTAACCTAATTTACTAAATTTTGTAAGCAAATAATTTCAAAAAGTGTTTAAATATTAACCTCAAATTAAACACAAACTTCTCGTTAAAAATAAACCAAGACTAATCAAAGACTTAAAACAATTATTTGATTGAAAACAATTCAAGCAAGGAATTAATGTTTTTTAAAAACGGAACTCTGAAATACAACACAAAATGCATTGTAGGACATCAGTATATATAACGCAAATTACTCTAATTTAGTGCTTTAAACAAAAACAAAAACCTTTAGCCGCAAATAAAGCAACTAAAGGTTAAATTGATTTTCAAAAATGTATAACTAACAATTTAAAAATTCAAGTGATAGGATTTGATGTCAATACCAAGATTATTAGTCTAATATTGCAGCAATTCCAGGTAATGTTCTACCTTCTAACATTTCTAACATGGCACCACCACCAGTAGAAACGTAACTCATTTTATCCTCAAAACCGAATTGTTTTACTGCAGCTACAGAATCCCCACCTCCAACAAGAGAGAAAGCACCATTTTCAGTAGAAGCAGCAATATAGTTTCCAAGTGCAATTGTACCTTTGGCAAATGTTTCCATTTCAAAAACACCTAAAGGTCCGTTCCAAAGTATAGTTTTGGATTCCAAAATTACTTTTTCAAAGTTCTCCAATGATTTTGGTCCTGCGTCAAGACCTTGCCATCCATCAGGAATCTCTCTTACGTCTACAATTTGAGTATCGGCTGTATTCGAAAAATCATTTGCAGCAACAACATCAACTGGAATATGAATTTGAACTCCTTTTTCTTTGGCCAATCTCAAAATTTCAAGAGCTAATTCTTGTTTGTCATCTTCACAAATAGAATCTCCAATTTTTCCACCCAACGCTTTTACAAACGTAAATGTCATTCCACCACCAATAATCATGTGATCTACTTTGTCAAGAATATTTTCGATAACTGTTATTTTTGAAGATACTTTTGATCCTCCAAGAACAGCAGTGACAGGTTTCTCGCTATTTTTTAAAACTTTATTTAAGCTTTCAATTTCTTTCGCTAATAGCAATCCAAAACACTTGCTAGTTGGAAAAAACTGGGCAATAATGGTAGTCGAAGCGTGGGCTCTATGTGCTGTACCAAAAGCATCATTTACATAAATATCTCCAAGTGAAGCTAATTCTTTCGCAAAAGCAACATCTCCAGCCTCTTCTTCATCATGAAAACGCAAATTTTCCAATAATAATACTTGCCCTGGTTTCAAATTTTTAGCAGCATCCTGAGCTTCTGCTCCAACACAATTAGCAGCAAATTGAACTGGTACACCTAAAATTTGTGAAGTTGTATTTAGAATATGTTTTAAAGAATATTTGTCTTGAGCTCCTTTTGGTCTCCCTAAGTGAGACATTAAGATAACGCTTCCTCCTTGCGCCAAAATAGCATCTATAGTAGGTTTTGCAGCTTCAATACGCGTTGCATCGGTTACATTAAAATTTTCATCCAAAGGGACATTAAAATCTACTCTTATTATTGCCTTTTTATTATTGAAATCAAAGTTATTCAAAGTCTTCATGGTTCTTTTTTTTAGTTGTTTTTGAAAGAATAACAAAGATATAACTTTTAAATAAGTATTAAATTTGAAAATTCTAAAAAAATTATGAATTTACTAACGAAATCGATGTAAATATAAAATAAGTACAAATCAATATACATATTCTCAAATTAATATGCATTAACGTATAACAACCCAACAATAAAAAATAAATTACTCAGATCCATCGAAATAAAACAAAAAAGCACAAATTATTTCTGTATACCAGAACTAATTTGTGCTTTTTTATATTTTAAAAAATGTTACCTAGTCATGAACTGGACCTTGAGTACAAGGACAGTTACTAACTCCTTGCAAGAATCTAAATCCTATCGTTAAGGAATGAGTCCCTGAATTATGTGCGGCCAAATCATTGTCCAGTGTAATTTGATAAGAATATCCCATCGAGATATATCCTTTTGTAAATCCAATCATAGGACCTACACCTAATGGCTGACCAATTTGGTCATTCAAAAAACGATAGGTAGCACCAATCCAATAATAATCTTCATATCTGTTGAATTTTCGATATTTAAAATTCAAATCCGTGTTAGAACGTCCATCACTTTGAAATATTTGATAAAAAACTGATGGTTCCAATTCAGTTCTGTTACCTATATCAAGCACATAACCTGAATATAATTGATAATTTGTAAGTAAATTTGGCTCAAGTTTGGTTGTGGTAAAATCAATATTTTTTTGCAAAATATTGGTAGCTGTACCACTCACATAGAAACCTCTATTACGATATAACAATCCAACTTCAAAGTTATTATTAGTAGTAGAACGATCACCATTAATACCACTATCAGGAAGAGTGTTAGTTAAATCAGGCAAATCTATACGAAACGAGTTATAAATATACGAAAGCCCAAATGAAAGATATTGTTTGGTATAATAATCCAAAATAATGTGGTGAGCAAATGTAAGCTTACCTCCCGTTTGTTTAGTATTACCATTTGAATCATTGTACAAAGTAACACCCACACCAGATTGGTCCAATACTCTAAAATCGGCATAAAGAGCCTGACTCTGGGGTGCATCTTCAACACCTACCCATTGTTTATAACCATTGAGGTTAATTCTAAAGTTATCTCCAATACCAGCATAACTGGGTGAAATCACATAGGGATTATCGGCCAAATATTGTGTAGCTACTGGAACATTTAACTCTTGACTGTAACTGGCTGTTACAGTCAAAAGAAAAATGCTGATTAAGATCTTTTTCATTTTATTTTACATTTTGGATAACTACTCTCACTTATTGTTATCTATATAGAGTAAAGTGGCCTATAAATTCACGATCATCTTGAGAATGTCTCAATTTCAATACATACCAGTAATCACCCATTGGCAACTCCGTTCCATTGTACTTACCATCCCAAGATTGTCCTGCACCAAAAGTACCTACTTGACGTCCATAACGATCATACACCACAAATTTAATATCTGGATAGTTTTCTGTATTGGTTGGTTTCCAATTATCATTAGTGCCATCTCCAGTTGGTGTAAATATTGGTGGTATTTTAATATCTATAAACTCAAAATACTTAGTAACTGATGCCATACAACCATGACTGTCAATTACTGTCACCATGTACTCTCCAGATCTATAATAAATAAATTTATTGTTAGAACCAATTGATTCACCATTAACCATGTATTGATAAACCTCAGTACCTCCTTTAGCAGTAAACACAATTTCATTTAATCCTCCAAGATCAACAGAAAGAGTCAATGGATCAATTTTTTCAATTGGAAAGATGTTCGACACTTCATAACAGTTGTTTTTTGTATGATGAACCATTACAAAGTGATCCCCCGGAGCTAGATTTGTAAATTTATTACTTGCTTGCTCAGCACCAGTACCATCCAAAGAGTACATAACATCCGCTGGATTATTACTAACATCAATTTTTACTATAACCCAGTTGATTGGTAAATTATCTTCACAAGTTTCAGTAGGATCTGCAGTTGGATTTAGAACAACAGGTAGGTCTAATAATACATCCAATGAAACTGGACATGTGTTTGCATCTTGTACAATTACTGTATGTTTACCTCCTGAAAGATCTTTATAAGGTTCTCCTACTATATATGGGACAAATGCTCCACCGTCTATACTCGTGCTGTAAGGAGCGATTCCTCCTGATATAGTAATACCAAAGGACGCTTTATCTCCTGCACATAGTGCTTGTTGTACTGTAGCAAGATCAACGTTAGCGACAATTGGCAGTGGCTCCTCAATTTTGAAATCATAAACGTGGTTACAACCTCTCTCATCTTGAATAATTGCCTGATATTGACCAACTTTCAAATTCAAAAAGGTTCCGCTGTCCAAAAATTTATCCAGATCAGGACTCAACGCAAATTTGATAACTCCCGTACCACCTGAAGCAGTAAGTTCCAATTTACCATCTCCATTACCATTACAAGTTACATCTGTCACAACTGGTGTATAGATTAATGCCGCTGTAGGTTGCGTAATCGTAATTGGTTTACGAGCTGATGTACAATCACCACTTTTAACTTCCACCAAATAGTCACCTGCCAAAAGTTGTGTGAAATGACCTGGTTCAAGTTGAACAGGCGCTGGTGTAATAACATTGCCGGAACCATCAAATAATGTATAAATGTAATTTCCAGAACCTCCTTTAGCAATTGCAGTTATCTGTCCGTTATTATCTCCTAAACAATTAATATATGGATTGTCATTTTCATATTTAAAATCTAATGGCTCTAAAGGAGTAACAGCTATTGTATTCGAATTAAAACTTACACAACCGTTACTATCTTTTACATAGTAAAGATGATCTACATCCACAGTTGTAAAAGGTACTGGGAAAGTTACTGAACTTGTAAATGTCCCTAAAACATTAGTGAAATTAGGATCTGCGCTATAGGTATAAGGTCCTGTACCTCCAGTTGCAGATAAAGTAAGAGTAGCCGCACTCAAACAAGTTTGAGCAGAAGCTTTAACCAAACTAGCCGTTACTACTGTTGGTTCGTTTATTACCACGGCATTTGTAACAGCAGAACAACCCCACGTATCTGAAACTATTACCCTGTAACTGCCTACTCCCAAGTTAGCAAACACATTGCTTGTCTGTGGACCATTTAGCGTCACTGTTCCGTCACTATAAGTAGATTCTAATGTATAATTATAAAAACCTGATCCTCCTGTAACGGGTTGCTCTACTGTCAAGATTACATTGGTATCACCAAAACAAGCCAAAGTAAGTTTATCAGCCAACAAAACAGCTGTGATAGGTGTTGGGTTCACTAAAGTCACAGCTACTTTATCAATGCATTTTTTGGAATCTCTCACTTTTACAATATAATCACCAGCGATTAGACTTGTAAAGTTTGATGAAGATCCCCAACCTGTTATAACTGCTCCAGAAACTAATTCCAATTGGAATTCATAAGCACCCGGCCATCCGCCAACGGCATTAGCTGAAATAGATCCATCATTATTGCCAGTCACACAAGTAATTGGTGTATGAGTTTCACTAATTTCTAATTCAGCTGCTGGTTGACTAATAGTAAATGTAGTTTCTACCGTACAGTAAGGAGTACTCAATAAAGTTGCAGTAACTGTATATTGACCCGCAGTTAAACCCGTAAGATTCAATGGCCCTGCATTTGATAAATTTCCACTACTTGGTACGGGTCCAACAACTGTATAACTAAAAGCTCCTGCTTCATTTGTTGGATTTGGCAATTTATCAATCAAATTAATAGTTACCGCTCCTTCATTTGAACCAAAACAAACTACATCACTTGTTTTCACAGCATCCAACAGGAATGTATTTGGCTCATTAACATAATGTACTTTTTGTATGCTACATCCTGTTGCAGGATTTGTTGCAGTAATAATGTAATTACCAACTTTTAAGCCTGTAAAGATTCCAGTTGTATTAGTTGGGAATGTCAGAACTCCGCTTACATCAACTAAATCATATGTAGTTCCTGCAATAGCAGTCCCAGAAGGATCTACTGCAGTTACAGTAATACTCTCAAGATTATTACAGGTAATTGCAGTTTTAACTACATTAATTTCATCCAAACGAATGTATTCATCGATGATAATTGGTAACGCTGAAGTACCCATACAACCATTATCATCATATACATTTACAGTATAAGAACCTCCTGCAAAATCTACCTCTGTATATACATTATTTACTCCTTTTTGTACTGGAAGAATAGTTCCTGCTTTGAAGAACTCGTATACCACATAGTTTCCTGAACCACCACTAATATTAGCAGGATTAACAGTAATAGTTGCAGAACTAGCTTCGTTAGTTCCTGTAGCACATGCAAATTGCGCAACATTTACAGCATTCGTATTTACAACAATTAAACCTGGTTCAACAACTTTAACTCTTGAAGTACCCTCGCATCCTCTTCCAGAAGTCACCGTTACCGTATAATCATTTAAAAGTTGACTAGCACGTAGATTCTCAAAAATAGGCGAGTTTTGAACTGGTCTAGAAACTGGATTACCCATAATATCAATACCTGACAACGCGTAAGTATATATAGGATTGTCGTTTGTAGCTGCAATAGCGACTAAAACAGTTCCATCCGAACCTCCATTACAACTTACTGGTGTTACTGTACTAGTTATTGCTGTAACATCCGTTGGAACAGTAATAATAACTTGAACACCTTTTTCACAAAGTGTACCTAAGTCTCTTACTTTGAAATTATAAGTTCCAGGCGCTAAACCTCCAAAAACAGCTGAAGATTGTTTGCTTACCCAATTGTCTTTAGTATACTCATAGTTATTAGCTGGTGTCACCGTTCCACCAGCAGCGAATAAAGTAATTTCTCCATCAGCATCTTTACATGTTGGTAACAAAGAAACTTCTCCACGTAATGTCAAAGGTTCTAAAATGGTAGTTGCTGTAGCTGTTGTTACACATTGATTTTTATCCATTACAGATACCGTGTAATTTCCGGGAGCATCCACAATAAAGAATGCATTATCTTGGAATTGAACTCCATCTAAACTGTATTTCAAAGGAGCTACGCCACTTGCAGTAACATCAATTCTATAACCTGCAGTACTAGCACATTGGCTTAGCACACTAACTTTTGCAATTGCAGGCATAGGATCCTTCATAATTTGTACTGTTTTAAAAGCAGGACATCCTTGACTATCTTTTACATATACATCATACGCATCAAACAACGGGGCAATTTTTGTTGTAACAAAAGTTTTCGTATTTGAAGCTTTGTAATCTGTATTTGTTGGAATTTGTCCAGCTGGCACAAATGCATATGTAAAACCAGGTGTACCTCCTACAATTGTAGATTCATCCACAGTAAGAACTGAACCTGTATTATTACAGTTTTGATTTACATTACTTATAACTAATCCACTTAAATTTAAAACTGGCGGCTGTGTAATTCCAACAGCTGTAGAACTAACTGTACAAGATGGATATGCACTTTGAGCAACTTCAACTCTATATTTAGTACCAGCTGCTAATCCGAAAGGAATAACAAATGGGTTAGTAGAAGTATTTCCAGAACCTGAAGTTACTGCTACCGGGTTTGTTCCGTTGAATACTTTGTATGTATAAGCACCAGAATAATCAGTAACATTAATTTCAATAGCACCATCCGTTCCACCATTACAACTTACATTAGAAGTAACAGAAGCAGCCACTTCCATAATATTGAATAATGGTACTGAATAGACATTAGAAACAATACTACAACCTGTAGTTTTATCAGTGATTTTAAATTCATAATAACTACCAGCCGTTGAAGCAGTATAATTGAAAGTAAGAGCAGCCAGTGGAATTGCAGGAGTACTGTAAGCACCTCCATTAATAGCCACTTGATATTCAAAATTAGTAGGAGATGCTCCACCCACAATATCAACTTTTATCACTTCGCCTGTGTTATTACATGCCGCTTTGGTAACAAGACTTGCAGTAGCAGACACTAATCGAGGGAATTTAGCAATTGGTATTTGAACATCATCCATACAACCATTCGCATCTTTCACAAAATAGGTTAGGTTTTGAGTAGATCCATTATCTATAACTGTAAATGTATTAGTGGTCTTCCAAGTAGTTCCGTTTTCACTATAAGTGTAATCCGAAATAGCACCTGTTCCTGCCCCCCCCGTACCTGTTACAGTAACTGTCGTTACATTTACAGTATTTGCAGGCGAACACGTGAATGCCGATGCAGTTGCAGCTGCCGTTACAACAACTGGAGCATTAATAACTACTGTCTTTGGAGTTGAACATCCTCTTTCAGATGTAACTGTTACACTATAAGTACCGGCAATTAATCCTGTGAATAATCCATTATTAACTTGTGTTATAGTAGACCCAGCAGTAGGAGCAGTTCTAACAATTGAATAAGTATAATCCGGGTTATTATTACCAGCTGCTAAAGTCACCAAAATAGATCCATTACCAATATTTCCTTGTGTTCCAATACAACTTGGTGAAGTAGGTGTTGCTGTATACGTAACAGGAGTCGGTGCTACCATCACAATTGCATTTGCAATCGGATATGAACAACCTCTAGCATCATATACCACAAAAACATAACTTCCTGGAGCTGAAGATACTACTGAATAATTAGCAGTATTTGACCCTGCAGGGAACGCAATCGGTGCTGATGCTGCAGCACCGTCTTTTGCTACAGTATAGGTATAAGAACCATATCCACCTACAGCATCAATTTTAATAGCTCCATTAACAGTTCCTGTACAGAAAATGTCTTTTAAGTTTTGTGCAGTAGCAAAAAGCTGTGGCTCAATAACTCTATTTAAAGGTACTGTTGATTCACACCCATAAGCATCTTTAACCACAACATCATAACTGCCTGGAGCTAGATTCTTAAAGGTATAAGTACCATTTGGCGTTGGCAAAGTATTACTTGGACTAAATGTATTACCATTATCAATACTGAAAAGATAAGGAGCAACTCCCAATGAAGCGTTTACCACTAATGTTGCCCCATTCACAGTATCATAACAAAAATCTGAAGTTGCAGCAATCGCAGCCGTTGGATTAGTTGGAGTCACTAAATTGAATGAATCTGTTACCACACAACCATTAGCGTCTTTTACAGAAATACTGTAAAGTCCTGTTTGTGTAAGGCCACCAAAAACTCCCGTATTATTAGTCAATAAAACATTATTTGGTTGTTTTACAGTGTATTCGTAATTACCCCATCCACCTGTTGCTGTAATTTTCACTGCACCAAATGTTGTACAACCCAATGGTGTCACCACTTTTGAAGCAATTGCCAAAGCAGCCGCTGGAGCATCAATATCGAAATTAATAAGTTTTGGACAAGCTGTTACATTATCAATTACCTTGATAGTATGCGGTCCTTTCGCTAATCCTGTTAAATTAATTGTTGAAGATGACAAATTACCAGGAACTGCAACTCCATCCAACTCATAACGGTAAGTTGCTGTTGAAGCAAAACCAGAAACAAAGAAACTCGCTTTACCATCTGCAGCTGTAGAACAAGTAATTCCAGTTGTGGATTGCTCTACAATGTTGATTTTAACAACGTCTTTAATTTCATACGGTAATTGTTTCACACAACCAGTCGCCGCATAAGTTACTTGGAAAACATAGTTTCCTGGGGCTAAATTTGTAAAAACACCACTAGTTGCACCAGTTACATTAGATGTAGCCGAACTAGGCGAAACAATTTGATACGTTAAGCCAGTAGTAACCGGACCAGCAGAGTTTACAACATTTGAAATAGTAACATTAACAGCTGTTGTTGCACATGTAATAACAGCAGACGGTGTCATGGCGAAATTAGTTGGTGGATCTAATTTATCAATAGTAACCGAACTTGTAACCTCACAACCGTTAGCGTCTTTTATTGAGTAAGGAATAATTTGCGCACTTCCATTATCATCTACAGTGAACACATTTACAGTATCATAACCTTTACCATTAAAATTATATTGATAAGAACCTGTACCTGTTCCTGCAGTAACGTTTAAAGTTACCTTAGCCGGTTGTGGACTATTTCCAACACCACAAGAAAGTTTAATTATAGTTGGTGAACTAATTGCCAAAGCCAAATTAGGTTGACCAACAGTTATTGGCTTAGTGTATTCACATAGATTTGCTTTGCTTCTAACAGTTACTATATATGCTGTTGATCCTTTCAATAAATTAAATTGGTTTGAATCTTGATATGGATAAGAAACAGGGCCTCCCGTTAACTTATACTCAAATGGCCCCTCTCCAGAAGTCACATTAACTGTAATACTTCCGGTGTTGTCACCAAAACATTTCACATTTACAACCGATGTACCGAATACGGTAGGTACTTTAGCACCCACACTAATTGGCTGCGTAAAACTACAAACGTTATCAGTAATAACAAAAGTATAAGTATCTGAAGTGACGGCTGGATAATCAAATGAACTTCCAGTTATCGGCACATTACTTCCAAAAGCACCACTTCCAATTTTTACTTTATAAAAATATTTACCAGTACCAAGCCCTCCTTCAATATCAGCGTGAATGATAGCATTAGGTGATGCTGTACAATCCAATTGTTTATCAACCTTAAGATTGACAATAATTTCATCATTAATAGTATATGGTGCTTTTGCAACACACCCATTGTCGTCTTTTACGAAAAACGTATAATTTCCTGAAGCAGTAAGTTTAAAGTTTGGCAATATTTGGTATGCACCAGGTACTGCTACAGCAGGAAGTCCAGAACCTACTGCATAGGTTATAGAAGAACCCGTAAACACAGTACCAGAAATTGTTATCGTTTTTGGCATGTCAGCAGGACAAACAGCAGTGGTTGGTAATGCATTGATTGTTGGTGCTACATCATCAACCAAAGAGACAAATGCCGCTTTAATACAACCGTATGCGTCTTTTGCGTATACAATATAATTGCCTTGACTTCTCTTGAAGGTATTAGCAGTCATTGCGGCAGTGAACGTAGCCGAAAAAGTTGGATTAGTAGTAATATTATCAGTAGCATCAATTATACCAGCTGTTCCTGCATCAGTGAAAATTTGGTATAAATAAGGTCCTGTTCCATCTTTAGCAATGGCTGTAATGATTCCAGCATTGGCCACACATGTATTTGATTTTTTTGTAACTGATGCGGAAACGGATAAAAGAATTGCAGATTCAGTAATGTTGAAATATGCAGACACTTTACTACAACCAGCATTAGTTGCCCCTACATCTTCTGTAACTAAAACAAAATAATTACCCGTTGGTAAATTACCAAAATTATTCACTACCAATGAACCACTGGCTGGAATTGTAGCTGAAACAAGTCCCCCTATTGGAGCAACCGTAAGTGAATTATAAATTTGATATTTTACAGGTGTTGCTGCCCCATAACTCTGATTAATAGTAAAAGAAACATTCCCGTTTGCCGATCCCGTACAAGTAATATTATTTGCTTTTAAAGGATTTACTGATATTGTTGAACTTGTTGGAATAGGTGCAGTTGAAGTTTCATAATAGTAACATCCAGTTCCAGTTCCCCCATGAGCAGCATCAGCATCATATACCATAAATGTATAGCTTACACCAGGTATTAAATTACCAAAAGTTGCTTTTTTACTACCTGCTGGTGACTCCGGTTTCCAACTAGGATCTGCGGCATTAAACACTACACCAGGTCCTGTATAAATTCTAAAATAGAAAGGACCTGTACCTGTTATACTCCCTAAAGGTAAATTCCCTATAGAAACAGTTGCAGATCCAAGTGTAGTACAATCCGCTAGGGGCACAATATTAATATCTAGATCATTTGGAGGAGAGGCAACCAAAATATCTTGTTGAATTTTAGAACAACCATTTGCATCTGTAATTATAATTTGATAAAGACCAAAATCAACTACATCAAATACCATAGCGCTACCTGTTTGGTTTGGAAATTTTTTATCATAACCATTCACCCCGGTGACGTGATAAATATAATTAGGTGTTCCTCCGCTAACCGAAAGAATTGTAATTTTTCCTAATGAAACTCCACCTGTTGAATTACAAGTAATAGGATCTGCTTTATAATTTAAAATAATAGGCGTTGGCTCAGCAATATTTATAAGTTCTGTATCATAACATCCTTTTGCATCAGTAGCAGTAATCTTATAATCCCCTGCTTTCAAACCAGAAGTTTGAGTGCCATAATCTTGATATGTTGGTGCCAATCTTTCTACTCTAAATACAAACGGCTCTAAACCTTTTGTATCATCCATTGCAATAGCGATTGCAGCAGAGGCGTCCCCAGTACAATTAATTTTTTGCGTCACTGTAACTCCCACCGGTCCGGCGATTGCAACGTCATCAATCACAGGATCAACTTTAGCAGTAACTACGAAAGCTCCTGAAGTACTAGCACTACAACCACTGGCATCTTTTATTTTAAAAATATAACTACCAGGAGTTGCAGTTTTATAAACCGGTCCAGCAAAAGAAGTAAAAGTACCTCCATTTAAACTATATTCATAAGTATAAACACCTTTCCCTCCATCTCCACTCAACGTTATTTGTGCGCTATTTGATGTGAAAGGAGCAGTAAAAGCACATGTAATGTCTTTATCCAAAGTACCACTCACTGTTAATTTTGGAGCAACCGTTACGATATTACTAGGCGCTGTACAGCCATTCCCGTCCTTGATCGTAATCGTATAATCATCAGCTGCTGTTACAGTAAAAGTATTAGTAGACACAAAACTTCCACCATTCAAACTGTACATTGGCGTACCAAATACAGTTGCCCCTGGAGTAGCCGTTATAGTGTAAGTCCCTACCCCTAAACATTGCCCTACTGCACTAGCAGTTACTGTTGGCGCTGGATCTTTCACTACATTTACAGGAGTAAGTTTTTGAGGACAATTTCCATTTTTATCAACTACATAAACATCATAAGCTAAACCATAAACACCAGTATCTTTTGTAAAAATACCTGTAGTGTTATAATCTGTAGGGAAAACCGGGATTGCCGCACCTAATTTCACTACGGCATAATATAATGGTGATGTTCCACCAGAAGCTGTAACAGTAATTGTTGTTGATAAATTCGAACAGAAAACTTTAGTAGCATTTGCCGTTAAACCAGTAATCGCAGTTGGCTGAGAAAGTGTAACCGCGTCCGTATCCTGACATTTAGTTGCAGTATTCGTAACCGTAAATGTATAATTTTCTCCTCCTTTTAGATTAGAGTAAGTAATAACGTCTAATGCTTTAACGCCACCGGCAATTGTTCCTGAAATACTACCTACTAAAGTATAAGTATATCCTCCAGTTCTATTACCTGAAACTGTAAATTTAAGTACACCATTAGCAGCGCCATTACAAGTCACATCAGTAAAAATTGACCCAGAAGCCTGGATCGTTACAACAGGATTTATTGTATAATTACCTATTAGGGTACAATTATTAGCATCGGTTACTTTAAAGTAATAAGTACCTGAAGCTAGATTTGCAAAAGTATGACTATTAGTAGTTACACCTGTTACTACTGGATTAGTCGGTGCCACTCCTGCATCTGTACTTGTAATTTCAACTTTAAATGGACCAACACCGTTCAAAAACGATACGGTTAAATCAGTATCACCTTTTGTAGGATCACAAGTAATTGGATTTGCTTGCGCAAAAGTCATCGTTTTTGGAGGATTCAATGTATTCACCACAGGCGATACAGGAACGGTGTAAGGACAGTTGTTTGCATCATATACCACAATACTAACTGCACCAGGGACACTAGTTGTAAAGGTATTTGATGTTACAGCTGGTAGTACTCCATTATAACTGTATCTGTATGGATCAGTTCCGCTAAATGGTGTTCCATTGATTGCTGTAACGGTAATTGTCGCAGCTTGTGATGCGTTATTGGTATCACAAGTTAATTTAGTGGTAAGATTGGCGGTAGCAGTTAAACCATTTACAGGCTCTGTAATTGTAACCGTTTTTGAAAGAGAAGTACATTTTTTCTCATCTTTAACCTGAACATCATACGTTCCTGCTTTTAGATTATTAAACACATTCGTTGTTTGACTTACAACAGAACCAACAGGAGCAGTTGGAGTCAAAATATAAGTATACGTTCCAGAAGCTGGCACGCCAGTAACTGTAATACTTCCTGTAGCTCCAGATTTACATTTTACATCAACTTGAGAGAATGTAAAATCAGGTTTTACAAGTGCGTTTATCGTTCTGGAAACAACCGTTGTACAACTTTTACTGTCAGTAATTTCAAAATAATACGTTCCAGCCGTTGCTGCAGGATAAGTAAATACGCTTAGTCCAGCACCAACATTAGTATAAGTGCCGCTAAAAGGAACACCTGTTTTATTAACTCTGTATTTATAGTCTGGGTATCCGTTATCAATAGTAACTTCAATAGAAGCATCTGGAGAAGCTGGTGCTACGTCGCAATCCAAATCCGCTAACAAGCTAGTGCTTGCCGTCATTGGTAGAGCAATGGTTTGTTTCGCTAAAGGCAATGTACATCCAGTAGTAATATCAGATACTTCGATAGTATAATCACCTGGAACTAATCCAGAGAAAGTTCCACTAACCTGTGGCGTGCCTCCATTTATACTATATCTATAATTAGCTTGTGGCGACACAGTAGGAGTTACTATTAAGGTTGCTCCGGCCCCACCTGCACAATAAGTCGATGTTGCACTTATGCTTGCAGCAGGAAGTACTTTATCGTTAATTGTAAAATCAGCACCTGCCAGGCTACAACCACTTAAGTCTTTTACAGAAACCGAATAAGTTCCTGCTCCTAAATCAATGAATTTATTATTATTTACCTGAACAATTGCTGTACCTGCTGGTGACTTAGGGGTAACAGTATAGGTGTTCGTTCCCCAACCTCCAACAGCATTAATTGTTGCGGTACCTTTTGCTAAACAAGTAACGTGTGTCAATGTTGGAGCATTTAATTTTAAAACTGCTGATGGAGCTGTAATAGTCACAGGAGCTGAAACAGGGCAAGTAGTAGTTGTGTTTGTTACTATAATAGTATGAGCACCTGCACTTAATCCTGCTACCGGAATATCAAATGAAGTTCCCGTTGCAGGAGAAGTACCTGAAACTGCAGTTCTGGTGTCGACTTTATAAGTATAGCCAATCCCGTTTCCTAATCCTGAAACAGTAAATATAGCGGAACCATCTGCAGCATTTAAACATGCTTCATTAACAGATGATTTTAGAATTACTGTAAAAACAGGTAATGGAGTTATAGTATATATATCACTAAATCTACAATTATTGGCATCTTTTACTTCAAAAGTATATTCAACACCTGGATCTAAATTTGCAAATGAACTGCTTGCCTGAAATACAGTAGCTGTCGGTAAAACTATTCTGAACTGTAATCCCGAAGTAGCAATTACAACTCCACCACTATTTTTAACATTCGTAATCGTTACTGTCGCTTTATTAGTTGGACAAGTAAGCGCTGAATTGCCTATCGTCCATGAAGCTGGCTTATTCAATGCAGTGATTACCATCGCTGGAGTACTTGTTACTGAACAATTTTTCGAATCGGTAACTTTTACGGTATAACTTCCCGCAACGCTCAAATTAGGAAACAAACCGGTAGAATTGGAAGACACTATTGTTGTTCCTCTTATCAAATCAAAAGTATATCCACCATTTCCATTAGAAGCTGTTGCGGTAATAGTCGCAAGATTATCACAAGTATATGCTGTCGTAATAGAGGCAGAGATCGCTATAGGAGTTGGCTCGAGTACAGTAGCTGTACCACTATAAATACAACCTTTACTGTCTTTAATTTTATAAGGATACGACGTTCCGGCAACAGAACCAGCCAAAGAACCGTATGTCACTGTACCTGTAAAGCCTGAATTATTAAAACTATAAGTAAAAGGGGCAACACCTGTAAGTGCTTCCAACGTAACACTTCCATTATCAGGTGTTCCGCAAGTTTCATTAGTCACAGTAGATTTGCCTGTTACCACAACCAATGCATCTATTTTAGCATCACTACTATTTATAGAACAATTATTAGCATCTACAATTTTAAATTTATAAGTACCTGCAACAGCATTAGAATAGGTAAAAGTATTTCCATTTCCAACAGGTTGAACCAAAGTACCTCCAGTTCCAGAAATAAGTGAAACAACAAATGGTGCAGTTCCACCTGAAATTGTACCTGTAATCACAGCCTGGTTTGCAGGAGCTACATCACAGTCTAAAGACGTTGTAACAGGTGTAGCTACGGTCAATTTATCATTAATCGTTTGGGTTACTGCTACTGACTCACAACTATTTTTATCAACAACAATGAATGAATAATCACCTATTGCCGTAACAGGATATACAAATGAAGTTCCAGTGAAAGTTGCGCTCAAAGCACCGTAAGTCCCTGATCCTACTTTTACTTTATAACTGTATGGTGATGTTCCTCCACTTATTCCAACTGTGATGCTTGCATTTGAACCATCAAAACATAAACCTGCAGTTGGAGTAATAGATGCTGTTGGCCCTGTTGGTGTTGTTAGGGTTATTGGCGCAGATGCTGGTGATAAACAACTATTGGCATCTTTTACCATCACAGTATAGGTTCCTTGAGGAATATTTGTAAAAGTATTACTAGTCTGATATGCTTTATAAACACCAGACGCATTACTTAATTGGTATTGATAAGCCCCTGTTCCTCCGCTAACAGTAGTAACCGTAATGGAACCACCAGTTATACAAGTTGGAGCTGTTTGATCCAATTTAACAATTACAACCGCTTGTGGCGCATCAATTTTTGAATCAAATGAAAATTTACAAGTTCCCGCAACATCGTTTTTTACAATTACTTTATAAGTACCAACTCCAAGATATGAAACTGTTACAGGTGAAGTCTTTGAGTTAGTAAAGGAAGAACCATTATTAGTTGAGTAATAAAAACCTAAAGCTGGATCAAAATTTACTGCTGAGATGGTAATGCTACCATCTGCTGAAGTGCTACATTTTGTATTTTGAACCGATGGAGTTGTCGCTTTAAACGCATTATTAGAATCAATAACTACTGGGATTGATTTTTCATTACCACATGATTTTGGCATTTGATAAACCTTGATATCATCAATAGCCACATCATTACCACTAGTTTGTCTTACATTGGAACGAACAATAAATTTTAAAGTAGTATATGGTCCAGGATTAAGAGTAATGGCAGTTTTAGGATACACTTCCCATTTTTCTGATTTAGGAACACTACCAGTCGCAAACCAAGAGATTTCCGTTCCTGTTGCATCAACCAAAGCGACTCTTAAATCAGGATCAAATTGTCCATTAGTTTTGTTAAGCAAATTCATTGCATAAAACTCAAAATTAATAGGCTGATTAGGGATAATATCATTAATTACTTTTTGATACAATACATCTTGAGTAGCGATTTGATCACCAATATTTACCACCAAACTTCTACCTTTAGGTGTTGGAGGCACTGTTTGTGGAGTATGATCCCCTGGTTGAATCCAAGGACCAAAAGGGTTTACTATAAATGAAGTTACAGAATAATCACCGTCATTAATCGCAGTACTTCCTTTACATTGAGTAGCCGCAACTTGTCTTTCAAAACAATAAAAACTAGTGTTAATTCCAGGTGAAGTCGTATCATCTCCATACCCAAAATTTTCAGACAATAAATTACTGTAACTTGATACCGTTTGAATATTGTATTTTACAATTACAGTATGACTTCCATTAGGAACATTTGTAAACACATTACTTGTTATAGGAGTATTTGCAACAGGAGCAGCTGTTCCCGTTTTCAAATAATACTCATATGTATAAGTCGATCCGGTAGACACTGGAGTATTTACAACAATAGTTGCAGTAGCCGTACCATCACAATTGTAAACTGGTTTTATGTCATCATCTATTGCAGGATCGGCTGGCTTAGGATCCAAGATAACATTATACGGAATTTTATATTCACATCCTACATTATCTTTCACTCTTAAATCATAAGAAACCGTTGAGGATACCACATACTTAAATGGATCTGTTTGCCATGTAGAACCTCCATCAAAACTATATTTGTAGGGTGCAGTTCCTCCTTGAGCATTAGCAAAACGAATCAATCCTGTAGGCTGACCTCCTTGTAATGGACCACAACCTGCTAGTTCGCCTACACCTGCAGATGCCGTTAAAGCAGCAGCTGGTCCTGTTAACGTAATTGTTGGCATATTCGCATCAGCACAATAATCAACATCATTTAAGGTGTATCTTACTTTAGGTGTATACGGCGTATTGGCAACAAGACCAGTGAAAAGTGGATTAGTAGAATAATTAGCCCCACCATCAATACTATAATAAATCTTATAATTGCCAGCATTGGAAGTCAACAAAAATTCAATGGTTCCAGTAGTATCACCGTAACATACTACATTTGTTGATTTTACTGTATAAACAGGAGTCGCAAGCTTAGCCACAGGAATCGATGTACTCGCACTGCAACCTTTACTGTCCGTAACTACTATATCGTACTTACCTCCAGTAGGCAATGGGGTGCTCACTACAATTTGATTTGAGCTTTGAGAACTTGTAGAACCATTTACAAAATATTTAAAAGGACCTGTCCCATTAAAAGTATTTACTGTAATCATTCCATTTGTACAGGTTAAAGGTGTAGTAAGTACAGCCGTAACAGTAAACTTAGGAGGGTTAATAATTTCTATTTCCTCTGAATAATCACAACCGTCAGCTGTCCAAACCCTAACAGTATACTTACCTGCATTCAAAGCAGAATAACTATAATCACTTGCATTTATCGGACCTACTTCATTCACTGGTGTAGCTCCCTGATAGATGCTATAGTTATATTGAGGAAGAACATTATTGGCCTGTAAAGTTACACTCCCCTTTCCACCATAACAAAGTGGCTGAGTAACATTTACAGTAACGCTATATATCCTTTCTCTAATGTAAACATTAAGAACTTTAAAAAGACAAGCATTTGTCACACCGATCTGTCTAATATAAACGTCATGATAACCCGCCGCTACATCAGCAAAAATATTACTCGCTTGATATGTTCCAGTTCCACCATTGTCTAAACTGAACTCATAACCTGACGCAGGAATATTGTTAACGGTAATTTGCCCCTTGGTGTCACAAGTAATATCTCTAGGTGTAACTTTTGGGTTTAGGAGATTTTGAAATGCGTTAAAATAAAACACACTAAAACATCCTCCCGTATAATTTATCGTAAGCCTAAATTGTCCGGCAGTTTTTACATCATAATCCGGACCCGTTCCCACTTGGGACCAACTACACGTTGTCTTTTCGTTGGCGCAAATAGTCGTACTGGTTGCCGCTGGACAAGTTCCATTTTCATTTAATTTTTCCCAAATAATTGATGTTGCATCATTAATTCCTGTTTTAATAGCACGAACATCATTAGCTCCACAAAGAAAAATATTAGGCAATAATTTTCCATTGATAGTACATGTTGTCACTGAACCTCCATAAGGCGCTTGTGCATAAGGAATCACCGGATTCGAAATTGTGCTTCCAAAAGGGACAACTGTTATTTCTTCATCAATGGACTTACAGGTCGCAGCAGCAGTAGCATGAACATAATAAACTCCTGTTTGAGTAGCCGTAAACGTTTGGCCTGTTCCTATTGATGGCCCATTTAAAGTTTTTGACCAAACATAACTGCTGTATCCACTTGAAGCTGTAAGCACGACACTGGTGTTACATAAAATAAATTTTTTGGTAAATTTACAATCGGTAATTCCTACCAAAAAATTGGTAGGTGCACCAGTCCCAAAATTACAAACTGTAGAGGCAAAACTCCCCTCCTCAATAACGGGAGTTTTATTAATAGCACCTTGATAACTTGCAAAAGCCTGATTCTTTATTTCATTTGAACAGGCATCACTCAACAAGTTACAATCCGGAACCACTTGTACTTTTAATCGAATTGTAAATATTGGATCCCCAATTTGCACCGAAGAATTAGGAACTTGAAAAATTATTGTTCGTGTAGCGGCATTATATGATAGCACTGTAGCTCCTCCAGAATTCGTTAAATCTATAGCAGTAAGATCTGTCGGATAATTGAATATAACATTTTTAGGAAGCACATCCTTAATAATCATATATTGTCCTGTAGGATTATCAGGTGTAACTGTTCCTGTCACATTATCATTACCTACATTTTGATAACTGATTTCATAAAACAATCGATCTGCCAGCAAAACCTCTTGACCTCCAATATCAGTACCTACAGCATTTTTTACTATTTTGGTGAGCTCAATGTCTGGCGCAATAACATCTACCGCATAGGCATTAAAAAAAACAAAAACAGGATCTGCCTGCCCTCTGGCTACTTGTAAGGTAAAAGAGGTATTAGTTGCATCGTGATCTATATACTCAGGCTGAGCTGACTTTACTTGTAACATCCCCGTGTCGTAACCCAAAGTATTACTTCCCGCAGGATTTCTAGGAGTTGAAACACCATTGGTATTTTCAATAACAGAACCAAAAAAATTATTTGCGGATCTTAACGGTGTTGTTACTTCTTTTGTATCAAATTCTAATTTGGTCCCTCCCTGAGGTTTATCACCATCTAAAGCGGCATAAGCAAATTCTAAATCAATATTACCAGATGGGGGGGTTATAAATCCAGAAACAGGAATTTTTTCGTAATGGGATGAATACACATGACTAAATCCGTCAAAAACATTAAATGATTTCATATTAAGACTTGGATCCTCATAAACCACAAAAAGGGTCCATCCGGCAGACAATCCAGTTGAACCATTAGTACCAGTACTTGAAACCACATCCGCCACAGTATAAGTCCCCGCCATAGTTGGCAACTTATTCAAGTAACTAGTTACATCTGCATAACAAGCATAGGGTTTATTCGAATCGGGATCTATGGGAGTGGTTCCAGCATCATAGACTACCGTCCCAACAATATTCTCATAGGTTGTGGCACCTGGTAATTTTAACTTTACCTTGTGTATATCAGTCCTACTCCCACTTTGTAACATCGCACTCCAATATAAAGCGGCATAGGCTACTCTGTAACAAGTAGAAGGGGTTCCATTTTTTTGTTTTGGAATTATTACATCGGCACTGCTTGAGTTGAAAGTAGTAGCATCCCCATCAATATCAACATATTGCATTGATATATCTTGGTTAGACTTCGTGTTGTCATTATAAGGCAGAACCTTATCATAACTCAGAATATTATTTCCCGCTACAGTCATACCACCTCTTACATCTATTTTTTTCCTAATAGAAAAAGTCTTATATGTCTGTGCCACAGAAGTAAAACTCAATAAAAGAATAAAAACAGTAAAAACTGCTTTACAAAAAGTAGGTTTTTTCATGGTAATCATATTTAGGATGAATTCATTTTTTTTAAACCTATTGGGGAAAGGTTAAAAAAAAATTAAATTCATAATTTATATTAAATGCTTTTTTAACATTTTAAATACTAAAAAACTTATAATCTATTAAAATTAGAATTTCGTTTAACATTCAAAAATATTATTAAATATAGTACAAAGATTACAATTTATTAAAATGATGTTATTTTAAACAAAATATTTGCACTTAAACGGCTAAAATAAACATTATCCAACAATAACAAATAGTATTTTGTAACTATTTATACTTAACCTCTTAAATCTTATTAATTATTTCTGAATTTTAACAATAACCATTTTACCGTTATATGGTTTCTTACCTTTCTCTCCTAACGCCTGAGTAGCTTCATCCAAATTATCGAACATTGCTTCGTAAATAAAATATTTACTTGAACTGGCATCATAGAAGAAATTCACGTCTTTTTGACCGGCTGCTACTGTTTTAGTAACAAATGCATCTCGTTTTTGAGCATCAGTATGAACGGCCAATATTAAATAATAACCACTTTCAACATTCTTATTATTTTTAATAATCTGCATGTTGGACTGACTTTCTCCAAAATCAAAATCTTCCGCTTTTAATGGTGTACTACTTACTTTCGTAGTTTCTTTTATTCGTTTAAGAGTAGCCAAATCTTGCGTATAACGATCTTGATCATTCAAAGAAGCTGCACGCTTAATTCTACGTTTTTTCTCTATCTCCGTTTCAACTTTGATTTGTTCAAGTTTAGCAGCCATGATAGCATTAGATTGCTCCGCTTTTGCCTGTTCCGCTTTTAAATTCTCAATAGTCTTTAAATAATTTTGATTGATCAAATCATTTTTTGGAGTCTTTTTAAGTCTTTCAGCATAAAGTCTATTAAACTCATCCAATGACTCAGCCTGAGCTCTATTGACCTCTGCAATTTGCGCCTTAATAGATTCTAGCTCGGCATTTTCAGCAGACGTGCTTTTGAATTCCACTGTCGTTTTTACAATACCTTTATCACTTAAATCATTTTCTTCTCTCATTTCTTTCAATGCTTTTTGCTTATTGGCCACAGAAGCATCCAAACGACTTAACAATTGTTGTTGTTTACGCTTAGAATCTTCAAGAGTCTTGGTCAAATTATCCATTGATTTACCATATTCGTCTTTAGGCATAGCATCAGCTTTGGCTTTAGCAAGCGCCTCAACAGCCAATTTTGCGGCAGCAGCAGCTTCAATTTTATCTTGCTCAGCCTGAGCAGCTGCATCGGCTTTAGCTTTAGCATCTGCAGCAAGTTTCGCGGCGGCGGCATCAGCATCTGCTTTCACTTTGGCGTCAGCGGCAAGTTTCGCAGCAGCTGCATCTGCTTTGGCTTTATTATCAGCAGCCAATTTTGTGGCAGCTGCATCAGCATCTGCTTTAGCTTTAGCATCGGCAGCAAGTTTCGCAGCAGCAGCATCAGCATCTGCTTTAGCTTTAGCATCTGCAGCAAGTTTCACAGCAGCGGCATCAGCGTCAGCTTTAGCTTTAGCTTTATTATCAGCGGCAAGTTTCGCGGCAGTGGCATCAGCATCTGCTTTAGCTTTAGCATCTGCAGCAAGTTTCACAGCAGCGGCATCGGCAGCGGCTTTAGCTTTAGCATCTGCAGCAAGTTTCACAGCAGCGGCATCAGCGTCAGCTTTAGCTTTATTATCAGCAGCAAGTTTTGCGGCAGCGGCATCAGCATCAGCTTTGGCTTTATTATCAGCGGCAAGTTTCGCGGCAGTGGCATCAGCATCTGCTTTAGCTTTATTATCAGCAGCCAATTTTGCAGCGGCGGCATCAGCATCAGCTTTGGCTTTATTATCAGCGGCAAGTTTCGCGGCAGTGGCATCAGCATCTGCTTTAGCTTTAGCATCTGCAGCAAGTTTCACAGCAGCGGCATCAGCGTCAGCTTTAA
>NZ_JBFUBE010000008.1:0-196868 GCF_056405915.1 Flavobacterium sp. P1_E4
GTATCCGATGCTTGCGGAAATACAGGCACGGCTTCACAAACGCTAACTTATACCCGAGACACGGAACTTCCGGTGATCACCTTGACCCCGTCAGGCACGGTACTTTGTAATCCGACAGCAGCAGAAATCACAGCAGCCTTCGGCACCGCCAGTGTAAGCGACAACTGCTCAACGGGCCTAACTGCAATCGGTACCGAAGCAGCAGAAACCGGCTCGGGTTGTACGTTCTCTACCACCAAAAACTGGACGGTAACCGATGCCTGCGGAAATACAGGCACGGCTTCACAAACGCTAACTTATACGCGAGACACGGAACTTCCGGTGATCACTTTAACTGCTGCAGGTACATTAGGTTGTAATCCAACGGCAGCAGAAATAACGGCAGCCTTCGGCACAGCCAGTGTAAGCGACAACTGCTCAATAGGTTTAGTTGCCAGCGGTACAGAGACCTTAGAAACCGGAAGTGGCTGTACTTTTTCTACCACCAAAAACTGGACGGTAACCGATACTTGCGGGAACACAGGCACGGCTTCACAAACGGTAACTTATACCCGAGACACGGAACTTCCGGTGATCACTTTAACCGCTGCAGGTACATTGGGCTGTAATCCAACGGCAGCAGAAATCACGGCAGCCTTCGGAACAGCGAGTGTAAGCGATAACTGCTCAACGGGTCTAACTGCAACCGGTGCCGAAGCGGCAGAAACTGGCAGTGGTTGTACTTTCTCGACCACCAAAAACTGGACGGTGACCGATGCGTGCGGCAACACTGGCACGACTTCGCAAACGGTTACTTATACTAGAGACACGCAGCTTCCGGTAATCACATTGACCCCAGCAGGCACATTGGGCTGTAATCCAACAGCAGCAGAAATAACGGCAGCCTTCGGCACCGCCACAGTCAGCGATACTTGTTCAACAGGCTTAGTGGCCACCGGTACAGAGACTTTAGAAAGCGGCAGTGACTGTACTTTTTCGACCACCAAAAACTGGACGGTAACCGATGCCTGCGGAAACACAGGCACGGCTTCGCAAACCATAACTTATACCAGAGACACGCAGCTTCCGGTGATCACTTTAACCGCTGCAGGCACATTGGGCTGTAATCCAACGGCAGCAGAAATAACGGCAGCCTTCGGCACCGCCACAGTCAGCGATACTTGTTCAACAGGCTTAGTGGCCACCGGTACAGAGACTTTAGAAAGCGGCAGTGACTGTACTTTTTCGACCACCAAAAACTGGACGGTAACTGATGCCTGCGGAAACACAGGCACGGCTTCACAGACACTAACTTATACCAGGGACACACAGCTTCCGGTAATCACTTTAACCCCGGCTGGCACATTGGGATGTAATCCAACGCCAGCAGAAATCACAGCAGCCTTCGGAACAGCCACAGTCAGCGACAACTGCTCCACAGGTTTAATTGCAACCGGTACCGAAGCAGCAGAAACTGGCTCAGGTTGCACGTTCTCCACCACCAAAAACTGGACAGTAACAGATGCTTGCGGCAATACAGGCACGGCTTCGCAAACGGTGACTTATACTAGAGACACGCAGCTTCCGGTGATCATTTTAACCCCAGTGGGCACATTGGGTTGTAATCCAACGGCAGCAGAAATCACGGCAGCCTTCGGCACGGCGACAGTCAGCGATACTTGTTCAACAGGTTTAGCGGCCAGCGGTACAGAGACTTTAGAAACAGGCAGTGACTGTACTTTCTCTACCACCAAAAACTGGACAGTAACCGATGCCTGCGGAAATACAGGAACGGCTTCACAAACGCTAACTTATACTAGAGACACGCAGCTTCCATTGATTACATTGGCCCCGGCAAGCACAGTACTTTGTAATCCAACAGCAGCAGAAATCACAGCAGCCTTCGGCACAGCCACAGTCAGCGATAACTGCTCCACGGGCCTAACTGCAACTGGCACCGAAGCAGCAGAAACGGGTTCGGGTTGCACGTTCTCGACCACCAAAAACTGGACGGTAACCGATACTTGCGGGAACACAGGCTTGGCTTCGCAAACGGTACCTTATACTAGAGACACGGAGCTTCCGGTGATCACCTTGACCCCGGCAGGCACGGTACTTTGTAATCCGACAGCAGCAGAAATCACAGCAGCCTTCGGAACAGCGAGTGTAAGCGACAACTGCTCAACGGGCTTAACAGCAACCGGCACCGAAGCAGCAGAAACAGGCTCGGGTTGTACGTTCTCTACCACCAAAAACTGGACGGTAACGGATACTTGCGGCAACATAGGCTTGGCTTCGCAAACGCTAACTTATACCCGAGACACGGAACTTCCGGTGATCACTTTAATTGCTGCAGGTACATTGGGCTGTAATCCAACGGCAGCAGAAATAACGGCAGCTTTCGGCACCGCTTCGGTAAGCGATAATTGTTCAACAGGCTTAAGTGCTATTGGCACCGAAGCAGCAGAAACAGGCTCGGGTTGTAGTTTCTCTACCACCAAAAACTGGACGGTAACCGATGCTTGCGGAAATACAGGCTTGGCTTCACAAACGGTAACTTATACTAGAGACACGGAGCTTCCGGTGTTAACAGTGCCTACAACAAGTTTGGCTTTAGGTTGCAATCCAGTAACACTACCAACTGAGGCAAGCGTTGTGTCAGCTTCTTCAGCTACGGATAATTGCGGCACACCAGCAATCACAGCAGTTGCAGGAACCATAACCGGAACTTGCAGTAAGTCTCAGGACTTCACTGTGACAGCTACAGATGGTTGTGGAAATAAGGATATTAAAACCGTTATCTATGCCTGGTGCGATGACAAAATTCTGCCGTCAATTACTTGTCCGACTAATGTTACCGTTAATAATGACGCAGGTCTTTGTACTGCAACTGCTGTGTCTTTAGGTACTGCAACGGCAACCGATAATTGTTCAACAGGAGCCAATTTGGTAATCATCAATGATGCGCCAACCACATTCAATATTGGAACCACGACAGTAACTTGGACAGCAACCGATGCAGCCGGCAACACCCAAACTTGTACGCAAACCGTAACGGTAAGCGATACCGAAAAACCAACCATCACTTGCCCTTCGGATGTAAGTGTAGCAGCCGATGCAGGATTATGTACTGCAACTGCTGTGTCTTTAGGTACTGCAACGGCAACCGATAATTGTTCAACAGGAGCCAATTTGGTAATCACCAATGATGCGCCAACCACATTCAATATTGGAACCACGACAGTAACTTGGACAGCAACCGATGCAGCGGGCAACACCCAAACTTGTACGCAAACCGTAACGGTAAGCGATACCGAAAAACCAACCATCACTTGCCCTTCGAATGTAAGTGTAGCAGCCGATGCAGGATTATGTACTGCAACTGCTGTGTCTTTAGGTACTGCAACGGCAACCGATAATTGTTCAACAGGAGCCAATTTGGTAATCACCAATGATGCGCCAACCACATTCAATATTGGAACCACGACAGTAACTTGGACAGCAACCGATGCAGGGGGCAACACCCAAACTTGTACGCAAACCGTAACGGTAAGCGATACAGAAAAACCAACCATCACTTGCCCTTCGAATGTAAGTGTAGCAGCCGATGCAGGATTATGTACTGCAACTGCTGTGTCTTTAGGTACTGCAACGGCAACCGATAATTGTTCAACAGGAGCCAATTTGGTAATCACCAATGATGGGCCAACCACATTCAATCTTGGAACCACGACAGTAACTTGGACAGCAACCGATGCAGGGGGCAACACCCAAACTTGTATGCAAACCGTAACGGTAAGCGATACAGAAAAACCAACCATCACTTGCCCTTCGAATGTAAGTGTAGCAGCCGATGCAGGATTATGTACTGCAGCTGGTGTGTCTTTAGGTACTGCAACGGCAACCGATAATTGTTCAACAGGAGTCAATTTGGTAATCACCAATGATGCGCCAACCACATTCAATATTGGAACCACGACAGTAACTTGGACAGCAACCGATACAGCGGGCAACACCCAAACTTGTACGCAAACCGTAACGGTAAGCGATACCGAAAAACCAACCATCACTTGCCTTTCGGATGTAAGAGTAGCAGCCGATGCAGGATTATGTACTGCAACTGCTGTGAATTTAGGTATTGCAACGGCAACCGATAATTGTTCAACAGGAGCCAATTTGGTAATCACCAATGATGCGCCAACCACATTCAATCTTGGAACCACGACAGTAACTTGGATAGCAACCGATGCAGCGGGCAACACCCAAACTTGTACGCAAACCGTAACGGTAAGCGATACCGAAAAACCAACCATCACTTGCCCTTCGGATGTAAGTGTAGCAGCCGATGCAGGATTATGTACTGCAACTGCTGTGTCTTTAGGTACTGCAACGGTAACCGATAATTGTTCAACAGGAGCCAATTTGGTAATCACCAATGATGCGCCAACCACATTCAATATTGGAACCACGACAGTAACTTGGATAGCAACCGATGCAGCGGGCAACACCCAAACTTGTACGCAAACCGTAACGGTAAGCGATACAGAAAAACCAACCATCACTTGCCCTTCGGATGTAAGTGTAGCAGCCGATGCAGGATTATGTACTGCAGCTGGTGTGAATTTAGGTACTGCAACGGCAACCGATAATTGTTCAACAGGAGCCAATTTGGTAATCACCAATGATGCGCCAGCAACATTTAGTATTGGAATCACGACAGTAACCTGGACGGCAACCGATGTAGCGGGCAACACTCAAACTTGTACTCAAATAGTTTCTGTTTTCGGTGCAATAGATGCTGTTGATGATACAGCAGGTCCAATTAACGGATTTAGTGGAGGTGATGCAGGTATAAATGTTTTAAACAATGATATTCTAAATTGTGTTGCACTAATTCCTTCTCAAGTGACAATCGTTTCTGTACCTACAAAAGAATTAAAGGTTAATACTGATGGTTCTGTAACAGTGGCTCCAGGTACAGCTGCAGGAATATATACTATAAATTACCAGATCTGTGAAATACTAAACCCGTCAAATTGTGATACCGCTAAAGTAACAGTAACAGTAACAGGTGCAACAGATACAATTGATGCTGTAATCGATATACTAGCACCAATTAATGGAACATCTGGAGGCACAACCCAAAGTGTATTTGCTAATGACACCTTGAATGGTCAATTATTTTCACCAGCCGATGTTATTTTAACTTCGTTGCCATTAGCATCAGGATTAAGATTAAATCCTGATGGAACTATAAGCGTTGCGCCACTAACAGCACCCGGAGTATATCCATTAACTTATACTATTTGTCAAGTTGCAAATCCAATAATTTGTGATACGGCAACAACAAATGTTATAGTAACTTCAATAGATGCTGTTGCCTATGTGAGAGAACCAGAGATTGGTACTACAGGAGGGACAGTTTTATCTGTATTTGATAATGATACTTTAAATGGTTTACCATTTTTACCTGCAGATGTTATTTTAACTTCGTTACCATTAGCGTCAGGATTAACATTAAATCCTGACGGAACTATAACCGTAGCTCCTGGAACAGCAGCAGGAAGATATCCATTAACGTATACTATTTGTCAAGTTGCTAATCCAACAATTTGTGATACAACGACAACAAGTATATTAGTTACTGCTGGTACGCCTTCTCCAAGTGTGAGTATAACTAAAGATGGTACTTATGTGGATAACAATGGAGATGGACGAACAAATGTGGGAGATTCGGTTTTTTATAATTTTGTTGTTACAAATACTGGAAATGTTCCGCTTTTTGAAATTATTGTTACAGATATAAATGCAATAGTAACAGGAGGCCCTATAGATATTCTTGGTGTTGGATCCTCAAATGTCTCAACTTTTACTGCGATTCATAATATTACGCAAGCTGATATCGATGCAGGTCAGGTAGATAACCTTGCTTTAGTTAAAGGTAAACCTATTGTAAGTTCTCAAATAACGGCTACTTCGACAGATCCAACACCTTGCGTAACATGTACTCCAATTGATCCAAATTGTAGTTCTTGTACAATAGTACTGTTAAGCAATTCTGCAAGTATCTTATTAATTAATAAAGCTGAATTTAATGATAGCAATGGAGATGGAATAGCACAAGTAGGGGAAACAATTATCTATAAATATACAGTTACAAATACGGGTAGTGTTACATTATTAAATATTACAATTTCGGACCTATTACCAGGAGTTATAATAACAGGAGGGCCAATTGATCTCGCACCTGGACAATCAGATTCAGTTACTTTTGTAGGTACTTATACACTTGTATTACAAGATTTATTGAATGGAAGTGTAACAAATCAAGCAATTGTTTCAGCTACAGATGCAGAAGGTAATATAATTAGTGATTTATCTGATAACGATGATGGTTTAGGTGATGATCCAACAGTTATTGAAATTAATGGATGTGAGATAAAAGTTTATAACGCTCTAAGTCCAAATGATAGCTCAGGAGTTAATGATGCTTTGATTATTAGTGGAATTGAATGTTATCCTAATAATTCAGTAGAAATTTATAACCGATGGGGCGCTTTAGTTTTCGAAACAAAAGGATATGATAATGTTACAAATGTTTTTAAAGGAGTTTCTGAAGGAAAAGGAACTATTGGTAAAGATTCTAACTTGCCTGACGGAACCTACTTCTATCTTTTAAAATATTCGAATTCAACTGGTGATAGTTTCCATAAAACAGGTTATTTGTATATTAAAAATTAATGGCCTTGGTCTAATTGGTCTGTATTTTTAAACTGAATATAATTCTTGTTGATATTGTTCATGAAGTTGCAAATGAATGTACTGAAATCAAGCTTTTGAAAATTTTGTTTTAGAAAAAGTCTTAGAAGGGAAAACTATTATTGGTCTTTATCCTCTCACAAATATGGATTATTGACCGTTTTTGGAAGAATGGGAATGTGTTTAGAGGTGAGGGTTCTGGAAATACAAGATATAGTAATGGAGCTAGAGTGAATGAAGATACCTATTTTTATACTATTCAATACAGAAAAAATACAAACGAGTCCTATGAAACGTGCGGGTTATTTGTACCTAAAAAGATGATATTCTTGAATTGATAACCATAGATAGAAAGTAGCTATAAATAGTATCTATTACTAAAGAAATTATAATAAAAACTACATATTTAGTTCCCAACTTTGCGCATACGGATTGTTTAGACTAGTTTTATTGACTTTTAGAATTAATTCTGTAAAATGGAGTTATTTCAAAATTAATTGTTATGTTTGTAACAAATAATGTTAATAAAGTTATATTTTTAAAATATTCAAAATGAAATTCGGAATCATAAAAGAAAGAAAAAATCCACCCGATAGAAGAGTCGTTTTCTCGCCTAATGAATTGGCAAAAATAAAGCAACTGTATCATGATTGTACAGTAAAAGTAGAAAGCTCCGATATTCGCATTTTTACCGATGTTCAATACCAAAGTATGGGAATTGAAGTAGCCAATGATGTAAGTGATTGTGATGTTCTTTTTGGGGTAAAAGAAGTACCAGTTGACAACTTGATTTCTAATAAAGCCTATTTCTTTTTTTCGCATACGATTAAAAAACAACCGTATAATAGAAAGTTATTGCAAGCTATTTTAGAAAAAAATATTGACTTGTATGACCACGAAACTATCATAGATTCCCATAATCGTAGATTAATTGGTTTTGGAAGATATGCAGGAATTGTTGGAACTTACAATGCTTTTCGTGCTTTCGGTTTAAAATTCGAATTGTTTAAAATGCCAAAAGCCGAAACACTTTCGGGTAAAGATGCATTGATTGCCCATTTAAGAAGGTTGGTTTTACCTCCTTTAAAAATTGTGGTAACAGGAACAGGAAAAGTTGGGAATGGGGCCAAAGAAATTTTGGATGCCATGAAAATAAAAGAAGTCACACCAGACAATTATTTGACTAAAAATTACACCCAAGCTGTCTATACCCAAATAGATGTTTTGGATTATAATAAAAGAAAAGACGGTCAAGTTCTTGATTATACTGATTTTCACGATAACCCATCGGAGTATGTTTCCGATTTCGAACGATTTACCAAAGTTTCCGATATTTACATTGCAGGACATTTTTATGGCAATGGAGCTCCTGTAATTTTAAGTCAGGAAATGCTTCAGGCCAATGATTGCAAGATAAAAGTTGTGGCAGATATTTCCTGTGACGTCAACGGACCAGTTGCCTGTACTTTGCGTTCTTCGACTATTGCAGAACCTTTGTATGGTTATTTACCTAGCGAAAATAAAGAAGTAGATGTTTTTCATCCAGCAGCAGTTGTAGTAATGGCTGTTGATAATTTGCCTTGTGAATTACCAAAAGACGCCAGTGAAGGTTTTGGAGAAATGTTTTCAGAACACGTTATTCCTGCTTTTTTTAACGGAGATAAAGACGGTATTCTTAAAAGAGCCAAAATGACCGAAAACGGAAAACTAACCGAACGTTTTAGTTATTTACAGGACTACGTGGATGGGAAGTAGTTTTTTTTAAATTATGAATTATGAGTTATGAATTATGAGTTTTACATAATTCATAACTCATAATTATTTTAAACCATATCCTCTGTTTTTATTCATTGGTCAAAATTGGGAACTATTAAACAATTCTTAAAAAAAAATAGTACTTCCTTTTATGATAGTTTTTTAATCTACGAAATTGATAACTTGTTTTTTACTTTCTATAAAAATAGGCTATCATTATTGGGGTAAGTAGTAACTCGGTTATTAAGGCTACAATAATGATTAAACTCATTAAAAAGCCATGAATAAAAATATCATTAAAAGAAGAATATAACAGAATCAAAAAGCCTCCTAACAGGATTAAAGAAGTCATTACCATTGCTCTTCCTGTATAGAGATAGGTATTCCTTAGGGCATTTTCGGTTGTATTTCCTTTTCTTTTTTCTAGTTGAAAACGATTAATAAAATGAAGTGTGTCATCAACGGCAATCACATATCCGATGGCGAAAATTATTGTAGTTGAACCTCTAAATTCTATATTCGAATAGCCTAAGACACCACCAATTAATATAATAGGAATAATATTCGAAATAAATGAGATAGAAACCATTATAAAGGATTTATAGATTAAACCTATTATTAGTGATACCACCAGTATTTCAAGCAGAAAGCTATTTATAGTATTGTCAATTTTTAATTGATGCCCAATATCAGTCATATAATCAAAGCCTGTGAATTCAAAATTTACAATTGAAGTATCAATATTTTGACTGATCCATTTCATTATTTTTATTTGTCGATACTCCATATTTCTGCGGCCAATGTCTTCTATGCGACCACTTAAACGCCCAATAGTATTTGTGCTATCAATGATTTGTATCGGAAAGTCACTTTTTTTTGTTGTAGAGTATAAAAAGTATTTGTTACAATCATTTTGAGTTTCTGGGAGTTGCCAATTTGAATTTTTATTAAAAACATGATTCATCCATTTGTAGATTAAAACAGGTGAAATGATTTCTGAAACACTTGATTCTTTTTGAAGATAGTTTTCTAATTTTTCTATATTTTTCAGTACTTTTTTTTCATATAATTTATGATTGTTCTTTGTTGTAATGATAAGTTCAAAACTTCTTCCTCCGTTTAAATTTTTATCAAAAAACTGAAAATCAGTATACAGTCGGTTATTCTTTGGAAGGCTGGGTAAAATATGATTATTGGTATTTATTTTTAGTATACCAAACACAGATATAATTATTAATAACATAAAAGATATAAGAATACGTTTGGGATAAGCATAAGTGAATCTTAAAATAAGATTCAAAAAAGTATACCATTGTGTCGATACAACTGGTTTTTTGAAAAATTTAGCAAGATTGAATCGCAATAAAAGTGCAGGTAAGAGTAATATAGAGTTTATCCAACAAATCATTAGGCCAACTGCGGCATCGACCCCAAAAGATTGCATGGTTTTCATGCTCATTGTTAATAAGGTAAGAAAACCTAGAGCGGTTGTAAAGGAGTTGATAAAAGTAGTTAGTCCAATCTCTTTAATTGTTTTATTTATCGCAAATACAGAATCACTAGTTTGAAGAGATTCGTAAGCAAATTTGCTGCTGATATGAATTACGTCCGAAATGCCTACAATTAATATAATGGTAGGAAACAAATTGGACATTATTGTCAAAGGTCTATTTAATATGGCCATATAACCGTATAGCATTATTAAAGAAATGATCATGCAGATTAATGGTAATAGAGCACCAATTAATGAACGATGCAGTATTAGCAATATCATAAAAACAAAAGCGAAACAAAGAAATAATGACGTTTTTAATTCTTTATTTATTATTTTTTTATATTCAGATTCTATAAATTTTCTGCCTAATATGTGAACATTTTTTAACATTAAATCAGATGTTTTAGCATCTATTTTTTTGATAATTGAATCCATCCGACCAAGAGGAATATTATCCGAAATCTGAATTATGATTTTTAATGTTTTGGAATCTTTGGTAATGTAATGTTGGGTTAATTGAAAATCTTTAAAAATTTCTAAGCTGTCTCTGGCATAATTTTTAGAGGATAACAGTTGAATATATGGTCTTTTCTCCAAGAAGACTAGCCCATGATTTTTATATTTTTTTAAAGTAAGTAGAGAACTTGAATTTCTAATATCTGGAATAGAATCGATATGCAATTGTAGTTGATGTATTTTTTTTAAAAAGAGGGAATCAAATATTGGCTTTTTACTTGTAATTGAGATTACCAATAAATTATCTGAAGCGCCCATTTTTTTAGCAAATGACTCATAATTTACTAATGCAGGTTCGCCTTTAGGAAAGTATTGTTTAAAATCTACATCGGTTTTTAGTTTTGGAAATAAAAAAATGGACCAAACACATATGAAAAATGTGATTAAGAGGATAAGTGCATTATATTTATAGATCCATTTCCCAAACATGATTTTTCTTTTTTTTTAAACTTTATTTCAATTCATTTCTAAAATAATATTTTTAAAAATTGTTCGATGTAGAAGAATCTCTATCTATGAATTTATGGGCAGTTTAATAGAAATTTAGGAGCATAATCTGTAGATCTAAAACCAATTCAAATATATGTCAAATAATTAAGTAATTACTTTTAAATATAAATTTCATATTTAATTTTAATAAATTAAATATCATATGTGTTTTAAATTAACATAACTTTGTATTAATGTATATTAAGGATGTCATCTGTATTTAATCCTTTCATAGAATACGTTGATTAATTTTTCTTTTAAAATTTTCTAATTTTTTTTAAAGTGTTATAATCTAGAGTAATACTATTTTGTATTCATTCTAAATTTTATTATCAAAAAAATTAAGGATCAAATTGATTTTTTAAAGTAATTTTTCTGCCCAAAAAGCATGAAATTTTTTGGTCAACTTTCTAAAAGTGTCTAAACGTTTGGATTAGTTTCATATTTTATAGAAAATGATTAAATATCGAATAGCAAACATTGAAGATAATCAACAATTAATTGATTTGACATCAGCCTCAGGCATGATGGGAGATATTTCTTTGCGAATTGATCGTCAGCCTAATTTTTTTAAGCTATTGATTTTTCGAGGAAAGAGTACCGTATTTGTAGCAGTTGATGATACTGTCATAATTGGCTGTATATGTGTATCGCTTCAAGAAGTTTATATTAATAAACAAATTTTTCCGATCCATTATATTGGTGATTTTAAAGTTTTAGAATCGTACAGAAATAGTGGTGTTGGACTTAATTTATGCAATCAATTGGCTGATTATGTTATATCAACGGGTGTAGACTTAGCTTTTCTTAATTTTTCAAAAGGAAATAAAAAACCGATTTCATTCTTTAAAGGCAGACCAAATATTCCTGATTTTGAAAACATAGGAGTTTTTAATATCATTCAATTTATAGGGAAAAGAAAAAAAACAACCAATTCAGAATTCAAAATTGAAGAGACTCAAGTTACTGAAGAATTAGTGCAATTTCTAAATGAACATTACTCTAATTATGAACTAGGAACTGTCATTACAAAAGAGAAAATAGAAGGGACTACCAGTTTTGTTATTCGAAACGGTATCCAAATCATTGCTGCTATGTGCCTCATAGATACCATGGATGTGAAACAAAATGTTGTGATACATCTTTCTAGGAAAATGAGATATTTACTTCAGTTTATAAATTTATTTAGAAGCTTTTATGGAATATCCAAAATGCCTGTACTAAACGAACCTGTAAAAATGGTTTATGTAAAATATTTAGCAGTAAATGGCAATGAAAAAGAGATGGTTAAAGGGTTAATTAATCATGCGAGAAATATAGTCTTTCAAAAAGACTATTCTTTCGTTTCTATTGGATTGCATGAAAAAGATCCTTTAAATTATTGTTTTAAAGGATTACTCAAGCTTACTTTTAATTCTGTAGGGATGCTCCTAAGTGTACAGAATGACAAGCAAAAAATGAAAAATGTTAAACAGGGAATACCTTTCGAAGACTATTCTCTTGTATAATTCCTTTTTGAATCTTAAATTTTAAAATCATGGAAGTTGAAACAAAAACAGTACTTACAGTTGAAGAATTTAATGTTATTTCTGATGTTTTCTCGCAAGCGATAACTGGTGAACTTATAGGAATGTCAAATTTCGCATCACTTGCGGAAACAATTGATGATCCTAATGAAAAAATGGAAGCTGTAGAGCATGCCAATAGTGAACGAATGCATGCTGAAGGATTTATGGCTTTTGCTAAAAAAATGGAATTAAAAATTAACATAAATCTGGATAGCGAGTATTGGGGCAATGTTCGAAAACAATTTTTAAACTACGCCCATAAAAAAGATTTTATTGCCTGTCTAATTATTCAAGAGGTAATATTGGAATCATTTGCAATTTCAATGTATAAAGATGTTGGTAATGCAATAGGTGGAGAAGCAAAAAAGCTTTTTTTGAGGATTGCAGATGAAGAAAAAGAGCATTTAGAACATTCTTCAGATTTATTAAGATCCGAATTGCAAAAGGATTATCATGCCTTTATAAATAAATTTGAAGAGGTTCATTTTAATTGCATGACCATTCTTGCAGAGTTTACAGCAACAACAGATCTTCGTGGGCATTGTGGTGTATGTAATGGTGATTGCATGAAAGGTTCGTTACATCATATAGGGTTAAATATTAATAATATGAGAGGGAATGCAATGGCACTTTATGCAAAAGCACTTGATAATATTGGAATACCCGGAGAAAAATCAATCGTATGGATCGCTCAACTCCCAGCTTAGATTTTGCAGCTATAGGACATCAGGAAAATTGGGATACTATTTCCTCTTTTATAAATGGTATTCGAACTGCTGATCAAGAGAAACTTACTTTAGAAAAAATTAAAGATATATTTTCGTTTATTCCAGCAAGAGATCTTTTCAGGGCGAAGGTCAAATCAAAAACAAATGCCGAAATAAACGGTGTTTATATAGAAACTTTTATTGATCCTGACAAATTGGATTCACAATCCATAAGAACCAATATAAGTAAAGTGATGGATGCGGTTTTGCAAGCCAAAAAAATGGGAGCAAAGATTGTATCGCTTGGTGGTTTTACTTCTATTGTTTTGGAAGGGAATTTAAATTTGTTCTCTCAGGACGAAACTAAATTTACAACGGGTAATACATTAACAGCTGCTTTTATTGTAAAAGGCATAGAAAAAGCGGCCTTGAATCATAAAATTAATATTCAAGAATCTACTATTTTAATTATTGGTGCTACAGGCGATATTGGAATGGCTTGTGTAAATTATCTAAAAACTAAGAGTAAGAAATTGCTTTTAAATGCCCGAAACAATCAAAGACTGGTGAGTTTATCAAAACAATTAACTGAAGAAAATATTTCGGTTAATTATTCAATCGATATTGATCAGCTTATTCCTGAGGCAGACATTATAATCTCTGCAGCAAGTTCAACAGGGATAAAACTAATTAATTGTAAAAAAGGGGTTCTTATATGTGATGCCGGTTATCCTAAAAATTTAGAAACCAAAATTGAAGATCGTGTAGATGTAAATTTGTTTCATGGCGGAATGGGACAAGTAAGTCAAGGATTTAATTTTATACCGGATTATTCACATAACATTTATCGTTACCCGGCGCCCAATATTATACATGGTTGTCTCCTAGAAGCCATGGTACTTGCTTTTGAAAATAAGATAGAAAATTATTCCACTGGGAAAGGGAATATTACTGTTGATAAAATAGAAGAAATTTATACTCTAAGTTTAAAACATGGAATTACACTCGCACCATTTTATAATTCAAAAGGTATATGGTAATATTTTTTTATAAAATCTTTTACAATGGAAAAAGTACAAAATCAAGTATCCCTCTTCAAGTTAGTATTTACGCATAATTGGGAAGATCCTGAAAGTGACCATGCTGCATTGAAAATTAAAAAAAATGAAACTGTTTTGGCAATTACTTCTGGGGGTTGTAATGTTTTAGGATTTTTAATGTTTGATCCTGAAATTATTTACAGCATTGATATTAATCCGGCACAATCCTATTTATTAGAATTAAAAATAGCGGCTATCAAAAGTCTTGATTTTGATAGTTTTATTATGTTTTCGGGATTAAAGGAGTGTAAACATAGACTCGAATTATATGAAAAAATTAAACCTGTTTTAAGTAAAGATGCTCTTGTTTTTTGGGACCAAAACACCAAAATTATAACCAATGGATTTATTATGAATGGGAGATTTGAAAGGTTTATACTGTTAGCAGGAAAATTTATCAATTTCTTGCAAGGCAAAAAAAGGGTTTTGGGTTTACTAACGGAAAAATCTAAATCCGAACAAGAGATTTATTATGATAATATATGGGATACTAAACGCTTTCATTTTATGTTTAAGATATTATTTAATAAACGAATACTCGCCAAACGAGGTTTAGTGGCCGATTACTTTTATTTTGATGATGGAAGTAAATCCTTTGCCGAAAGTTTTTATAATCGTTCCAAAAAAGCATTTCGGAATATTCCGGTAAAAGGAAATTATTTTTTATTCCTATACCTTTTAGGAAAGTACAAAAATGAATATGAAGTGCCGGCCTATTTGCAAAGAGAAAATTTTGAGGTATTAAAATCTAGAATTGACAAGATAAAAATAGTTACAGCAGAAGCTCAAAACTGGATTGATAGTATGCCTAATAGCAGTATTGATTGTTTTGCATTATCCAATATTTGTGAATTGATGAGTGAGAATGAAACCAACCGAATGTTTGATTCTGTTTACCGAACTTCTAGGAATGAAGGGAGAGTTATCTTTCGCAATTTAATGATACCTCGTGATGTTCCAGATACATTGAAGCAAAAAATTGTAAAAGACGAGACTCTAAGCAAGTTTATTTTTGATAACGACCGTTCGTTTGTATATGGAAAAGTAGCAGCCTATACTATTAATAAATAAAAAATAATGAAAGAGTTATTTAGTATTCCAGTTAAAAAAAATATGGCAATTATTGTTATTTGCTCTGTTTTATATTTGGGTCTACTATACATCGGTTCACAAACTAATATTTTGGGTTATAAATTTCTATTGGGATTTTTTTTTGGAATTGTTATGATACCGGTATATTCTCTAATGCATGAATCTGCTCATAATACACTTCATCCGAATCCAGTTTATAATCTGTTATTAGGACGTTGGCTTTGTAGCATGTTTATTATTTCATACAGTTTTTTTCGACATTGTCATCTCAAACATCATAAAAAAAACCGTACAGACGAGGAAATGTGGGACTTATATTATGAGCATCAGAAAAAATGGTTGCGTTTTGGAAATCTATATTTAATGATGATAGGTTTTGGTTATTTGGCAGTGATGTTATCAGTTGTTTTATTTGCTATTGCTCCACAGTTGGTAAATTCCTCTCTTTTTAAAAAGCATACCGAAATAAAAGGGTTTTTAGAGGGGAGTGATGATGTGTTAAAACTGAATGTCTCACAGATAGAATCGATCTGTATAATCATTTTTCAAGTTTTGTGTCTATGGTTTATACATTGGGATTTTACCACATGGATTATATTTTATTTAATTCATGGTTTTATATGGTCCTCACAGAATTATGTTAATCATGCTTTCAGCCCACGTGATATTATTAATGGTGCTCATAATTTAGCTGTACCAGTTTGGTTAAATTTAATATATTTGAATTTTAACCTACATTTAGCCCATCACCAAAATCCGAAAGTTCCTTGGCTTCATTTACCTCATTATATAAAAAATGGTGATGGTAAAATAACATTTTTAAGAAACTATTTGCGTTTATGGAAAGGCCCTCGTTTAACTAACGAGCCATCACCAAAAACACATCATTCCTAAATCATTTTAAAGAAGATAAGATTGCACATTCATTTAAAATAACCCGTTTGGTGTAATTCTTTTTTATTTTGTAATTATATTGATCTGTGCTCTAAACACCAAATTGTCTTAAATGATGATCAATATGTTTATAGGTTAACAAAGCTGATTCCTCATGAGTAATCTTTCCTAAAATATAATGTGGTTTTTTTGAAATTCCATTTGGCCCTTTTGATACATATTTTTCTATTGAATTTTTTACATTTATTTTTTCAGTTAAAAAATCGGAAACTTCTTTGGCTAATACTTTTTTATGGGCAGGTAAATACTTAGGATACTGTTTTTCGCCCAAAAGCATTCTACGTGTTATTCCACTAAAAAATAGTCCAAGCAGCCCTTTTTTTAATTCAATTTCATCAAAATTCACACGTAAGGACAAATTAAGATGGGCAAGCATTTGAGCAACATTCATTTTGCCCCATTTTGGCCTTGATGAAGAATTGAGTTTTTCAATTCGTTCAAGAATTTCGGTATTGATTGCTGGATCAAATAAGGTTTTCATGTTATATGTTTAAATTACTTCAATTCCCAATCATATCCTCCGGTTTTACCCAATCATCAAATTCTTCAGGAGTTACATAGCCTAATCTCACAGCTTCTTCTTTGAGAGTCGTGCCGTTTTTGTGAGCTGTCTGGGCAATTTCAGCCGATTTATAATAACCAATTTTGGTATTCAGAGCCGTAACCAGCATCAATGAATTGTTGACTAATTCCTGAATACGTTTGTAGTTGGGTTCAATTCCTTGAGCGCAATGTATGTCGAATGAATGACAAGCATCTCCAAGCAATTCTGCAGATTGCAAAAAGTTAGCCGCCATCATTGGTTTGAAAACATTCAATTCATATTGGCCTTGCATTCCTCCAACAGTAATTGCCATGTCATTTCCTATCACTTGGGCACAAACCATGGTCAAAGCTTCACATTGCGTTGGGTTTACTTTTCCAGGCATAATAGAAGATCCAGGTTCATTTTCGGGAATTAGAATCTCACCAATTCCGGAACGTGGGCCCGAAGCCAACATTCGGATATCATTGGCTATTTTATTCAAAGAAACAGCCAATTGTTTGAGTGCGCCGTGGGTTTCAACAATCGCATCGTGTGCTGCCAGTGCTTCAAATTTATTAGGTGCAGTGATAAAAGGATGCCCTGTAAATTTTGAAATATATTCGGCAACTTTTATATCATATCCTTTTGGAGTATTCAATCCTGTACCTACTGCAGTTCCTCCCAAAGCGATTTGAGATAAGTGTTCCAAAGTGTTCTTAACTGCTTTTAAACCATTATCCAATTGCGCCACATAACCCGAAATTTCCTGTCCCAAAGTTAGGGGAGTAGCATCCATCAAATGGGTACGGCCAATTTTGATCACCGATTGAAATTTAGTAGCCTTTTTTTCAAGCGTATCTCTTAACTTTTCGATATTCGGAATAGTATTTTCTACTACCGTTTTATAGGCAGCAATATGCATTGCGGTTGGAAAAGTATCATTGGACGATTGTGATTTATTGACATCGTCATTGGCTTTGATAAAAGGCTCATCTTCGGTAATACTCAGTCTTTTTAGAACCTGTGCACGATTGGCAATCACTTCATTGACATTCATATTGCTTTGTGTGCCAGAACCCGTTTGCCAAATCACAAGCGGAAATTCCTCGGAAAGTCGTCCAGCGAGAATTTCATCACATACCAAAGCAATGTAATCCCGCTTCTCTACATGTAAAACACCCAATTCACAATTGGTATAGGCAGCCGCTTTTTTTAGATAGGCAAAACCTTCAATAATAGATTTTGGCATTGATGCTGTAGGTCCAATCTTGAAGTTGTTTCGGGAACGTTCGGTTTGTGCGCCCCAGTATCTGTCTGAGGGAACTTCGACTTCTCCCATTGTATCTTTTTCGATTCTAAAGCTCATTTTTTGTGTTTTAAGTATTTGAAAAATAATTATTTATGCTTTTTTGTATACTAAAGTTACTTCTTTTTTATTTATAACCAGAGTTGGATTATTACTATTTTCCCTTTTTTGATGATGGTAAAAAGGCAAAATGCTTCCCCTTAGCCCCGATAGAAGTGAAAATCCTCCCGATTTTTTTCGGGAGATTGTAACGGATAGCGGGACAATAATAACCGAAAAGAAAAATGTTTCTGCTCCAAAATTAATAATAGAACTTAGGTTTATAAGATCAGTTCTGTCCATAAAAAAAGGTATTGATTACTCAATACCTTTTTGTGATAACTTGGGTTCAATATTTATCTTAGGAACTTTCTAAAATTATTTTTTCACAAAATCTCCAGCTTGAACAATCACTAGTTTTTTTGGATCAAAATATTTAACTAAAGCAGTATTTATTTTTTGAACATCTAAGTTTTTAACTTTAGTTTCAAAATCTTCGTAGTCTTTGAAAGTTTGACCTGAATCCATATTTTCTCTTAGTTCACGAACCAAGAACTCATCAGTTCCAAGCATCGTTTGTCTGTTTTGTAACCAGGATTTTAAAGAGCTGTCAAATTCTTCTTTGGTGAAACCTTTACTGATTGCTTTTTGGATTTCTTCATTAAGGGCTGTTGTCAATTTATCCTTCATTGTTGGATTATAAAAGGCATAAACTCCCCATTCGGATGTAGGATCAATAACATTTGCCTGTAAATAAGAACCGGCACCATAACTCAAACCTTCAGTTTCACGCAAACGTTGTGGAATTCTGGAAGATAAGAAAGCACCTCCACCCAATAATTCATTTGCCATTTCTAAAGCTGGATAGTCTGGATTTTTTTCACCAATATTCAAATTTATTTTTCCAAATAAGGTAGCATTCGTTTTGTCATTTATTTGAATGGTTTTATTATTTGATTTTACATCAAAATATTGTGTTGGAATTCTTTTGTATGCAATTTTTGGGTTCCAATTGTCAAAAGTACCGCTTAAGAATTTTTTAATAAGATCTTTATCAATTCCTCCTACAAATGACGATATACTGTTGGATCCACCATAGAAGGTAGCATAAAAGCTCTTAAGATCCTCAATGGTAATCTTGTCTAAGCTAGCCAAGCTTTCATCAATTGATTCCGAGTAATAAGGATGTATTTTTGGATATAAAGCAGTTAGTTTTGTCAATTCTTGACTAGCAACTGCTTGAGGTTCATTTCTATTGGATTCTAATCCGCTTTTGGTTTCCAGTTTCAATTTTTCAAATTCAGTAACATCAAAAGAAGGATTTTTTAAAATGTCCTGTACCATGTTTAAGGCATTGCTTAAATTGGCTTTGTCTGTACTGATTCTAACATATAAACCATCGACAGATCCTGCTACGCTTAAGTTTATTTTGTATTGGTCAAGTTGATCGTTGATGTCTTTTTTACTTCTGGTTTTAGTTCCCAATTTCAGCATGCTTGCTGTTAAACTGGCAATCATTGATTTTTGGCTCAATGATTTTTCATCTCCCATTCTCAATAATATTCGGGCTTCAATTTTATTTCCTTTGGCAGGTTTTTCCAATAAGGCATATTTCCCTCCTGATGCTAATTTTCCTTCTTCAGTAGATTTTATAATATTGGGAACAGAAGCTTCAAAGGTATTGGTATTGGCCTCCATTGCTTTTCCCTTGTATCCATTTACAAGAGCCGCAATATCTTTAGTGTCGCTTACTTTGGTTCTTTCGCTAGTTGCTTCCGGGATAAAACGTCCCCAGGTTCTGTTGCTTTGCAAATAATATTTTTTTGCTGCGTTTTGAATGTCGGCTACTGTTAAAGCTTCTATATTGTCTCTGTCTATAAAAAACAAACGCCAATCACCAGCTCCGATGAATTCTGTCATGGCAACTGATAAGTTAAGTGTTTTGTTGTAAGTATTTTCAAATTGTTTTAGCAATTCATTTTTGGCACGTTTAAGATCCTCCTCCGTAAAAGTCATTTTAGGAACATTATTCATGGTTTCCAAAAAGGCTTTTTGAACGGTGTTGATGTCTTTATCTTTTGCAATTTCACAGGCAAAATAGCTGAATGCTGGGTCTTTTAATGTCAAGGTATAGCCATATACATTAGTTGATAATTTAGTTTCCACCAATGTTTTATACAAAATACCAGAAGGATTATTGGTTAATATTGAAATTAACGCATTATTGGCAGCATACTCTTTGTCAGAATAACTAGGAGTATGATATGCCATAGCAACGTATTGTAGATCTCCATTTCTTTTTAATTCAACAAATCGTTCCCCATCTTGAGCTGGTTCTACAGTATATGTTTTTTCAATTTCGTTTTTTGATTTTGGAATTGGAGCAAAGTATTCTTTAATCCAGGAAAGAGTTTTCTTTTCGTCAAATTTCCCACCTATAATTAGGGTAGCATTATTTGGTTGGTAATATTTTTGATAAAATACTTTAAGGCGACTGGCAGGAACACGTTCGATATCTTCTTTGCTTCCAATTGTTGATTTTCCATAGTTATGCCACAAATAAGCAGTAGAAAGAATTCGTTCGTTTAATACTCCTGAAGGGTCATTTTCACCTATTTCAAACTCATTACGAACTACACTGAATTCAGTGTCCAAATCGGATTGGAGGATAGCCGAAGTTATCATTCTATCTGATTCCATGTCTAACGCCCATTTTAGATTTTCATCAGAAGCAGGCAAAATTTCATAATAGTTGGTACGATCATAATAGGTTGTACCATTGGCTTGGGCACCTTTATCTGCAATCGTTTTTTTGATATCAGTAAATTTTGAAGAGCGTTTAAATAACATATGTTCCAGTAAATGTGCCATACCAGATTCTCCATATCCTTCATGACGAGAACCAACACCATAAACAATATTTACAATCACGTTTGATTGTGCAGCATCTGGTATTAGTAAAATTTTCAATCCATTAGGCAAGCTATATTCTTTTATGCCTTCTACCGAAGTGACAAAAGTAGCTTCTTGGGAAAAGGAATTTGTAACCCAACAGGTGACAAATAACATAGCAAGAATAATTTTTTTCATTTTTATGTTTGTTGTAAGTTTATATTGTAAAAATATATTTTTTTATGAAAGAATAATCATTTGTTTTGATAATTTTAAGAAAGCTTTTATACTATTTATAGTATTTAGGTGTTATTTTTTTAATTTTATAAATTGTTTCTCATTAAAAGTGCAAGAAGTGCTGTAATTATTTGGGAATCAATTTTTAATTTTGATTATGGAAGATAAAAAATTGGCGATTGCATGGGCCAAAAATTATTTGAGAGGAGAAGATATATCCAATGAGATTCCTTTTGATAATTTATATAAAAATCTAATTCAGTATGAGCAATACGGTTATGCTACCGAGATTTTGTTGAAAAAGATTGACGATAATGAAGACCATGGGGCCGAAATTAAACTCTCAAAATACCAAGATTTAGCCGAAAACATTTATAAAGACAGTACGCTGTCTTCCTATTTTAAATTTGATAAAGCCATTAATGTACTCAAATCTTTTTGTGATTTAGAACATACAAGAAATTCAAGGACATTAGGCATTGCTGGTGAAATCTATAAAAATAAATGGAAATTTGACCATCAGTTTCACAATTTGTTGCAGTCACGTGCCTATTATAAAAAAGGGTACTTGATTTGGAAAAATAAAATGCATAAATCCATTCAGACCGAGACCGAATGTATAAATACGGCCGTAAATTATGCCGATATCAATGAACTTATAGTCATTGAAAATTTGGAACGACTCTCAGAAACTTGTGAAATTACCAATGAAACCATCGAAAGGTTTCAAACGGCTCAAGAAACGAGGAGAGAAATCGTTGATGCTTATTTGATCGATTCCGAGGAAATTATTTTTAAGGACGAAATTGACGCTAAAGAAAAATTATATGTGGCTTTGGCAGAAGCATTTTTTGGCTTGCGAATGTATAAAAAAGCGCTTCATTTTATCTTGTTGCATGTTGAAGGTAAAACAGAGAATTGGCAAATTAAATCGTTCAGTAAACAAATTTATAATTTGGCCTTTTACCAAAAAATAGAGAGAGATCAAAAATCAACAAATAAAGACCCTTTTCAGAAAAATCAAATTGAAGAACAGGAACAAAATCAGTGTCTAATTGCTTTGAACCTTCAGTTAGATGGAAAAGAAGTAGTTAACAATGTAAAACCAAAGCAACAAAATAAGTTAGGAATAGGGCTTTCTGGAGGTGGTTTTAGAGCTGCATTATTTCATATTGGAGTTTTGGCAGCTTTGGCCGAAAAAGACAAATTAAAAGAGATAGAGGTGATTTCCTGTGTTTCTGGAGGTTCAATTATTGGTGCTTTTTATTATTTGAAAATCAAAGAATTATTTGAAAGTAAAGTCGATGAAGACATAGTCCAAGAGGATTATATCCTAATTGTAAAGGAAATAGAAAACGAATTTTTGGACGCTGTCCAAAAGAATATACGAATGCGTTTATTGACCAATTTTTCCAAAAACGTAAAGATGTGGAAAGGTGAATCGTATTCGCGTTCCAATCGGTTAGGGGAGTTGTATGAAGAGTATTTTTATAAACCGCTCTTGACCAAAAAAACAGGTTCAAAAGACAACAAACCCATTTATATGAATGATTTATTCATCATTCCTTTTGGCAATACAAAATTCAAATTGAACAATGATAATTGGAAAAGAACCAATAAAGTACCACAATTAATTCTAAATTCCACTGCTGTAAATACGGGACATAACTGGCAATTTACGGCTTCATGGATGGGAGAACCGCCAACTTATATTTCGGATGATTTTGATGTAAAACCTCGTTTGAGAAGGATGTATTATGAAAATGCACCCGAGCAGTATCAAAATTTTAGATTGGGTTATGCTGTAGCGGCGTCTTCCTGCGTACCCATTTTGTTTCAACCATTAGTGTTGAAAGGATTATATAAAAATTTTAATTTAGAGTTAATAGATGGTGGCGTGCATGACAATCAAGGTATCGCATCAATATTGGAACAGGAATGTAATGAGATTATTGTAAGCGATGCCAGTGCCCAAATGCCCAATAATGCTGTGAATACAGAAAATGCAATGTCGTTGTTTTTTAGAGTGGACACTATTCTTCAGGAACGTTTACGAGAGATTCAATTGTTGGATTTAAAATCACGTAAATATACTTCAATAGTCAATAAATTATCAATTGTTCATCTAAAAAATGGATTGGCACAACTTCCGGTGAGCTGGATTAATTGCACTGATGTGAATAGGAGTATTCTTTACGATAAAGAAGTTGAAGACGAAAACGCACTTTTAAAATATGGTTTGATGAAGAAAATTCAAAAAGGGTTGAGTGAAGTGCGAACCGATTTGGATTCTTTCAATGATCTTGAAGCTTATGCTTTAATGTATAGTGGTTATCAGCAAATGATGCATGAAGGTAATTCTGTAAATCTGAAAAGAGAAAATTGGAATTTTTTGAAAGTAGCCGAAAGTTGTACACTTCCCGCTAAAGAAAAACAACTGGTAGACCAACTGAAAGTAAGTGGTTACGTTCCATTTAAGATTGTTAGGATGTCAAAAGTCCTTAGTTATGCAGTATTGAGTATTGGTGGCTCATTGTTAATTGTATTGCTTGTTTTTTTAATTTTTAACTGGAACAATGTCAGTCCATTATATCAAATCGATATTTCTTATAATTTTATTGGATTAACATTGATTGTTTTTTTAGTTGGTTTCTTGTCCAAGTTTTTGGCCAAAATAATTAATATTGAAAGTGTAGTTAAGAAAAAAGTAGCACTATTTTTGCTGATAACCGTAGGTTGGATATTTTCTCAAGTTTATATCCGTATTTTTAATCCATGGTACAATAAATTAGGTAGAGTAAAATAAGAACAAAGAATAAAACAAATGAAAAAATTAGGACTCATAGGTGGTATCAGTTGGGTGTCAACGGCTGATTATTATAAGTTTATTAATGAGGGAATAAATAAAGAGTTAGGCGGAGTTAATTTTGCGGAGTGCATGATTTATTCTTTCAACTATAATGATATCAAAAGAAATAATGAAAACAATGACTGGGAAGCGACATTCAATATGCTGTCAAAAGCCTGTCAAAATTTGAAGAATTGTGGAGCAGAAGCGATAGTTCTTTGTGCCAATACAATGCATCTTATAGCCGATAGAATTCAAGAAAGCGTTGATTTACCTTTAATACACATTGCCGCCGAAACCGCCAAAGTAGTTCAAAAAAAGGACATCAAAAAAGTAGGTCTTCTTGGGACAAAGTTTACGATGGAATTGGATTTTTTTAAAGACAAATTATCTGCTCTTGATATTGAAGCGATAATTCCGGAAGCCGATGACAGAGATTTTATTCATGATACTATTTTTAATGAATTGGGAAAAGGATTAATTCTGGAAAGTACTCAATCGCGTTATCTTGCGATTATTGAAAAATTAATAAATAATGGAGCAGAAGGAATTATTCTGGGCTGTACAGAAATTCCATTATTGATAAAGCAAGAAATGGTAACGGTTCCTGTTTTTGACACTGCTTTAATTCATTCTAATGCTGCAGTTGCATTTGCCTTGAGTTAACTTGCATATTAAAATACTATTTTAAAAGCCTTAATTTAGGGCTTTTTTTTTATTTGTATAATTTACTGTTTAAAGTTGGTTATCATAGTTTTAGTTCTATAAAATGCTTAAATTTGAGAGTAAAATATTCATTTTTTTTTAAAATAAGATTACATCTAAAATTATCATAAAATGGCATTTATAGATTATTACAAAGTATTGGAGATTGATAAAAGCGCAACGGAGGCCGATATTAAAAAAGCGTACCGAAAATTGGCACGTAAATATCATCCTGATTTAAATCCTAACGATAAAGAAGCCGAGAGAAAATTCAAAGAACTCAATGAAGCCAATGAGGTTTTAAGCAATCCAGAGAATCGAAAAAAATACGATCAGTACGGTGAACATTGGGAACAAGGCGAGGAATATGAAAAAGCCAGACAACAGCAACAACACTATCAAAACGACGGTGGTCGACAAGGTGGTTTTGGTGGATTTTCCGGCGGTGGTGACTATTCGGATTTTTTTGAATCTATGTTTGGAGGAGCTGGACAAAGAGGAAGTCATAGAACTGCAGCGTTTAAAGGACAGGATTTTAATGCCGAATTACATTTGGACTTAAAAGATGTTTATACCACACACAAACGTACCCTTACAATTAATGGAAAAAACATACGGTTAACCATTCCTGCAGGAGTTGAAAATGGTCAGGTTATAAAAATAAGCGGGCAAGGAGGAGAAGGAACCAATGGAGGTCCGAAAGGCGATTTGTATCTTACTTTCAACATCGAAAATCACACCAATTTTAAATTGGATAAGCATAATTTGTATGCTACGGTGGAATTGGATTTGTATACAGCTCTTCTTGGAGGTGAAATTACAGCCGATACATTTGATGGAAAAGTAAAATTAACCGTTAAACCAGGAACTCAAAATGGCACCAAAGTAAAACTAAAAGGCAAAGGCTTTCCTGTATATAAAAAAGAAGGAGAGTTTGGTGATTTATATATTTCTTACCAAATTATTTTACCCACAAACCTTACCGATAGAGAAAAAGAATTATTTGGAGAACTCGCTAAACTCAGAACAATATGAAAACCGATAGCTGGATACTTTTGCAAACCCTTAGTTCTCATTTTCAAGTTGAACTTTCTTTTTTTACCACTCTCCGTGATTTAGGCTTGATTGAAATTGAAATCAAGGAACAATCTCCTTATATTCACGAAAATCAGATGCATAATTTGGAACGAATGATTCGATTACATCAAGAATTGGAAGTGAATCCAGAAGGAATCGATGTTGTTTTTAATCTTTTACAAAAAATAGAATTTTTGCAAAAAGATTTGACAACTATCCAAAATAGATTACGTCTATATGAGAATTAATCTCCAAACACGATTCATTTTGTAAATTGTAATCCAAAGAAAATCAATAGAATATTCGTATATTTGAGTACGACTCTTATTAAAAATTAATTCATAAATCAAATGAATAATCTTTTTAGAATTTTAGAGGTATTCAAAGATTTTCTTACAGAAATTGGCGAACTGTCTGATTTTGCGGGTCGGTTTTTCAAAGAAGTATTTAAACGGCCATTAGAATTCAAAGAATTTCTTAGACAATGTTACAATATGGGCAATCGTTCCCTACTTCTTGTTGGGGTTACCGGATTTATTATCGGGCTGGTATTTACGCTGCAATCCAGACCTACTTTACAACAATTTGGGGCTGTTTCTTGGATTCCTGCCATGGTAAGTGTTTCCATTATTAGAGAAATAGGCCCTATCATAACTGCTTTGATTTGTGCAGGACGCATTGGTTCTGGGATTGGTGCTGAATTAGGTTCTATGAGAGTGACTGAGCAGATTGACGCTATGGAAGTTTCAGGAACAAATCCTTTCAAATATTTAGTGGTTACTCGAATATTGGCTACTACTTTGATGTTACCGATATTGGTTTTTATTGGAGATGGAGTAGCGCTTTTAGGATCTTTTTTAGTCGAAAATTTAAAAGGGGATGTTTCGCTATTATTGTATTTCACTCAGGTTTTTAATCATCTTGAATTTTTTGATGTTATACCTTCTACAATTAAGTCTTTTTTCTTCGGCTTTGCCATCGGACTGGTAGGCTGTTTTAAAGGGTATTATTGTAAAAAAGGAACGGCAGGAGTAGGACTGGCGGCAAATTCGGCGGTAGTTTTTTCCTCTATGCTACTTTTTATTATCGATTTTATAGCTGTTTTTGTTTCTAATGTTTTTTATGATGTCTAATGCTATGGAGTCGAATGAAAAAAATAAAAAAGCAATTGTAGTCATCAAAGATTTGAAAAAGAGTTTTGGAGACAACATTGTTTTGGATGGATTTAATTTAGAATTATTTCCAGGAGAAAATCTGGTGGTCATGGGAAAATCTGGTTCAGGTAAGTCTGTGATGATCAAATGCCTTATTGGATTGGAAGAACCTGATGAAGGCAGTATAGAGGTGATGGAAAAAGACATTAAACTACTTTCTCGAGAAGCGCTGGATGAACTCAGAACTGAAGTTGGTTTTCTTTTTCAAGGAAGTGCTTTGTACGATTCAATGTCGGTTCGCGAGAATCTTGAATTTCCTTTGAGACGACACACCAAAAAATTTGGAATTATTCAAGATACCACTCCGTTGGTTATGGAAGCTTTGGAAAGTGTTGGTTTGGCAAATACGATTGATTTGATGCCTAATGAGCTTTCGGGCGGTATGAAGCGTAGAATTGCCTTGGCGAGAACTTTAATTTTAAAACCAAAAATTATTCTGTACGATGAGCCCACAACGGGATTGGATCCTATTACTTCTAAAGAAATTTTAATGCTGATGGTATCTGTTCAAAAAAAATACAATACTTCATCCATAATAATAACGCACGATGTTGATTGTGCCAGAATGATTTCAAACCGTATGATTTTATTAATTGAAGGAATAAATTATGCCGAAGGAACTTTCGAGACTTTATTAAGCTCCAAAGATCCCAAAGTACAAGCGTTCTTTAAATAAGTATAAAAATGGAAAAAACTGCTTCAGAGAAAATCAAATTGGGACTTTTTGTCATTTCAGGGCTGATACTTTTTATTCTTGTCGTTTATTTTATTGGTAACAAACAAAAAATGTTTGGGAGTACAGATCATTTAACAGCTGTTTTCAGCAATGTAAATGGATTGCAGTTGGGAAATAATGTTCGGTATTCAGGTATCAATATTGGGACCGTTCGAGGGATTGAGATGGTTAATGATACAACGATTAATGTAGATATGATTATCGATAAATCAATGTTTCCGCATATCAAAAAAAACGCTTTGGCAAGTATTGGTTCAGATGGTTTGGTGGGAAGTATGGTAATTAATATTGCTCCAGGAAAAGGAAACCAATCGGCAATTCAGCCAGGTGATGTAATACGGTCTGCAAATCGTATCCGGACAGATGACCTATTGAGTACGCTTAGTGTTACGAATAAAAATGCAGCTTTACTCACAGCCGATCTGCTGAGAATTACCAAAGAAATCACTCAAGGAAAAGGTTCGTTGGGAACCTTGTTAAACGATACAATTATGGCATCCGATTTGAAGCAAACCATGAACTATTTAAAAATGACAAGCAAAGGAACAACAGAAATTGTTGAAAACCTTAATAAAACAGTTATGGCCTTGGGAGACAAAAATAGTGTAATAGGAGTATTAAATGATCCAGCCACAGCACAAAAAATAAGAACTATTGTAACCAATCTAGATCAATCAAGCCAAGAGATAAACAAAGTGGTGACCAATTTAAATGCCACAGTTTCAAATATAAAAAATGGAAACGGTGCTATCAATTATCTGTCTAATGACCCCAATTTGGTCAAAAAGATTGATTCTACAATGACTAATTTGAATAAAGCGACTATCCTCCTTAACGAGGATCTTGAAGCGATGAAACACAGTTTTTTATTGCGTGGTTATTTTAAAAAACAAGAAAAGGCGAAACAGAAAGCCAATTAATTTAAATAGTTTTTAATCCTTCCATCAATAAATCAATATCTTCTTTGGTGTTAAAATGACTGAAAGAAATTCGGATGCTCGGTTTTTTTAAGTCCTCATCAGATAACATTTCGGCCAGTACGTGAGAAGGTCTAATGCTTCCCGATTGACAAGCGCTTCCTCTGGAAACAGCAATTCCTTTCATATCTAAATGAAATAAAAGCATAGAAATTTTACTTTCGTCAAAAGGTAAAACAACATTGAGCAGATTATAAAGTGTCTTTTCTCCATTGATTTTAAATCCTGAGAAATCTGTTTTTAATCTTTCGATGGCATAGTCTTTCAATGATGCGATATATTGACTTTCACTTTCAAGATTTTGATAGGAAAGTTCCAAGGCTTTCGCCATTCCTGCAATTTGATGTATGGCTTCGGTTCCCGGACGCTGTCCTTTTTCTTGTTCTCCACCAAAAAACAAAGGCTGTAATCCTGCATTTTTTCGAACAAAAGCAAAACCAACTCCTTTTGGTCCGTGAAATTTATGGGCGCTTGCCACCACAAAATCGATAGGGGTATGCTGTAAATCAATTTTAGTTTTCCCAATTGATTGTACTGTATCCGAATGGAACAAGGCATGATGCTCTTTACAGATTTGGCTTACTCTATCAAGATCCAAAATAGTCCCCGTTTCATTATTGACATGCATTAAAGAAACCAAAGTCTTTTTTTCTTCTGATAGTAATTCAACTAAATGGGTTAAATCCACTTCACCATTGGCTTTTACTTTTACATAATCTACTTGAATGGCATATTCATTTTGTAGTGCAATGGCAGTATGCAATACAGCATGATGTTCTATTTTACTCGTAATAATACGGGTTACCTTCAAATCTTTTACAGCGGAACGCATAATCCAGTTATTGGCTTCGGTGCCACAGGAAGTAAAAATGATTTCAGCTGCGGTAGTGTTTATTTGCTTTGCAATTGATTTTCTGGAAAGTTCAAGGATACTTTTGGCATTGCGACCCAAACTATGTGTAGAAGAGGGATTGCCATAATCTTCGGTTAATATTTTGGTCATTTCCAATATCACCTCTGGATGAAGTTGAGTAGTGGAAGCGTTATCAAGATATACTTTTTTCATTTTATATAGATTTTGAACCCTCAGCAATTGCGTGGGACTTATTTTTTTTGCCAAAAATTATATTCTTATTGAAAACAATGATGGATATCAAAATTAGAGAATAAGAAAACATTTGAAGTAAAGTAACCTGCTCTTTAAAGTAAAAAATGGCCAAGGTGAAATTGATTATCGGGTTGATGTACATTAGGATACCCACAGTCGAAGAGTTGATACCTTTCAGAGCATACAAATTTAAGAAAAGAGGAACGATAGTGAAAAATACAACAATGCAAAATAAGCAAGTATAAAACAATGGTTCTGTTGGGATTTCACCACTGTATTTTGGGTAAAAAGGCAAAATTAACAAAGCAATAAAAAGTAACTGTATATTAAGAACCAGAAACTTGTCAAGCTCACTATTCTTACGTTGACTGACTAAATACAATGCATAAGTTGCAGCCACTACCAAACTGTAAAAAATGTCTTGAAAATGATTTAGGGACAATAAAATACAACTTACAACACTTATGCAAACCGCTAGCCATTGCCATTTACTCAATTTTTCGTGAAGCAAAAAGAATGCAAAAACGGTTGTCAAAATTGGGCAAATCAAATAAGCAAGAGAACCTGCTTTTACGCTCACATGATTGACAACATAAATGAAAATAAACCAATTGGAAGCCAAAATCATAGCTCCGACCAAGGTCAAAACAACAATGTTTTTTTTCTTTTTTGAAGACATTTCGGAGAAATCATTCCAGTTTTTACGGATATTCTTATACCTAAAAACAAGGTTTATCACCGTCATAGTAAGTACGCTGAAAAACACGCGGTAGAATAAAATATCCAAAGAAGAATAACTGGATATGGGTTTTAGAGCTAGGCTAAAAAAGCCCCAGATAAAAAATGCTGAAAAAGCGGCGAAATAGTATTTGTATTTTTTCATCGAAAAGTAAAATTCAGCACAAAGATAAGGATTTCTGTAGTGAATTTTTAGCTTTATTAAGATGCTGAGTCTCTAAGATACTGAACGATTATGGCTGTATGTTTCTAATAATCCAAATAACAGATGATTACTTTTTTTAGAGCTTAGAATCTTTGAATCTCAGTAACTTCTTTTGTTAAAATATATGTTTTTGGTTACTAAAGTTTAAGAAACAAATTAAAAATTCTATTTTTGTTCAAAATAAAAAATAATGAAACGATTTTTAGGGATTTTGATTTGTGTATTTGCTTTTTCGGGCTGTGATGATGGTGATTTAATAGTGGATACAATTGATTTTTCGGATGTAACTACAAGCAGTTGTTCTGATAATAATCTTATTTTTAAACTCAAAGAAAGTGAATCTTTAATTTTAAATATTCCAGAAGAAACTTTCACAGAGAATCCCACACCTACGAATGACCCAATAGAATTAGATGTTAATGCGACAAATCAGGTGGTGTATAATTTTTATGACGGTAAAGTAGCTACCGGAAATATATGTGATTTAATTCCTCCAGCGACTCCCAATATAAAAAATCAATGGGAAGCATCTTCCGGTATTATTCAAATTACGACTACTGCTGTCAAGCAACTGAACGAAACAGATAACAGTACTAGAATAACAGGATATAATAATAATATTATTTTTCAAAATATCACTTTCACAAAACCGGATGGCACAACCCAGTTTTATGAAACTTTTCCTTTTGGTGATTACTTGAAACCTGTAGACCCATTGCCATTTGGTTTTCAAAAGCTTTTGAATATCTGTACTGTTAGTGGTCAAGTTTATGATTTTACCGAAAGTGAGGCTTTTACACTAAACATCGATCCAACATTGATTGCAAATGAAGTTACTCCTACTGGTTCTCCAAGAACTGGAGTAATAGGACTTGTCAAAAACAAATTAGTTTACCGTTTATTTAACGGTGTTGTACCACCATCTTATTTTTGTCAAACAACAGATCCATTATTACCTACTGTTAATCAAACATGGTTAGGAAAAGCAGGGGGTACCATCGAAGTTACAACTACTACAAGTGGGCCAAACACATTCAAACATACCATTATTCTTAAAAATGTAACGCTCGAAAAGGATAATAATAATTTTCAATTAGGGGACAGCTATAACTATGGCGAGTTGCAAACCACCAAGCCATAAAGGAATCTTGAAACACATAAAAAAACGTCAATACTTTTATTAAGCATTGACGTTTTTTTTTATGGAGTTAAGGAACTTATTTATTGTTCTGTTTAAAATAGACTTCCGTTGCACCGGCTCCGTATTTTTGATAATTGGCATCCTGGAAAACAATATTGTCATAACGTCCAAATAGAAAATCCAATTCGGCTTTCAAGATACCTTCACCCACACCATGAATGAAAACAATCTTTGGAATCCTATTGCGAATCGCAAATTCAATATGACGTTTGGCAGTTTCCGACTGTAAAGTCAAAATATCATAATTTGACATCCCACGCTTATTGGGTACCAGTTTTTCGATATGTAAATCAAATTCTGGTACGGGCAATTCATGCTTGTCTTTTTTCTCTTTTACAAAGCTTCGGGGTTTTGGAATCTCCTTTTCTTTTTTTATTTCATTGATGTTGATACCTTTTATGTTTTCCATCAAGTTAGCAGATTCTCCTATTTTGATGAGTTCATTGGTTTCAAAATTCATCACAAAACCATCTACTGTTTCAATAGTGACCACCTTGTCTTTGACTGACAAAACAACACCATCAACGGCTTCATCCAGCACCGAAACTTTATCCCCTTTATTAAACATTATCGTCTTCTTTATCTTGATTTTTACTCGGAGTCTTACTGCTCAATTTCATCATTCCCATCATAAAAATGACAATGGCAATAACCATTACATACACATTTTTTTCAGCACTCGTTTGCTCATACAAAGCGACACCAATAGCCAAAACCATCAGTAAAATCGTGAATTTTTTCATAACTACATTTTCAGTTTTCAAAAATACTAAACTTTTTGAGTTATTGTGACGAAAATAAATAGTGTTATGGTAGAAAAGGATCAAAATCAAGTGTGAAAAATCTAAAATCCGCAATCTTACTCTGGGCGTATCCCTGTTGTAAAAAATTCAGTCGTACCTCCTTTTTTTTTGCAACAGGGTCGGGCTTTTGGCTTTATCTTTATTTTTTGAAAAAAAAAATAAAGGATATCGCCGCAATCCCTTACGCAAAATTGCTTTGGAGGATATTTGTTTGATAATAAATATTATAAGATGTGATTTAATTAAAAACAAATGGATTTGTAGGTCATATTCTGAAAAATTTTCAAGGTTGTTTAGGTTTAAAAATCTTCCGATAAATAAAAAAGTAATGATTTGATAATCAATATTATCATCTAGACAGCCAAAAGGTTTTTTTGATCAAAAATAACATATGTTATTTCTTAATATTTGTTTTTTTATAATGTAAGAAAAGGGAATTAAATTAAATAAATTTATAAGGCATTATGAGTTTTATGTAAGATTAACTCCTTTTTTTATAAGTAAAACATGTATTTTATCGACAATATTTTGATATAATCTATTTTTTTTTAACTTTGGACTATTGGTTAATTTGTGATAAGGATAGAGGATTTTCGAGTATAAATTGTAGTTCTTTTCACTTTCACAAATGCTAATAAAATTCAAAAGTCTAACAAAAAAAAGAAAATTAGTATGCATTTAATTTTACAATTAGGTATCGTTGCAGGAATTTTACTTTTAGTACTGCTAATCTCCTTTGCAAACAAAATGAATCAAAACTCTGAGAGATAAAAAATCATGAAATTAAGTGGCTTAAATTGAAACTGTAATAGATTCAATCTGTGGTCACTTTGCAAAGTACAATTCATTGAATTCCTTGAACTGAGCCACACGGAAGAGGAATAATTAAAAAACAAAAAAACCACGAAGTAATGAAACTATTACTTTGTGGTTTTTTTGTTGAAAATAAGCAAAATAGAAATTTCTTGTACAGTAAAAAGTACTTATTAAAACGGATTGCCCTAGCCCTGATAGAAGCGGCATCCTTTTTGTCTTGTTTTTTACGAGACAAAAAGATACAAGCGGATAGCAGGAAATAGCTCCTAATTATTTTACTTTATTTATTCCAATCGATTTTTCTTGAAAAGTACATTACAGCTGCAAGTATAGCGAACAAACCAATACTTCCTACTAATAAAGCATAGTTTTCCAATTGAATGATGACATAGATGAAAGTGTACAACCCGGTGAGTGATGCTGCTATGAACATGGGGAATTTGTTTCCTTTTAGAATTGAAACGGAGTAGAGCGATATCAATGTGATAACTGCTGTTGCTGCGATGAGGTAGGCTCTTATGAAGCTACTATGTTCGGTGATTGAAATCAGCAGGGTGTAAAATAAGATCAAAGCTAATCCAATCATGGTATATTGAAAAATATGAATCTTGATTTTGCTGATGGATTGGATTAGGAAGAAGACCAAAAAAGTTAGTCCAATCACTAGAAAACCATATTTTGCTGCTCTTTCATTCTGTTGGTATTGGTTTACGGGAATCACAAAGTCAACTCCAAAGGCATAGGTTCCTAAATCGGGTAATACTTCAAAGAATTGTTGTGAAAAAGCTCTATTAATGTGAAGTATTTTCCAATTGGCCACAAAACCGTTGTTGTTGATTTTTTTGGTTTTGTCATCTGGAAGGAAATTGCCTGTGAAACTTGGTGAAGCCCAGTTGGATTGCATGCTTAATTGCGTGGTTTTACCAATTGGAACCATTTTTATTTGTTTACTTCCATTGTAGGTAATATCAAAATTAAAGTTGGTTTTGTTTGTTTTTAAGATGCTTTTTAGGTCTATAAAACCAGTTTCCAAAGCTTGGGTAGAATCGTTTAAGTTGTTGCTGTAAACAGGTTCAAATGTCCATTTATTGCCGCCAAGATTGATTTTTACTTCGTCTTTGATACTCTTTAAGTTGGTTGTTTTTATCAATATAGTGGTTTTGTTCCATTGAATATTTTCTGTTGGAATATTTTTGCTACTGAAATCCGGCTGAATATAATTTCCTTCAAAATTCATTTTGGAACTGTACACCACCGATTCGTAGTTGTTTCGATTGAGCAACTTGGTGGTAACATTGGATTTGGCTTTCAAGTCTTCCGGAAAGAAATAGGCGTATTTGGTAATTGCTTTTTGCTGTTTTACCGTTTCATTGGTTTTTTGATTAATGGACAGTGTTTCCTCAAAAGTGGTGTAGGGAACTTTCAATATAGGACCATAGAAAAATATACTTTCGCCCCATTTGTCGTTGATTTCGGAGATGACTTCTTCTTGACGATTGGAGCGTTCCTGAATCAAACTTTTGACAAATTCCAGCGGTATAAGTAAAATGAGTGTTAGGAATCCTACCATCAACATTTTGGCTGTTGTGGATTGAAAAATAGATTGAAAAAAGGAGATAGGGGCAGGATTTTGATTTTCTTGAGTTTCCATTTTTTTGTGATTAAAAGTTACTTGATTAGAAAGGTGAATTAGTGGATGTTAAATGAGTTATGATGATGAAATACAGGAATGCAATAGGGATGTTACCTAATAGAATTATTATTTTAAGTCCGATGTATTTCCGCTGTTGAGGTAAAATGTAAAAATGATGCAAGAGATGGCAGAACATTATTGCATTGAGAAGTATTGCCGTAACCATGAAGATAAATCCAATGATTAAAACAAACGAAGTGTCCTGTAGCATTAAAAAAAGAATGAAAAAAAGTGTGCCTATAGTAAAACAGCCAACGGCGAGTTCTGTAGAGGTTCTGCCTTCAAAAGGTTCCTCTTGGGTTAGAGTGGTTTGCATAGTTGTTATTTTAAAAGTACTTTGAATTTCAAAGTATGTGGTTAAAAAAATAGATTATCGTTTCTGAATTAATTTTTCGAGTGCATCAATATGATCTTGGAATGCCTTGCGACCATCTTTGGTAGCTCTGTAGCTGGTATTTGGTTTTTTTCCTATGAATTGCTTTTCTATGGCGATGTAATTCTCCAGCTCTAAGGCTTTGGTATGACTTGCCAAATTACCATCGGTAACGCCTAATAATTCTTTCAAAGTACTAAAATCGGCCGATTCATTGACCATCAAAACCGACATGATTCCAAGTCGTATGCGGTGGTCAAATGCTTTATTTATATTTTGAATAATGTTTTTCAAGTCTTAGTAAGTGTCAATTATTGTGGTAACTATTTTTGATTTTTCCAGGTTTGATGGAGCAATTACATTCTCCTCAAGCGGTATTTTATTTCCGTATCTTTCTGCTAGTATTGCTTGTACTCGGGTATCATTTAAATTAAAATTCTTCAATTTTTGAAGTGGGCACAGTTCTATTCCAGCTCCATTTTTGTATATTTTCCAAATCAATTCTGAGCAATATATTTTATTATCTGACCATTCAAAATAGACGTCGTAATCTTTGTTCTTCAGCCCATTTGCATAGGTTTTCATCTTTCGTACAGTTTCCAAATTCAAAAGCGTCGATGCATTTTTTACCCTGGTTACCACAAAATGATTTTCTTTTCCATGTGTAATCCAAGTTTCTAGCGGCGTGTATTTTACGGGCTGTACCGCTTCAAAAACATATTTTTCGCCCTTCTCTATAAATACAATACCGCAATGGGAAAATTTGGAATTTGTTGCTATTCTTACCGCTTCACATTGTTTGGATTGGGAAGTTTGAAAAATCATGTCACCTTCTTTTATTTTATCTAAAATGGAGGCAGGTCGAGTACCAAAAAGGATATTCCCAAACATGGAATTAGCAATGAATAATGCACATCCAAAACTCATCAAAAAGGTAATTATGGCAAAAATATATTTCGTTTTTTTCATATCTGATCTTTTTGGTTCCATACTATTCTTCGATATTCTTTATTTTTTAAATTCCACAATCTTTAATTTGTAACAGCAATTTTAATATCTAATTTCTATCATACTTAAAGTACATCATGCTACCATACACAATATGGCAGATTCCAAAACCCAATGCCCAAAATTCTAATGCATACCCTGAGAATTCAGTAGCCAATAGACCAATTATGATAATTGTAATGCCTAGATAGCGCACATCCCGAAGTGTATATTTACTTGCATTTACACAAGACAAGCCGTAGAATATCAAAGTTACAGGGGCAATCAGTCCATAGCTTCCATTTCGCAATAATAAAATTCCAAAAATTCCGCCTGTTACTAAAGGAATCATGAAGTTGGTCAACAGTCTTTTTGAAGCGCTGTTCCAAACAGTTTCTCCTTCTCTTTTTGTTTTGTTATAGGTGAGTAATACGGCAGTGGCTACTGATAAAAATAATACAGCAAGAGCAGTCAAAACAATTAGCTTGAAAGTGTTGCTTTCTAAAGTGATAATAGTATTATCCGTTCCATAATTATTATTGTTTTGAATTAGTTCATGGGCTATAAAAGCGCCTATTAAGGCATATACTCCAGCCATTATTCCGGCTAAACCGCTCAAAGATATAAATTGAGAGGATTTATTCATCATGTTTTTGATGTCACTGATGTCTTGTAAATATTTATCGTCCATATATAAAGTACTTTGAATTACAAAGTAAATAATAAAATTTAAGAAAAACAATACTTTTTTATTATTTTTATTAGATGAAAATTACGGATGAATATATCTATCGCCAGCCCGAAAAGTTTAGATCAATTCTTTTACATTTAATAAGTGTATTTGAAAGAGAAATTCCTGAATTGAATTTGCTTTTTAAATGGGGAATACCTTATTTCTATTATAAGGAAAAGCCTTTCTGCTATTTGGCACCCAATCAAAAAAAGGGATTTGTAGATGCTGGTTTTGCCAGAGGATTTCAATTGGTAGGAAATCAAGACTATCTTGTTGGCGAAAAGAGGAATACAGTAAAGTCGCTTCGGTATTTTAATTTAGAGGATATTGACAATGCTATTTTGGTTGATGTAATAAAGGAAGCTGCGGCATTATATAAATAAAAAAAATCCCCCGAAGGAGATTTTATAACTATTTTGAGGATGAATTAAAGTCTAAAGATACCTCCAAAAGAAACGATTGTTCCTCCGTACCAAAAATGATGTTGAGCATGATCATCAGTATAAGTAGTCCGAACATCTGTCATGTTAATATAACCACCTTTTAACTCGGTTAGCATGTAAAAATGTTTGAAAAAAGTAAAATTTAATCCAGCATCAGCAGAAAAACCGTATCCGGAAATATGAAATTCATCATGCCTTTCTTTTCCTAAAACGGTAGCATCGGTTCTCGGAACCAACAATCCCATTCCTAATCCTTGAGTGAAATTTAGTTGAAAAATATCCGTGTTTCTAATGCCAAATAAAGAAGAAATGTCAACATAATGAGCAGCTTCGGTAAAGACATAATTTAATCCATTTGTATGTTCGAATTTTAAAAATTTACCGTCAGTTAAATCTACGGTCTCGTTATTATAAGTTCCATTAAATTGAGAACCAACTTCAGTCGAAGGCAAATTAATAGTTCCATTAATCATTGCAGTTTGATTTTGAGTCATCACATATTTCATGTGATCAACTCCAATAGAAACATTAAACTTGTCATGGAAAAAATAGCCAACTTTCCAATTAGTCTGAGATGTTGTTAATTTTCCTGGAGTAATGTAATCAATATTCCAGCCTTTAGGTAAATCATGTGATTGTGCATTTTCTACTGTAAAATTGTATCCTTCTCCTTCAAAATGTAAATCAGAAGTAGTGTAATAAGTTCTATTTCCTCCCATGTGTCCAAAGAATTTCCCTTTATTGTGGGCGGTATATAGTTCTTTTTTTATATCGTCATTTTGTGCAAACATATTGATTGCAAAAAAAAGAACTAAAAAAGCAGTATGTAAAATTTTTGTTTTCAATGTCTTTAAATTTGATTTATAATTTTTTATTAAAGCAACTAAAATCTATCTTATACTAAAAATCTCCCGAAGGAGATTTTGATTTTATGTGAGAGTATTTTATAATCTAAAAATTCCTCCAAAAGCAATAATTCTTTGGAAAAAGAAGAAATCTTGTGAAGCTTTATCATCACTACTTGTTGTTGTTCTAATATCTTGCATGTTGATGTAACCTGTTTTTAGCTCACCTTGTACATAGAAATATTTGAAAAACGTAAAGTTAATTCCCGCTTTTGCAGATAAACCATATCCAGAAATGTGAAAATCATCATGACGAGGCATTCCTAACACAGTAGCATTTGTTTTTGGATATAAAAGTCCGGCTCCTAAACCTTCAGTTAAGTTAATCTGAACTTTATCTGTATTTGGTAATTTAAATAATTTTGAAATATCGTCATGTCTGGAAACCTCAGTATTAACATAGTTCAAACCATCTGTATGTTCGTACATTAAAAAAGCAGTACCATTTGGCTGAACAACATTTTTCTCATAACCACCTTCCTGAGCATTACCTTGAGACATATCTACAGGAGTATTATTATAAACTCCGTTGTAAATAGATCCAGATTGATCAGCAGGTAAATTAATATAACCAGTTACATTAGCCGTTTGAGCTTGAGTCATTACATACTTCATGTGATCCCAACCAATAGCAACACTGTAATGGTCGCTAATGAAATATCCCATTCTAAAGTTAGTTTGAGGAATTGTCATGTTAGCAGGATTGATGTAGTCAATATGCCAACCTTTTGGTTTGTCGTGAGCAACCATATTATCAACTGTAAAGTTGTAATCTTTTCCTCTAAAGTTCACATCAGATTCAGTATAGCTCTCTCTGTTACCACCCCATGAAATGAAGAATTTACCTTTATTGTGTGCAGTAAATCTTTCGGCAGTGGGGATATCTCCTTGGGCAAAAGCATTAATTGATAAAAAAAGAACTAAAAATGAGGCGTAAAAAAAAAATGTTTTCAATGTATTGGTATTCTATGTTAAATTAAAATTGATTAATGGTTTTTCTAATAGCAACCAATCTGTTCATCAATGGCTCAAAGTAATCCAAGTGCAACATATTCGCACCATCACTTTTAGCATTAGCTGGGTCAAAATGAGTTTCAATAAAAATACCATCTACACCAACAGCAATTCCTGCTTTGGCAACAGTTTCAATCATATCCGGTCTTCCTCCAGTTACTCCAGCTGTTTGGTTTGGTTGTTGCAATGAATGTGTAACGTCAAGAACAGTTGTAGCATATTGTTGCATAGTAGGAATACCTCTGTAATCAACAATCATATCTTGGTAACCAAACATAGTTCCACGATCTGTCACCATCACGTTTTGATTATTACAGTCCAATACTTTTTGAACCGCATGTTTCATGCTTTCTGGACTCATGAATTGTCCTTTTTTCAAGTTTACTACTTTTCCGGTATTGGCAGCTGCTACAACTAAATCAGTTTGACGAACAAGGAAAGCTGGAATTTGTAATACATCTACATATTCTGCAGCCATTGCAGCATCTTCATTAGTGTGTATGTCTGTCACAGTCGGCACTCCGAAAGTTTTAGATACTTTTTCCAATATTTTAAGTGCCTTTTCGTCTCCAATTCCAGAGAAACTATCTATTCTAGAACGATTTGCTTTCTTAAAAGATCCTTTGAAAACGTAAGGGATTTGCAATTTGTCGGTGATACCTACCAATCTTTCAGCAATTCTCATTGCCATTTCTTCACCTTCAATGGCGCATGGACCTGCCAATAAAAAGAAGTTACCGCTCTCAGTATGTTTGATTTGTGGAATATGTTGTATGTTCATATTGTATGTTTTTTTTGAAAGTGCAAAGGTAGTTCGATTTTGCGATTTCCGAATTAGTTTTCCTAATTATTTTTAGAAGCATTAAAGCTATTATTTGGAGCTATTCCCGCTATCCGCTTGTATCTTTTTTGTCTCGTAAAAAACGAGACAAAAAAGGATACCGCTACAAACGTAGTTCACTGAACTCAAATTAAAATAAAAGTTAAGTGAAGTAATCGGGGCTAGGGCAGTAGTGGTTTTAATTATATTTTCTTCAAGCTAAGACCAACCGGAACCATCAATTGACCTCTTTCATAGATGTTCAAATACAAGATGATTGGTTTTTTCAATCCTTCCCAAGTCAATTCGTAGACATTCAAAAATCCAGCACCCATATCACTAGTTTTCGTTGGAAATGGGCAGCAGTTTTCCAGTTTCTTATAAGTTATTTTTTCTCCTTTCGGTCCTGCCAAAGCATTTATGAAATATTTTTGGTTGATGGTGTCATTTTTGGTGCCTTTGTAAAAAATATTGACAGGATAGTCTTTATCATAACCGTATTTTTTGTCTTTGCTGTATTGGGTAATTATAAAGGCATTGTTTTTTACAACAGGGACAGGAGCGTTGTTGTCTACATTTTTTATTGATGATTTAATACTTCCACAAGAAGTTATAACAAGTAGTAAAGCAATAAAAAGAATTGTTTTTTTCATGTTCTTAGGGTTAATTAGGATTCTAATTTAAAAGTTTAATTGCTATTTCAAAAATAATCAAAATGTAATTATCATTTGGTTGAAGATAGAACTTTGTGATTAATATTATTTTTTGCAAATGTAACATTTCTCACATTAGGATTGCTTTTACCTCTTTATCTTTGCTCAAAAAGAAACACTATGAATATTATTTTTCAAACATGGCCTTGGTATGTTTCGGGCTTTTTAATCGGTATGGTAATGCTTTCACTGATTTATTTCGGGAAGAATTTCGGTATGTCAACCAATCTTCAGTCTTTATGTTCTATGACTGGATTAGGAAAGCGTATAGAATATTTTAATTTTGACTGGAAAGCGAATCGTTGGAATTATGTAGTGGTTTTGGGTGCAATGTTAGGAGGTTTTGTAGCAGTGCATTTTATGAGTGACCCTAGTAATGTTGCGATTAATCAAAAAACGATAGCTCAACTCTCCCAAATGGGGATTGATGCACCCAATGGTCAGTTAATGCCTCAAGCTTTATTTGGAGAACAGATTTGGCAATCACCCAAAAGTATTTTGATACTTCTTGGTGGTGGTATTTTAATAGGTTTTGGAACGCGTTATGCGGGTGGATGTACATCTGGACATGCAATTTCGGGATTGAGTAATTTACAATTGCCTTCGCTTAAAGCTGTTATTGGATTCTTTATTGGCGGATTGATTATGGCTCATTTTATATTACCCTTACTTTTTTAAGCTATGAAATTATTAAAATATTTTCTCGTTGGATTCCTTTTTGGAATTGTTCTTACCAAGTCGGAAGCGGTTTCTTGGTACCGTATTTATGAAATGTTTCAATTTCAATCATTTCATATGTATGGAATTATTGGTGTTGCTGTTGCGACAGGAGTTATAGGTATTCAAATAATTAAAAGAAAAAATATTAAAGATATCAAAGGATCACCTATTGAAATCTTGGATAAAGAAAATGGTACTGTCAGATATTTGGTGGGAGGTATTTCCTTTGGATTGGGTTGGGCTTTGGTAGGTTCTTGCCCAGGGCCAATTTTTATATTGATAGGGGCGGGATTTATGCCTGTAATTATTGTTCTTATTGGAGCTCTGATAGGAACGATTATTTATGGTGCTTTAAAAAACAAGTTGCCTCATTAATCATTAAAACTTATTCTAAAAAAAAGCATTTTCTAAATTGGAAAATGCTTTTTTTTGGAATAAATATCTTGTGTTAAGTAAGCGTGAGGGATAGAAATAAGCTACCGAAGTAGCATGGATAGCCCGACAGCATTAAGGAAAGAGGCCGAATAAGCATAGTCTAAATTTGGCCTTTTTTCTTAATGGTGGCACGCCCTAAATGTTATTTTATATTTTGAAATTCAGCTTTAAAATCCCAGCAACTATTAAATATTGTGCTAGGCAATACGTCGCCATAATGTAAAATGAAGCGTGCGTAATCGGTGCATAAAATTTGTTGAAAGCCAAAATACTATCCGAGCTTACAAATACAACAGCACCAATAAGGATGTAATTGTTAGCAGGAATTAACCATTTTAAACTGCCTTTGAAAGCAAAGAAAAGCATTGTGGTAATCACGATCGCATATACCAAAACTGGAATTTTTAATGGGCCTAGTTTTGGGAATAATGTATTAATCATGAAAATGAAATAGGCTAGTATGGCTAGAACACCAATCCAAAACAGGGTTTTGTTATCGTTGATTCTAGTGTTTTGTTGTTTGCAGAAAAGGGCAATATATACCAAATGCGATATAAGAAAAGCCACTAGACCGAAGATGAAATAGAGTTCTCCTTTATCTGCAAAAAGTAAAATAATGTCGCCTATCCAAGAAAATGTCAATGCAGTTAGAAGGATTTTTTTGGTTGGAAAATTTTCAGAAACTATAACTGCTGCCATTAAAATAGGAAGTAAAATAGGTTTCATATAAAAGTCGAATCCTTCAATATTGAGGAATAGAATACCAAGATAAATAATAGTAAAACCAATATAGGTTTTGAGAAGTAAAGATGATTGCATAGATTTTTTTTAAGAAGTTGCCACAATTGATTTTTCTGCATCAAAATTGGTGTTTACAAAATAAAACGTGACCAATAGTGATAAAACGAGATACCCAATTATGATGTATGAGGCAAAAGGAAAAAGTGTATTCATGCCAAACCAATCACCAAGATAAGCAATGATTGCTATTCCTATAAAAAATCGAATTCCTTCCCATAGTAATGAAATTTTCCGGGTATCCATCAATTCGGTGTAGCTGTAAACGGTAAGAAATATAAAAGCGCCGTAGACGAATACGTTTGGCAAACCAATAATTGCAATCGAATTGTACATGTAGGTAATCAGTAATAAAGTAAACATGGCTTGAAATAATGACCAATACATTAATTTATTGGAATGTAGTGTACCGTATTTTTCATAGGTATAGACATCAGTGATTTTGTTTACTGGGTATTTCTCTTCGAAGTGTTCTGGGCGCCAACCTGTAGGTTTGAACCAAATTGTGAGTTTGTCTTTCCATTTTTCGGAACGCCAAGCATCGGTAATCAATAACCACAAGTGCTGGAAATTAATGCGGAAGGGGTTCCAGGTCTGTGCTGGTCTCGTAATTCCAAAAACAGGCGGTACCGAATCTAATTCTTCTTGAAAAGTGCCAAAAAGTTTATCCCAAATAATGAATATTTGCGAATGATTTTTGTCCATATAAATTGGATTTATCGCATGATGAACGCGATGATGCGATGGTGTAACAAGTATTTGTTCCAGAAAACCCATTTTTTTGATGTGTTTGGTATGGTACCAAAATTGTAAAAATAAATGAATAGGCAGTATTATCGCAATTACTCTTGGAGGTACTCCCAATAATGCCGCTGGAATCAATAGGAATGTAAATAGATTAACAAAACTCGAAACTGTTTGACGCAAGGCGCAAGCCAGATTAAACTCTTCGCTACTGTGATGAATTGCATGTTTGTTCCATAAAAAATTAATTTGGTGAGACAGACGATGACTCCAATAGCCATAAAAATCAATAACGATAAATCCAATGATATAAGCCCAAATATTGGCTTCCAAATGAATTATGGCAAACTTGGTTTCAAACCATTCATAAGAGACCAACGTAACGCTAAGTCCAAGAACATCTTTGACCGAATTGACCATTCCCGAGCTAATACTCGAAACCGAATCCATATTTGGAGAGGTGTCTTCTCCTTTATAGTGGCCGTAAATTTTTTCGATTATAATTAATATCAAAAAAACAGGCATTACAAAAACTAATATTTTACCGTATTCTTCCATTTGAGGGGTATTTTTGTTCAAATATAGAATAATTGTTTAAAATATTGTGATTTTTGTTATTTTTTTATGGGTTGTTTTATGTATTCAATAATGTGAGTTTTTAAGAAGAATAAAGTTGATGGAGGGAATTTTGGGTTTCAAAATTAGTTCTGGTAATGAGAAGACATAAAAAAACCTACTTGAGATTGTACTTGCTCAAGTAGGTTTAATAAATAACAAATTTTTGGAAATAGTATTGTATAGTTTAGATTATTTCGGCAGTTAAGCCAGCTTCAAGTAATCTAGAGCATTGTACTCTTAATTTATCATATTCTCCCGTCTTTACGGTGCATTTACCGTTGAAATGAACAATCAACGAACATTGTTCTGCTTGAATAGGAGTGTGTCCGCAAACGCGAACTAAAGTGTCAATGACGTGGTCAAAAGTATTAACATCGTCATTGTAAACTATTATTTCATTGTTTTTAGTCGTTACTTCCTCTTCTCGGGTTCTTTCTTTTACTTTCTCTATTGTACTCATGCTTTTAGGTTTTTGTACTTTGTTGATTTATAAAAAAGTAGATACTAATTTACGTATTTTATTGATACCCAATTGTTTCTTTGGAATTTTTTTACGTAGGTTAATCCTTTTTCTGTACAAGATGCGTCAATATAAGGAATGTCCTCTTCGTAGAAACCGCTAAATAATATGGTTCCGCCTGCGTTTAAACAGTCAACATAACTTTGCATATCATTTAACAAAATGTTTCTGTTGATGTTGGCTATAATCAAATCGTATTTTTTGTCTTTTAATAAAGAAGCATCTCCTTCGTAAACCGTAATGTGTTTACAATTGTTGCGTTCAGCATTTTCAATGGAGTTTAGGTAACACCAATTGTCAATATCAATCGCATCTATAGGTTGAGCTCCCTTCATTTCGGCAAGAATGGCAAGAATTGCTGTACCGCAACCCATGTCAAGTGTTTTCATACCGGCAACATCCATTTCCAGTAAATGCTGAATCATCATGTGTGTAGTTTCATGATGTCCTGTTCCAAAACTCATTTTGGGTTCAATTACAATATCATATTCGGCATCCGTTTTAGGATGAAATGGTGCACGTACATGACAATTTCCTTCTACATCTATAGGTTCAAAATTCTTTTCCCACTCCTCATTCCAGTTTACTTGTTCGATTTCTTCAAAAGTATAGTCGATTTTGAATTCTTCCGATTGTAATATTTGAATGTCTTCCAATATCGTTTCGTCCCAAAGGTCTTTTTGCACAAAAGCAGAAATTCCAGTTTCGGTTTCAGTGAAGCTTTCAAAAGCTTTTTCACCCAATTCGGCAATTAGTATTTCTGATCCTAACTCCTTTGGTTCAATTGAAAAATGATACCCTATATAAATATTTGACATGTTTGATTTTTTTTGCAAAGGTAACAATAGGATGCAATCCTTTTTTGAATTTTGGCAACTATTTTGACAGAATGTTTTTTGACTTAGTTTTTCTGAAGTATTTTATTTTTATGAATTCTCGAAAAAGAGTTTTACTTTAAATTAAAGATTGCTTTTAATTCTTTATCAGTACGATTTAATGATAACGGTTCTGCTAATAATCTAAAAATGAACTATTAGTGTTTTTTTTAGTTTTAAAAAATGTCGTTTCTTAATTTTCATTCTTCTTTTTTCACCATAGTTATACTTTTTTTCGAAATATAAAAAAATGATTTTTATCATGTTTTTAAAAATATAACTAATTGATTTGCAGTTATTTAATTGCTAAAATATACTGTTTTTGTTTAATATTATTTTATATTTGTAGTGTTGTTTTATTCTAATTTAACTCAGCACTATTTTATTATTAAAATTAATTATATCTATCATGAAAAAAGTTTTTATTTATACCATCGCAATACTGTTTTTGGGTTTTTTGGGGCAAGCGCAGGATATAAAACAAGCAAAAAACGCTATTGATGCCGAACAATATGAAATAGCCAAAAATACTTTAGAAACCATTACAGCCTTAAAACCTACTGATGGCTATGCTAAATTTCTTTTGGGTAATGTTTGTCTATTGAAAGGAGATTATGAAGCGGCCAAGAAGCATTTTGATGTTGGAATTACGTGTTCCAGCAAAGGAAATTTTAGTTATATAGGATTAGGTTATATTGCGTTGGATAAAGGCGATTTTGTCGAAGCCGAAAAATATTTTGCATTAGCTACACAAAATAGCAGCAAAAGGGATTTAGAAGAAACTGTATATATTGGCAAAGCCTATACTTATTCAGAACATCCGAATTACAAAAAAGCAATTGAGATTTTAAGTAAGTCCAGGCTGATTGATCCAGCAAATACAGATGTTTTATTGGCTTTGGGGGATGCTTATAAGTTCAATAAAAAGCAAAATGAGGCTTATGAGTGCTACCGAGAAGCTTTTAGATTAGATAATACGCTATTAAGGGCCAAAATGGGATTGGGTACTTTAATCAAAAATGCTCACAACTTTCCTATTGCATTAACTGCATTTGACGAAGTAATAGCTTTAAATTCCAATTATGGACCTGTGTATCGCGAACTAGCCGAAACCCAATATCTTTGGGCTTTAAATGATGCGGGGAATTACGATGCGCATATATCAAAAGGATTGGCTTTTTATGAAAAATACATGTCCTTAACAGATTATTCATTAGAGTCACGTATGCGTCATGCTGATTTTCTTATTCTAGCCAAAGATTATAAAGCTCTTGAAACAGAAGCTAATGAAATGAGTAAATTGGATAAAGTAAATCCAAGAATTTACCGTTATTTGGGGTATTCAGCTTATTACAATAATAATTTTGATACAGCTATAAGTTCGCTAACATCCTATGTTTCGAATCCTTCGAATAGAGTGATTGGGAGAGATTATTTTTATATTGGTGCTTCAAAATTGGGCAAAGCATTAACCTTGACTCCTGTTGATAACACGCTTATTGATAATGGAATTTTAGATTTCAAAAAATCATTTGATATGAGCCCTGCTATTGCTGGAGAACTTCCAGACTTGGCTAAGAAATTATATGAGAAAAAATTATATGCTCAAGCTGCTAACGTTTATGAAATTGCTATTGCAAATACAGAAACAAAATCATTTCTAATGGATAATTTCTTTTTTGCTTCATCAGTGTATTGGTCTTGTAACGGTATTGAAAATTTAAATCCACAGCAAATGGAGCAATTGAAAAAAGCTGATCTTTCATTAGATACAATTATCAAAGCTTCTCCATCAACACAGGATGCTTATCTTTTTAAAGCCAGAATTCAAGTCTTACTAAAAAATGATTCTCAGGTAGCTAAAAACTATGAGGATTTCATAACTACTGCTAACAAAAAAGATTCTACTGAGTTAGCCAGCAAAGGGATGAAGTCAAAATTAGTGGAAGCTTATAATAATTTGGGTATTATCTATGCTGTTACCGATAAGGACAAAGCAAAAGATGTTTTTAGTAAAACATTGGGTATAGATCCTGCTAACCAATATGCTATTGATCAGTTAAAATCATTGAAATAAAGTCTATTTATATATTTGATTGTGGAGAAACCAACGGGATGAATCCGTTGGTTTTTTTTATGGATTTTAATTAATTCCTAAAAGAAAAAAAAGGAAACAATGTTTCCTTTTTTTATTTTGATTTTTGGGCAAATCGGGCTTAATAAATTCGACTGAATGTTTCTTGATCTCTTTTTGACATAAAGATTTTCTTTATGAAACTATTGAGTAAACAAAAACATTCCTAATAATTATAAGTTTTGAAACAAGATCGAGTAATAAACTTCCTTTTGTAATATTTCCGTTGACATTGAATATTACTCGATCTGAAATTTCTAACCTTTTTTGTGTTGAGTACTTTTCAATAATGATGCCAAACTTTTTTTTGGGTGAAAAAAAAAGCGGTTCAAATGATTTCGAACCGCTTTTTGATATTTGTTTTCGGAATTAATATTATAATTTTTTGAATGCCTTTATGAGGTCGTGAATGGGTTTTAATGAAATTTCAGTTCCGCTTTCCCCATTTTCGACATAATCAAAAGGATTGTCAAGATCTTTGATTAATAAAAACATATAGGAGATCAAAAAGGTTACGAGTAATGTGAAAAATAAGGCAACATAGAAAGGCTCTATTTTAATGATGATTAGTGATAACGCAATCAAAAATCCCATTGCTTCCAGAATTGCATAAGCCGAACCAATAAAGTTGGTTTCTCTGATGGTGTCAATTCGCAATATCATTTTACGTATGTTGTTTTGTTCATTTTTTATTTTGATGAGATACCCTGGTTGAATGCCTTCGTCATCTAATTCGATAATGAAATCATTCATTTGACTTATTTTGTCCAGTATGGATGCAGTGGTTTCTTTCTTGTAGAACCAGTCCATCAAGAAATTGGTAAATGTTTTTTGGAACTCTATAAATTGAAAAGCGTTTTGAGAATTTTTGCCTTTGTAAATGGTATAGGCATCATCATATAAGGATTTTATGGAAGCCGAAAGTTCACTAGGCAGTTTTTCACTTTCCTTATAATCCGAAAGAACTCCGCTAATAAGAAAACCAATCAGGAAAATTGTTCCAGCTATTAAACTGGTAAAAAGGGCGTTTAATTCGAGAACTTCTAATTCAAAATGATAGGATAAAAATTTAAGTAATGCTACAAAAAGAAGCACTGGAATAATTCGGAAGGCAATGGACCATTTTTGCCATATTTTATCTGATTTTGTTTTAATTTTTTTCTGGATTTCCATTTAATTTTCTAGGTTATTGTAAGTATTTAAGGGTGGCAAATTTCGAGGATTTATTCAAGAATTTCAAATTTATCTTAAAGGATAATGAATAAATAAAAAAAACCTGTTCGTTTATTTGAACAGGTTTTCGTGATATTTAAAAAGCGTTTCAACTTTATGAAAAGTTGAAATACATTTTTAATTTTTAGATAGACGTTACAATAGTAATGAAATCTTTTGCATTTAAGGCAGCACCACCAATAAGTCCACCATCAACATCAGGTTTAGAAAAGATTTCTTTTGCATTGTCTGGTTTTACGCTTCCTCCGTAAAGAATAGTAACATCTTCAGCAATGTCACTTCCAAATGCTTTACGAACTGTTTCTCTGATGAATTCGTGCATATCTTGCGCTTGTTCTGGAGAAGCAGTTTCACCTGTTCCAATAGCCCAAACTGGTTCATAAGCCAATACAATTTTTTCCCAATCTTTAGCTTCTATGTGGAATAAACCATCTTTCAATTGATTTTCAACAATATTAAAGTGATTTCCAGATTGACGATCTTTTAATTCTTCACCAAAACAGAAGATTACAGTCATGTCGTGTTTCAAGGCTGTATTTACTTTGCTTGCAATTAAAGCGTCAGTTTCATGAAAAATAGCTCTACGCTCTGAGTGACCTAAAATTACTGTATTTACACCTACACCTTTAAGCATATCTGCTGATATTTCGCCTGTAAAAGCACCGCTTTCTGCTTGGTGTAAATTTTGTGCAGCAACTGATATATTGGAGTGTGTTAAGTTTTCTACTGCTGAAGCCAAGTTCACAAATGTTGGAGCAACAATTACTTGTGCAGCAGTTTCAGCTGGAATTTGAGTCAATAGTTCATTCAATAATTCTTTAGTTTGTGCTGCATTTTTATGCATTTTCCAGTTTCCTGCAACAATCTTCTTTCTCATTTTTGTAGTATTTATAGTTTTATTTTCTGATTAATTCATTGTTTCAACTTGTCAGTGCAATTTTCATTGAAAAATAGACCTTGAAACGACTATTGCAATTGTTTTAGTGTTGCGTTGATTTTGTCAAAGTCAGTTTCTATGGCACGATAAACGACAATTTTTCCGGTTTTATCAATGATAATGTATCTCGGAATCCAATCCAAGTCAATTGCACTTCCAAAAACACCTTTCATGCCGTCATTTGCCATGAAGTGTAATCCGTTTAGTTGGTGTTTTTCGATACCTTCTTTCCATTTATCAGCAGTTTTATCCATTGACATAAACACATAAGATACGTCTGGATTGTTGGCTTGAAGTTCTTTTAGTTTTGGCATTGCTTTTACGCAATCACCACACCAAGATGCCCAAAATTCTATAATGGTAGTTTTACCTTTTTGGTTTTTTAGGATATCTTTAAATTTAATTTGATTACCGTCTGTAGCTAATAAAGTTTCGGAAAGTGCTTTTTTTGAGAACTCAGTTTTCTGAGCTTGGGTACAGGAAAATGTAGCAAAAGCAATAAGTAATAAGGCGATTTTTTTCATATAAAGATAATGCTTGTTTTTTATTGGAACATGGAATCACTATTCTTTATTCCTTTTGCTTTGGAATCATTGTGATTTCATCTAAAAATTAATTTTCACAAAGTTAACCAAAGAAATCTAAATTAGGTAAACTGATTTTGGAATTTTAATGTGAAAATCTCTAAAATTGGTTACAATATCGTTATAGTTGATATTTTTTATGATTTAATTTTGATTTATTACCAATAAAAAAAACCTTGCAAGAAAATGATATTCCCACAAGGTTATTACTTTTTATAGTTTTAATTGAAATTAAAAAGCTAAATCATCTGTATCGTTGTAATGTGCTTTTTGTTTAACAGTTCCTTTTTCAAGAATGACAAAACTTGGATTAGCTCTTTCAATAGTTTTTAATGGAATAGCATCGCAGAAATAAAAATCAAAAGTGATACCATATTGTTTTTTGATTTTTGCAATTTCTTCTGGAGTAGAAGCGGTCATTCCAATTGTTTTATATCCTTTTGCGGAAGCGGTTTTACTGATTTGCTCCATCTTCGCAAGGCCATCTGCATTGGCAAGTGCCAAATCATAGGCAACAATCATTAATAATTTAGGCTCTTGCAATAATTCTTCCTTATAATCCGATCCGTCTTTTTCCATTACAAAATCATGAATAGGAGGAACGTAACCTTCTGTGATTATTTTATCCTTTCTGTCAACAAAAGTGGCACCAGCAGGAATATTAGCCAAGTCTTTTTCCGAAAATTCTTTGTCAACACCATTTACTTTGTAGATAAAAATCATTTCTACCACCGATTTTGGTGCGCCTTCTGGAATTTCCATTCCTTTTTGAATATTGTTTCCTACTTTGAATGCACGGAAATCTTTTAGAGGCAAGTGATTGATTACCCAATATCCCATAAATGCACATAAAACAAGAGATAATATTGCCAGGCTATTTTGAATTTTATCGCTGAATAATGGTTTAACCAATTTCATATTAACGAACAGAATCAATATAAAAAACAATAAAACAACGTCTTTTGTAAATGATTGCCAAGGTGTAAGGTGCAAAGCATCTCCAAAGCATCCGCAGTCTTTTACAACATCAAAATAAGCGGAATAGAATGTCAGGAAAGTGAATTTTATGATTAAAAGCAACAAAAGCCAAATGGTCAATTTTGATTTGTAACCAATGAGCAACATAACACCTAAAACTACTTCCAAGATTACTATAAATAGGGCTATAGTCAAGGAAAAAGGAACGAAAAATGGCATGTTGAAAACCGGTTCGCTGAAATATTCTGCTAATTTATAAGAGAATCCAACAGGATCGTTCAGTTTGATTAATCCTGAGATTATGAATAAGATTCCAACGAAAATTCGGGAGAATTGTGTAATGATGTTTTTCATTTTGGGGTTTGTTTTTTTAATAGTATTCTTTTGGGAACTTTATTTTTTGTTCATCAAAATCAAGGCAAAAATCGAATAATTAATCATATCCTGATAATTGGCATCAATACCTTCAGATACGATAGTTTTTCCTTTATTGTCTTCAATTTGTTTGACACGTAGCAGTTTTTGCAAAATCAAATCGGTAAGTGAACTTACACGCATGTCACGCCAAGCTTCTCCATAATCATGGTTTTTGTTTTCCATCAATTCTTTGGTCAAAGCTACTTTTGCATCGTATAATTGGGTTGCTCTTTCGGTTTCCAAGTCGGGTTGATCGACCACGCCCAATTCCAATTGAATCAAAGCCATAATAGAATAATTGATGATACCGATGAATTCTCCTGTTTCGTCTTCATCGACTTTTCGAATTTCATTTTCTTGTAAGCTTCTTATTCTTTGTGCTTTTATGAAAATTTGATCGGTTAGGGAAGGAAGCCTCAAAATGCGCCAAGCACTACCGTAATCTTTCATTTTATTGATAAAAAGTGTGCGACAAATGGCAATTACCTTGTCATATTCTTGTGAAGTATTCTTCATTATTGGTGTATATTTGTATAAAATTGCACCAAAAATAAGAATAATTTTTTTGAATGCAGAACTTTAAGTTTCTAAAACCAAATTGGAATGACTATAAATTGTAAAGGGCAACTTATTGACTTGTCCACTCCAAAAGTAATGGGGATCTTGAATATAACTCCCAACTCTTTTTTTGACGGTGGAAAGTATAAAGATGAAAATGAACTTCTGAGAAGAGTTGAAAAAATGCTCAATGAAGGAGCCGATTTTATTGATGTTGGGGCATATTCTAGCAGACCCAATGCCGAGTTTGTTTCTGAAGATGAGGAGATATCTAGAATAATTCCTGTTGTGAATTTGTTGCAAAAACACTTTCCCGAGACTATATTATCAATAGATACTTTTCGGGCAGAGGTGGCAAAGAGTTGTATTGAAAGTGGAGCTGCAATTATCAATGATATTTCGGCGGGAAAATTGGATGATAAAATGCTGGAAACAATTGCGAAATATCAAGTTCCGTATATCATGATGCACATGAAAGGAACGCCGCAAACTATGCATGAATTTGTACAATATGAGGATATAATTAAGGAAATGATATTCTATTTTTCGGAACGGATTGCTGTTGTAAGAGCACTTGGAATAAACGATTTGATAGTGGATCCCGGTTTTGGTTTTGCAAAGACATTGGAGCAAAATTTTACAGTTATGCAAAAAATGGAGTTGTTTCAAATGCTTGAATTACCTTTGTTAGTTGGAATTTCGAGGAAATCAATGATTTATAAAACCTTGGAAACAAACGCCGAAATGGCACTTAATGGTACAACGGTTTTGAATACGATTGCGTTATCCAAAGGGGCAAAAATACTTCGGGTGCATGATGTGAAAGAAGCTGTTGAATGTGTTCGTTTATTTAGTAAATTGAATTAATAATGATAAAATATTTATTTGGTATTGTAGTGTTGTTGTGTTTTTCTTGTGGTAATAAAGAAGATGTTTTATTGCCAAAGGCAGATCAAACTATCGTAAAAGAAGTTGTGGATTTGTCGCCTATTTACATTTTTTTTAGAGTAAAAGGGAAAGATACTTTGGCAGAAGTAAATAGAAAAAACAGCATTATCACAACCAATTGGATTTTGAATATCGACAAACGTTTGCCTTTGCGATTGGTTATTCCAGAAGTAATGAAACTGCAACAACGCAAAAGAGAGGAAAAAGAGCATAGAAACGAATTGGCACTTAATTATTATTCCTATGCGGATAGTATTGGTAAAAACTTAGCTTTTATTCCTTTTACACAAGTGTATTATAAAATGAAGAAGCCAAAGTCTGGAGTTGAAGTTTATTTTGATAAAAACAATAAAATATTAGTTAACAACAAAGTAATTGCTAAAAATGATTTGGAAAATTATATAAAGCAAAATTCTGCAAATGAGGATGTTTTCTATTGTTTTGACAAAAATATGTTATTTGATAATTATATTAATTTGAAAATATTTTTGCGAAGTATTGAATGGAAATTCATATCAAATCAAGAATTCATCTATTAAATCCTGACAACTGAATATTTTTTTACATCACTGGAACAGAACAATGCAACTGCTAACTGAATACTCTTTTATTGATGATGATATGGTTCGTTTCTTAATATTGTAAAACCACGGTATAATTGCTCGATAAAAAACAAACGCACCATTTGATGCGAAAATGTCATTAACGATAGGGAGATTTTTCCATTTGCCTTGGCATAAACAGTATCCGAAAAGCCATATGGACCACCAATCACAAAAACCAATGTTTTTACACCCGAGTTCATCTTCTTTTGCAATTCTGTTGAAAAGGCAACGCTGGAAAAGGTTTTTCCGTTTTCATCTAATAAAATGAGCTGGTCTGTCGGAGTGATTTTAGACAAGATGAGTTCCCCTTCCTTTTCTTTTTGTTGGCTTTCCGATAAGTTTTTTACGTTTTTGATATCTGGAATAATTTCCAAATCAAATTTGATGTAAAAAGACAATCGTTTGGTATAATCGTCAATTAAGGTTTGTAGAGATTTATTATCGGTTTTGCCGATTGCGATAAGTTTGATGTTCATCTTGTAATGTTTCAGATTTGCAAAGTTACAAAAAGGAGTTAGTTTTTATAATATTAACTAGTTTGCTAAAAAGGCAAATACATTTTGTTTATGGCGTTTCTGTTTTTAAAAAATAGGTTTTATCTTTCAAACATATTTTCAATTAGTATCTTTTTTAGTTTAGTTATGATGTAAAAATCTTATTTATTTTTAATTTTTACATTTATTTTTGTAATTTTAATCAATTCCGCATAGTCTATTCTCTCTATAGGATAATTGTAAAATAATGCTATTTTTTTTGACAAAAAAGTAAATTTCTATGATTTTAGTCGAATTTGAAATGATTTTGTCAATGGATTTCGTTTATTGACTCAAATGAGTGAGAGTTAAAAATGTATTCTGATATTATAAAACCATATTAATAAAAAATACAAAGTCTATAAGATTGCTATAGTTTAAGTTGTTTTCTCTATTTTTGCCAAAAAAAAATCAAAGTCTCTTTTATGGATTTTCAAATAGGTTTAGTTGTTGCAGGTTTAGTTGTTGGTTTTGTAGTAGGAATGACAGGTGTAGGAGGAGGGTCTTTGATGACTCCCATTTTATTGTGGTTTGGTATTCCTCCAACGACAGCCGTTGGTACTGATTTGTTGTATGCAGCCGTTACCAAAGCAGGAGGTATTTATGTACATAATAAAAAGAAGAATATAAATTGGACCATAACAGGTTGGCTTTCTTTAGGTAGTGTTCCGGCAGCTTTGCTGACTTTGTGGATTCTTCATAGTTTAAATACGGATACGACCGAGTTGAATAATATGATAAAATACAGCTTGGGCTGGGCGCTAGTTTTTACATCAGTAGCTATTTTATTCAAAAAGAAATTAATGGTATTGTCTCAAAAACATGCTGGGGATAAATTCCACAGTGAGAGTAGAACCCAAAACTTATTGACAGTTGCTATTGGCGTAATGTTGGGAGCTACTGTAACGCTTACTTCTATTGGAGCTGGAGCTTTGGGGACAGTTACTTTATTTTTCTTATACCCGCTTTTGCCAACACCTCGATTGGTTGGAACTGAAATTGCTCATGCTGTACCTTTAACTCTTGTTGCCGGATTGGGACATGCCTCAATGGGGAATTTGGATTTGACTTTACTTGGACAATTATTGATGGGATCGCTTCCTGGAATTTATATTGGAAGTATGTTAAGCGGTAAATTACCTGATTTATTACTTAGAAACGCCATAGCAGTTATGCTGTTTTTTGTCGGATTTAAACTGATTTCATAGACTGGGGAATTAAAATTGACTTCAAATTAAATCCATCTTAACGGGATATTAAGAATAAAACTCTAATATGAATATCCAAATTTGGGTAGTAAGAGTAATGCCCCCAAAAAGTTAAACACTATTTGGGGGCATTTTTATGGAAGAAAAGTCAAGTATGATTAGGGTTTTAGACTTCTAATGAAGGTCTGATTAATACCATAATTCCAAATGTATTATCTGTAGGAGAATTAATTAAGTGAACTATGGTGTAATGTTTTATATCTTCGACAGATTGACATAAAGGCGATTATAATTTTACGGTCAATCCAATTCCAGGAGAAAAGCCAGAGGTACTTCCGCCAGCTGCCTCTACATATACGCCCCATTTATCGTTCCAAAACCAACGTACGCCAACTTGACCTCCAATGTCGAAATCATCATCGTTACCTTTACCGTTATCATGGTCGTCCCCAATCCAAAAAGCGTATCCAGCATTTGCTCCACCATATACATCCCAAGCAGCATTTGAAATTCCAAAAAGATTATCAAAATAATAATTAGCTTTTACTCCTACGTTTAACCAATCTATATTGCTATTGGTTGCAGCGCCCGGAGCAATTGTAATATCCTTATGAATAGGAATTTCATAATTAATTCCTAAATAACCAAAGTTTAGTTCTTTTCTGGCTTGTGCAAATACACTTGCAAAACTAAACGATAAGGCAAAAACGAATAACAAAGTCATTTTTCTCATAATGTTCTATTTTTAAAAGGTTTAAGACAAATATAATTTTTTTTTTATAAATTCTATTAAGATAATTCGGGTATTTTTTTAAAATTATGCAGTTTTAAAAATTATTTGTTTTCATTCTAATTTATTGATTGTTAATGATATAGCTTTTATGCTTTTTTTGTGGGTTTAAAGCTGATTTCATAGGATTAAGAAAAATATCTTTTAAGAATTCAATCTGTGAAACTAATTCTATTCTATTATTTGGTATAATGGTTTATTTCAATTCAAATGTTTGCAATTGTTGAGTCAAATGACTTCGTTGGTACCAATCATTATGTACAAGCTCTATTTTCTCTACTTTGAATTGGCTAAAATCAAAGTCTCGATATTCTTCCAAAGTTTTCAATAAAGCATTTTTGTCTATAATTTTTTCTCTAAATCTCATTACAGTAGAATGAGCGGTTTGAATGGCATAACGGCTGTCAATACTTTGTTGTAGCTCAGAATTCTTGAAATTTCTTCTTAAGTTGTTTCTTAGTTGATCTAACGAATTATTGTTGATAAATCCTTGAACCATTATGGCAGAATTAGATGCCGTGACTCCTTGAAAATGGATTTCCAAATCTTTAATGTCTTCGATACTTTTTTGAATGATTTTGCTATACTCAGGAATTGATATAGTCTTTAAATCATATCCATTGTGACATGATATGATGGATAAAACGGTAATGTGGATATCCAAATTTGGATAATAATATTGATTGGGATTGCTTTTTTTAAGTTCGGTCAGGAAACCTTGAATCTTGTTTTTTACCTCAAGTGAAGGTCTGATTAATACCGTAATTCCAAATCGATTATCAGAAGAAGAATCAATAAGATTGTCTATTGAATAATGATTGTTTTTTATCTTTTCTATAGAATCGACATAAAGACGGTTGTAATGTTCCTTAAGATTCATGTTGATTTTTCTAATTTGACTGTTTGATTAATTGTTTGATAATATTGAGATATAAAGGTATGTCAAATTTGAATTTCTGGCACAGATTAATGATGTTAGGATCGCAAGAGGGATTACTTCACTATACATTTATTTTTATAGGAGTTCAGTGAACTTCGTTTGAAGCAAGCTACCGAAGTAGCACGGATAGCTCGACCGTATTGGGGAAAGAGGCCGAGTATGCGTGTTCTGAATTTAGCCCCTTTTCTTAATGTGGTCTTGCCCACACGAGCTTTGGCGAACTGACGCAGTAAATAATTTGTAAAATGTCAGTTTGTCATATTGTTTTATGCCAATTGTAATGAAAACTGACAAATTACTCGGTTTTTTATATTGGCATAAAGATTGCCTTAGAGTCTTCGAGCCGTTAAAATAAGTATACAATAAAAATTAAATATATTAAAAATGGGTAAAATAATCGGAATTGATTTAGGTACAACAAACTCTTGTGTTTCTGTAATGGAAGGTAATGAAGCAGTAGTAATCCCTAATGCTGAAGGAAAAAGAACAACACCATCTATCATCGCTTTTGTTGAAGGTGGAGAAATTAAAGTGGGAGATCCTGCGAAAAGACAAGCAGTAACTAACCCAACTAAGACTATTGCTTCTATCAAACGTTTTATGGGACATTCTTTTGCTGAAATCACTGAAGAAGCAAAAAGAGTTCCTTATTCTGTAGTTAAAGGTGACAACAATACTCCACGTGTGGATATTGACGGTCGTTTGTACACTGCACAAGAATTGTCAGCTATGACACTTCAAAAAATGAAAAAAACTGCTGAAGACTATTTAGGTCAAACAGTTACTGAAGCAGTTATTACTGTTCCTGCTTACTTTAATGATGCTCAACGTCAAGCTACAAAAGAAGCTGGTGAGATTGCAGGTCTTAAAGTTATGCGTATCATCAACGAGCCAACTGCAGCTGCACTTGCTTACGGATTAGATAAAAAAGGAACTGATCAAAAAATTGCTGTTTACGATTTAGGTGGAGGTACTTTTGATATCTCTGTTCTTGAATTAGGAGATGGTGTATTCGAAGTATTGTCTACAGATGGAGACACTCACTTAGGAGGAGATGATTTTGACCATACAATTATTGACTGGTTAGCTGACGAATTTAAAGCTGAAGAAGGTATCGATTTGCGTCTTGACCCAATGTCATTGCAACGTATCAAAGAAGCTGCTGAGAAAGCTAAAATTGAATTGTCATCTTCTGCTGAAACTGAAATCAACTTGCCTTACGTAACTGCTACAGCTTCAGGACCAAAACACTTAGTTAAAAAATTAACTAGAGCTCAATTTGAAAAATTGACTGACTCTTTAGTAAAACGTTCTATGGCACCAGTTGCTAAAGCGTTGAAAAATGCTAATTTAACAGTAAATGATATCGACGAAGTTATCTTGGTTGGAGGTTCTACTCGTATCCCAAGAATCGTTGAGGAAGTTGAAAAATTCTTCGGTAAAAAAGCGTCTAAAGGAGTTAACCCTGATGAAGTTGTTGCAATTGGAGCAGCTATTCAAGGTGGAGTTCTTTCTGGAGATGTAAAAGATGTATTGTTACTTGACGTTACACCTTTATCTTTAGGTATCGAAACTATGGGTGGTGTTATGACTATATTAATTGAGGCTAACACAACTATTCCAACTAAAAAAGCTCAAGTATTCTCTACTGCTTCTGATTCTCAGCCATCTGTTGAGCTTCACGTATTGCAAGGAGCTAGAGCAATGGCTGTTGATAACAAAACTATCGGTCGTTTCCACTTAGATGGTATTCCACCAGCACCAAGAGGAGTTCCTCAAATCGAAGTTGCTTTTGATATCGATGCTAATGGTATTATCAAAGTAACTGCTACTGACAAAGGAACAGGTAAATCTCATGACATTCGTATCGAAGCTTCTTCTGGATTAACATCTGAAGAAATCGAAAGAATGAAACAAGATGCTGAAGCTAACGCTGAATCTGATAAAGTTTTAAGAGCTAAAGCTGAGAAAATTAATGAGGCTGACTCTATGATTTTCCAAACGGAAACTCAATTGAAAGAACTTGGAGCTAAATTAGCTGATGACCATAAAGTTGCTGTAGAATATGCATTAACTGAATTGAGAATGGCTCACCAATCTCAAGACGTTCCTGCAATTCAAACTGCTCTTGACAACATCAATGCAGCTTGGAAAACAGCTACTGAAGCAATGTACGCTCAAGGAGAACAAAGTCAACAAGCTGCTGAGCCACAAGCTCAAGCACAAGGAGACAATGTTGAAGACGTTGAATTCGAAGAAGTAAAATAATTTTTTCTTGTAGAGACGTGGTTAATCTCGTCTCCATTACATAATAAATGAAAAACCGAGCTAGTGATAGCTCGGTTTTTTTATGTTTTAAAGTCAAAAATATACAGTTTTTTTTGTAATATTACTATACAAATTATTTTATGAGAAAGATTAAATACAAGAAAGGTAAACGATTACAGCCTTACACACTCGAGTATACTGGTTTGCACAGAAATAAAGAGATTGAGATGCAATTGTTTGTGTATGATGATTGTACGGTTGATGAATATGAGAATGGTACTATTGCTAACTTGGAAAAGCATATTGATTTAACTAAAATAAATTGGTTAAATATCCATGGATTAACGGATATTAATTTGCTTAAAGAAATAGCAGACCATTTCAATATAGACGATTTTATGTTGGCTGATATTTTGAATACCACCAAAAGAACTAAACTTGAAGAGGAAAAAGATGTTCTGTTTTTTAATATAAAATCAATGCTGCCTTCAGAAACCACTGATGATATACGAGTGGAGCAGATAAGTTTTTTGCTAAAAAAAGGAATATTAATTTCTTTTCAAGAAAAAAGAAGTGATTTTTTCACCCATATTCGAGAACGTATTCGAACCAATTCTGGAATTGTACGCACCAAGAATGCAGACTATTTATTGTATATTCTGTTGGATGCCATTATAGGCAACTTTTATATTACCCTTGAAAATGAAGAGGATAAAATAGAAGACCTGATTGATATGACCAAAAATAGTGCCGATCCAATCATTTTAGAAAAAATTGAAAAACACAGGGATAATTTTAATTTTTTGAAACGTTCTATTATTCCGCTTCGTGATTCTTTGTATGATATAAAAAGCATACAGGAGGATAATGTATTTAATGAAATAGATTCAGATAATTTTAGTTTTTTTACCCGTTTGCACCAAAAATGCTTGGAACTTTTGGAACAAATAGAGTCTGATATGGGTTCATTGGAAAGTGCATCCAATTTCTTTTTTGCGGCGCAAGCTCATAAGATGAATGAGATTATGAAAACGCTGACAGTTATTTCGGTGATATTCATTCCGCTTACTTTTATTGTTGGGGTTTATGGAATGAATTTTGACAATATGCCTGAATTGAGGTTTCACAATGGATATTATTTGGTTGTGACTTTTATGTTCTTGGTGGTAATTGGGATGGTTTTTTATTTTAAAAGGCGAAGATGGTTTTGATTTTTCGGATTAAGTAACAGTTTGTAATTTAAAGCTGATTTTGGTCATATTTAGGAGGAAATTAAAGGTGTAATTTTGTAGAAAGCGTTTAAAGAGATTAAATTTTAAAAGTAAGAATATGAAAAAAGCTATATATATCGCAACGATTGAGGAGAATTGCGGTAAGACGATAATTACCTTGGGGTTATTGAGAATGCTGTTGGGAAAGACTGCAAAAGTGGGTTATTTCAGGCCTGTGATTGAAGATTATGAAGAGGGGAAGAAGGATACTCATATCGAGATGGTTATTTCATATTTTGACTTAGATATTCAATATGAAGATGCTTATGCTATTACAAAAAGTAAGTTAATCAAGAAAAAAAACAATGGAAAATTAGGGGAAGTTGTTGATTTGATTATTGAAAAATACAAAAAACTGGAAGACCGTTTTGATTTTGTTTTGGTTGAAGGAACTAGTTTTACGGGAGAAGGAACTGTCATTGAATTGGATATGAATGTTCTTATTGCCAAAAATCTTGGGATACCTACCATCATTGTTGGCTCTGGAGAAGGAAAAACATTGGAGGAACTAATTGACAATTTAAAATTAGCTCATAATTCATTTAAGATAAAAGAAGTCGAAGTCTTGGCTGTTATTGCCAATAAAGTACAACCAGAAAATTTAGAATTGGTAACTACTGGATTACAGAAAAACTTACCCGAATCTGTTCTTATTAATTCAATTCCATTAATTGGTAGTTTGAATAATCCAACAATGCAAGAAATTGTAGAAGTATTGGATGCTAAAATTTTGTTTGGTCAGGAATATTTGAACAATCAAGTAAATAGTTATAGCATTGGTGCGATGCAACTGTGTAATTATTTATTACATCTTAAAGAGAATAACCTTATTATCACTCCAGGCGACAGGGCCGATATTATTCTAGGGGCATTACAAGCAAATGAGTCGGCCAATTATCCAACAGTTTCAGGTATTGTTTTAACTGGGAATATTATTCCAGAAAATAGTATTTTGAAATTAATTGAAGGTTTGTCATCAGTGGTGCCAATTATTACTGTGGAAGGAGGTACTTATCATATTGCCAATCAGATAGGGAATATTAAGCCCAAAATATATGCCAGTAATATTCAAAAAATTGAGACTTCGATAAATACCTTCGATAAATATGTTGATTTAGATGTGTTAATTGACAAGTTTAATGCTTTTAAAGCAGAAGGAATGACTCCTAAAATGTTTCAATACAATATGGTAAAAAGAGCTAAAGCCCATAGAAAGCATATCGTTTTGCCTGAAGGTAATGATGAAAGGATTATTATAGCTGCTGCTCGTTTACTAGCGATGGATGTAGTTGATATTTCTATTATTGGAAATAAAAAACAAATAGAAAGTAAAGTAGCAGAATTAGGTTTGGATTTTGATTTCTCTAAGGTGCCTATCATTAATCCAATAGAATCTGAAAATTATGAGGATTATGTAAATACCTATTATGAGTTGCGAAAAGCCAAAAATGTAACTCTTGGAATGGCTAGGGATTTAATGGAAGATGTTTCCTATTTTGGAACAATGATGGTGTACAAAGGACATGCAGACGGAATGGTTTCGGGTGCTGCACATACCACTCAACATACCATTTTACCAGCATTACAATTCATTAAAACAAAACCAAATTCATCAGTAGTGTCATCAGTATTTTTCATGTGTTTGGAAGACCGAGTTTCTGTTTTTGGAGATTGCGCTATCAATCCGAATCCGACTGCTGAACAATTGGCTGAAATAGCAATTTCATCTGCGGATTCGAGTATTTCTTTCGGAATTGAACCAAAAATAGCTATGTTATCCTATTCATCAGGTACATCTGGAAAAGGAGATGAAGTGGAAAAAGTGAGACTTGCAACCGAAATAGTGAAGCAAAAACGTCCAGATCTTAAAATTGAAGGGCCAATTCAATATGACGCCGCCGTTGACTTAGAAGTCGGGCAAAGCAAAATGCCAAATTCTGAAGTTGCCGGTCGTGCGAGTGTATTGATTTTTCCTGATTTGAACACAGGAAATAATACATACAAAGCAGTTCAAAGGGAAACGGGAGCATTGGCAATTGGTCCAATGTTGCAAGGTTTAAACAAACCAGTAAACGACTTGAGCCGTGGTTGTACCGTCGACGATATCATAAATACAGTAGTAATTACAGCTATACAAGCACAGGATTTATAGCTTTTTAATTAAATAAAATTTTAAATGAAAATAATAATTATAAACTCAGGAAGTTCTTCTATTAAATATCAATTAATAGATATGCCTGCCAATACAGTTATTTGTAGTGGAATGATCGACAGAATAGGCTTAGAATCTTCAAATTTCAGTTATGTGACCAATACTGTCAAAGTAGAGGAAACGTTACCAATTGCCAATCATAAAATAGGATTGCAGAAGATTTCCCAATTGTTAATGGATGATAAAGTTGGGGTTATCAAAAGTACTTCGGAGATTGAAGCTGTTGGTCATCGTGTGGTACATGGTGGAAGTAATTTTTCGAATACAGTAACGATTACCAAAAAGGTTAAGGACAAAATAAGACAGCTTTCTGATTTAGCGCCTTTGCATAATCCCGCAAATTTAGAAGGGATAACTGTGGCCGAAGAAATTTTCAGTGATGCAACACAAGTGGCTGTTTTTGATACCGCTTTTCATCAAACCATACCAGTTTTGGCACATAAATATGCGGTGCCTAATTATCTTTTGACAGAAAACAAAATACGCGTCTATGGTTTTCATGGAACAAGCCATAAATATGTTTCCGAAAAGGCAATTCGTTATTTGAATGAAAATAATTCTGGAAAATCATCTAAAATTATTACCATACATCTAGGAAACGGATGTAGTATGACGGCCATAAAAGATGGAAAAAGTATAGATACTACTCTAGGTTTTGCACCTATGAACGGTTTGATTATGGGGACACGAAGCGGTGATGTAGATCCGTCAATAATTTTTCATATGGTTAATTCGTTAGGTTATTCATTGGATGCCGTAAATAATTTGTTGCAAAAACAAAGTGGAATGCTAGGGCTTACCGGATTTAGTGACTTGAGAGATATTGAAAGCAATGCCGCAAAAGGGAATTTGGATTGTCAACTGGCTTTAGATATGAATGCCTATAGAATTAAGAAATTTATAGGTTCTTATGCAGCCGTTTTAAATGGTTTGGATGCTATTATTTTTACTGCCGGTATTGGTGAGAATTCATCATACATTAGAAAATTGGTGTGTACCGATATGGATTATTTTGGTTTAGAATTAGATTCTGTCACAAACGAAATTCGTTCCAAAGAAATTCGAGAAATCAATACACCAGATTCAAAAACAAAAATTTTAGTCATTCCTACTAATGAAGAAATAGAAATAGCAAATCAGGTTTATGAATTGTTATTAAGTTAAAATAAAATGACTTTATCAAAAAGCTTCTGTATTCAGAGGCTTTTTTTGTAAATTTTATTGAAGAAATGTAATTATATTTGATAAAAAATCTTCACGTTTTGAAAGCTAAACTACTCTACATATTCTTTTTGGGTTTTATATCATCGCAACTATTTGCCCAGGAGTTGCTTCCTTTTGTTGAAAACTATAATAAATCAAATTATCAAGGCGATAATCAGATTTGGAATATTGTGCAAGGAAATGATAACGCCATGTATTTTGCCAATAATTATTATTTGTTGCGATATGATGGTGTAAAATGGGAAAAATATACACTGCCTAATAAAACAATTATTCGTTCAATAATGGTAGACGGTGACCGAATTTATTCAGGTTCATATCAAGAATTTGGTTATTGGTACCGTAAAGATGCCAAGATGTATTATGTTTCTATTACGAAAGAGAAAAAGGTTTTTGATGTAAATGATAATGAAGAAATATGGAAAATATTTAAGTTCAACGACAAAATTTACTTCCAGTCTTTTAATGGTATTTTTGTTTATGATGGTAAAGAGATAAAAGCAAAAACATTTCCCTTTTTGATTTCCTATTGTTTTGTTATTGATAATCAAATATTGATAGCTTCAGTTGAAAAAGGAATCTTCCGATTGACTAATGGGAAAATTGAAAAATTGAATGGATTGTCCCTTCTTGAAAATAAAGTAATTCATGCTATTCAAAAACACCAAAATAAAATTTATTTTTTTACAAAAAAAAGTGGGGTTTATGTGTTTGAGAATAATGTTTTGAGTCCTTGGAAGAATGTTTTAAACGACATATTGAAAACGGCCAATATAAACATTGCTCAATTCATCAAAAAGAATAAATTGATTATTGGTACAGCTAATAAAGGTGTTTATATTTTAGATTTGAATGACGGTTCCTATAAAAATATCAATAGGAATAATGTCTTGATGAACAATTCAATTTTGAGTATTGGTCAGGATAAAGAAAATGATTTATGGTTAGGACTCGATAATGGACTTGCGCATATTGAAGTAAATTCTCCAATTTCAATTTTCTATGACAGTTCAGGGATTTTAGGCTCTGTGTATTCAGTGGCAAGTATTCCAAAAGGCTATTTGATGGCTACCAATCATGGCGTTTTTAAATATGAAGACAAACAGCTTTCTTTAATTCCTAATACGCAAGGACAAGCTTGGAATATTAGTAAAATTGGCGATCAGTATCTCGTTGGTCACAACGAAGGAACTTATATCTACAAAAATGGATTGTTCAGTAAACTGAGTAACATTGACGGAGGTTGGAATTTGACCAAAAGCAGTATTAACAATTCGTATTTACAAGCGACTTACAGTGGAGTAATTATCTACAACGATCCTAATGATTTAAATCAAAAGATAACAATAAAAGGAATATTGAAGCCTATAAAATATCTTGCGCAAAACAGAAAAAATGAAATTTGGGCCGCAGATAATAATAGAGGTTTATATCGTATTTTATTTAATGATGCATATGAAACTATTAAAGTTGATAATGTAACCCAACGTAGTAAAATAAATAATGACTTCGGGGTTAAGATATTTGAATTCCGAAATGAAATTCTTTTTTTGATAAATAATTCTTGGTATACTTATAATTCTATAACCAATCAATTAGAATCCAATGAGTTGTTTAATAGTAGTTTTAAAAATGTTTCTGATATTGTGGCTATTGATGAAAATCATTTTATGATACTTCAGGAAGGGCTTTTGTATCATATAAATGCACAGGGTAATAAGTTTATCAAGAACAGCATTCAGGAGAAATATTATAAAGGGAAAATTATCAATGGAAATTTGAAAGTATTTAGAGATAAAAATAATTATCTACTGAATCTGGATGATGGTTTTATTTCATTGGAATTAAAATATGATGAAAAGAAAAAGACCACTGTAAAAATCGAAGCTTTCAATGATGATATTTTGGTTGAAAACAATTCAAAAATAAACCATAATTCGGAGCTAAGGATAAATGTAATTTCTGGAATTTATGGTGTGACAAAACCAGATTTGTTTTATAAAATTAATGGAACAAAAGATTTTTTCCCAATCAAAGAAGGATTGATTCTTTTGAATAACCTAAGTAGTGGTTCCCATGATGTCACTATATATAGCAACGATGGATTAAATTATAATAAAATAGCCAATTTTGAATTTGTTGTGGCCAAAGCATGGTATTTTTCAGCTTGGATGATTTTTGTATATATGATTTTAATAGGGCTCATTCTATATCTTTATTATAAATGGAATAAGATGAAATACATTCAGAAGCTTAAATTACAGAAAGAAGAATTAAAGCATCAGAAGGAAATTTTGGAAATGGAATTGAAAGCCGAAAATGAATTAAATAGCCAGGAATATGAGAAACATATTCTGGAATTGGAATTACAATCAAAATCTTCAGAAGTTGCAGGGAAGTCACTCTCTATTGCTAAGCAAAGTGAAATGATTGAAATGATTGAAAATATCTTGGATACAGAATTAGATTTCAATAAATTAAAAAGTGAGATTAAAAAAGCAATAAAAATTAATGCAGTCAATAAGCATGAATGGGAAGTTTTTGAAACTAATCTCAATCAAATTAATAATGAATTCATTATTGCCCTTTCGAAAAAATATCCGCATTTGACTTCAAAGGATATTAAGTTGTGTGTGTACCTAAAAATGAATCTTTCATCTAAGGAAATAGCTCCAATGATGAATATTTCTTTTAGGGGAGTGGAATTACATCGCTATCGTTTAAGGAAAAAATTGGGACTTGAGCAAGAAGAAACACTTTCTAAATTTCTATTATCTGTATAAAAAAGAGTATTTTTTTGTTAATATTATGTTTTTTTTATACTTTTTTTATGGAATTATAATACATCATCACTACATCATGACCCTTCAATAGAGTACTTCATGCTCTTACTAAATAACTGTTAAACAAGGGGTTCGTGTCTGATTATCAAGGTTTGATGTATTCGTGTAGTAGTGGCGATTTTACTACTACAACGTTGTATTTGTTTAATTTAGCTAGACTAACTTAAACGAGTAACGAACCTATGAGAAATTTTATTTTTAGCTTTTTAGCGCTCATTCTACTTCCAGCCTATATGTCTGGTCAAGTAATTAAAGGAAAAGTATTGGATCAGACTGGACTTGGAATCCCTGGAGCATTTGTTGTTGCAGGAAATGTTTCCGCTGATACCGATTTTGATGGAAACTTTAGTATTAATGCCAAAGAAGGCGAGATATTAAAAATTAGCTTAGTCGGTTTTGAAGCTGTTTCTGTTGCAGCAACTTTGACGCCGATGACAATAACGTTGAAAGAATCTGCAGATACCGCGCTGAAAGAAGTGGTAGTTATAGGTTATGGTACAGCAAAGAAAAGAGACTTAACAGGTTCAATCGCAAAGGTACAGGCCAAAGAAATAATAGATAAACCAAATCCAAATCCGATTGCTTCGGTACAGGGAAAAGTAGCTGGTTTGTCAATTGTAAATTCAGGAAAACCAGGTGAGGATCCGGATGTTAGAATTCGAGGAACAGTAAGTAGATACCAAACAAAACCTTTGTATGTTGTTGATGGAATTTTTGTTGATGATATAAAGTTTATGAATGCTTCCGATATTGAGTCTATGGAAGTGTTGAAAGACGCATCTTCGTTGGCTATCTTTGGTGTTCGTGGGGCAAATGGTGTAATTATTGTTACTTCCAAAAAGGCAAAAGAAGGTAAAACAACAATTAATTTCAACACTTCTGTTGGTCTCAAGACTCTAGTCGATACTCCCTCTATTACTAATGGACAAGAATTCAGAACCTTATACGACGAACAAAGACAAAACCAAGGAATCGCTCCATATTCTCATTATGATGTATTTAATGCCGATACCAATTGGATTGACCAAATCGACAATGATAATGCTTTAGTCATAACTAATAATTTGAGTTTCTCTAATGGTACAGAAAAGAATAAGTTTTATTTTGGCTTAGGACATGTTGAGGATGATGGATTGATTGATAATGAGAAATACAAAAAATTCACTTTCAATGTCAACAACGAAACACAAATAACAGAGTCCATTAAAATAGGGGTATCCATGAATGGTTACAACTCCTCGCTTCCACAATTGCATGATTTTATAAGTTCATTGAATGCCACTCCAATTGTTTCTCCTAGAAATGCAAATGGAATGTACAATCAATTACCTCAGGAAATTGGTGCTGCGCAAATTGGGAATCCGCTCGCTGCTATTGAGGGTAAAAAATTCACGCAACTGAATGAAGAGACGAAATATATTATAAATGCTTTTGCGGAAATAAAACTTGTTGAAGGATTAAAATTTAGAGGCTCATACCAGTCCGAATCAAGTTACAGTAAAGGAAGGGGGTATCTTCCTGTTTTTGATGTTTATGTAAGTGAAACGGATGAAATAACTCCATACGGAGGAAATACATTGACAAATGTCAATCAATTTAAAAATGATTTCAATAAAAACCAACAGGATTATAATTTCACTTATAACAAAGATTTTGGAAAGCATGATTTTACGCTTTTGGCAGGTTATACCCGTTTGGAAGAAAACTTTGAAGGAGAAAGCGGTACTGTTAATCAGTATGTTGGTGGTGACCAAATCCCTTATGATAAAAGATGGTGGTATTTAAACGTATATCCATATGGAGATCCTAGAACACGTTTTGCAAATTCAGACCAATGGGACAGAGCTACAGTTTCTTATTTAGCACGTCTTTTATATAATTATGATGGCAAATACATAATCAATGGTTCTTTCCGTCGTGATGGTTCATCTGAGCTTAGCGAGTCCAACCGTTGGCAAAACTTTTGGTCGGTAGGTGCTGCCTGGGAAGTTACCAAAGAAGGGTTCATGCAAGATCAAAAGCTTTTTGATTTACTGAAAATAAAAGGTTCTTATGGTGTTTTAGGAAATCAATATTCATCAATACATTACCCAGCTTATCCAGCCTATACCACAGGAAGTTCAGCTGTTTTTGGTGAATCGATTGTTCCTGCTTATGTATTGGCATACCGAAATAATCCAGATTTGCAATGGGAGACAGTGACTTCTTATGAAGCTGGAATTGAAATGAAGCTTTTGGAAAGAAGGTTGAGTTTTGAGGCCACTTATTTTAATAAAACAACTAAAGATTTATTAACTTTTGTTGAACAGGGGAGTGAAAAATTTTATACTAATGCGGGAGAAATTGAAAATAAAGGATTTGAACTTTCAGCATCATGGGATGATGAAATAAATGAAAATTTTAGTTATTCCATCAGCGGGAATGCTACTACATTGAAAAATGAAGTAATATCTGTTTTTGAGCCAGGTTATGAGGTTTTTGAAGGTCCTTCAATACTTACTGCAGGCTCCCCAATTGGGTCATTCTACGGATATGTTGTAGATGGACTTTACCAATCGTATGCTGATATAGTAGCCTCACCTCCGAGTTCATTAGGAGATTATGGTCCTGGAGATTTTAAATATAAAGATGTAAATGGTGACGGGAAAATCACTACTGACGACAGAACGATAATTGGTAATCCTACTCCGGATGTTTCGTATGGTTTTTCTTTGAACACAACCTATAAACAAATTTCGTTGTCAATTGATTTCCAAGGAGTTTATGGAAATGAGATTTACAGAGATTGGGGGAATGGTTCAACATTTGCACCATTTAATTACAGAACTGAAAGATTAGACAGATGGACAGGTCCAGGGACTTCAAACTGGGAGCCAAGGCTCAATGATGCTTCAGGTTATAATAAATTGCCTTCAACTTACATGATAGAAGACGGTAGCTACCTTAGACTTAGAAATATTCAATTGGCTTATGATTTCAACAAAGATTTTTTGGCTAAAACTTTTCTTCAAAGTTTTAGATTATATATAAACATCCAGAATCTTTGTACTTGGGCTAATAATTCAGGATTTACTCCAGAGGCAGGTGGTACACCAATTTCATTTGGAAAAGACACTGGGGGTTATCCTCTGCCAGCGATTACATCTATTGGTTTGAACGCAACTTTTTAATATTAAAAACTTGAATAAAAATGAGAAATTTTAAATCTATACTATATATATCGCTACTGACCGTATTTTCATTATCTGTCTTAAATTCATGTAATGATGACGAGTTTTTGGACAGAAAACCATTAGGGACAGCAGCAGAAGGGGATTTACCGGCAGGAGGTTTTGAAGAAAAAGCCTTTGGTTTATACGGAAAAATGAGAACACAGGCAGGAGTTGCCGATTGGGACAGATATTGGTTTCAAAGTATTCGTTCTGATGATGCCATGAAAGGGAGTACATCAGGAGATGCAGCAAACTTGGGTAACATAATGGACGGATTTGTATATTCTCCAACTGAATTTGCAACAAATTGGAATGGTCATTATAGCTTGATTTATGCATGTAATGATTTAATTTATGATGTTGATAATTCTGGAAAAACAGATTCAGGTACTTTGATAAATAAAGCTGAAGCTATGGCTATTAGAGGATTGTGTTTTTTTGAATTGCGCAGAGATTATGGAGAGGTGCCAATAGTTTTGAATAAAATAGTTGCTCCAAATGATGCCATTAAGGCAAAATCTCCTATTGCGGAAGTAGACGCTCAAATTATAAAGGACTTAGAATTTGCGGCAACAAATTTACCACTTAACTGGCCTGCTTATCCTGGAAGAGCTACTAACGGTTTTGCTAATTCGATATTAGCTAAATTATATCTGTATCAAGGAAATTGGGCAAAGGCATTGGAAAAATCTGAATTAGTTATCAATTCGGGACAATATACTCTTTTCAATTCGTATGAGACTTTGTTCAAAGAACAAGGAGATAATTGTAGTGAAGCTATTTTTGAGGTTCAATTTCTTAGACAAGATGCTGTAAATTATTCCAATAATTATTTCGAATCTCAAGGTATTCGTGGTTCTGGAATTTGGGATTTAGGATGGGGATTCAATGTTCCTACGCAAAACTTAGTTAATGCTTATGAGGCTGGTGATCCTCGTAAAAATTCTACAATTCTTTTCGAAGGGCAAGATGATGGGTATGGTACCACTATCCCTACTGGATTGGCTCAGCCGTATTGGAACAAAAAAGCTTATTCAACGCCAAGTTACAGAGCACAGCAGGGAACAGGGAAAAACCAATGGTTTAACGTAAAAATCATTCGCTATGGCGATGTTATTTTAATGGCCGCTGAGGCCGCGTACAGATTAGGAAATAGTAGTAAAGCCGCAGATTATGTCAATCAAATTCGCGCAAGAGCTAGAGGTAATAATGCAGGAGTATTGCCAGATGTTCCTGTAGATGCAAATTTAGGAAATGCAATAAAACGAGAAAGAAGAATTGAGTTGGCAATGGAAGGTGAAAGATTCTACGACTTAGTGCGTTGGGGAGATGCTACAGCAGTATTGGGGCCTTTAGGATACCAAGACAAAAATAAGTACTATCCTATTCCTCAAACTGCCATTGATCAATCTGGTGGAGTTTTAATACAAAACCCTAATTATTAATAACTATTAGTTTAAAAAAATAAATAAGATGAAGATCAATATATCAATGATTAAGAAAACTTTCGGAATAATGTTTATTTTGATGGTATTTATTGGATGTCAGGAAATGGATAGACCTGAACTTGGTGACTATCCTTCTGATGTCGGGGATTATAAGCCACTAGATGGTGAAATGCTTTTTGCTCAATTTAACAATGAATATATGCTTAATTCTGTAAATGGAGCACCTGCTACTAAAGTCGGAAATCCTAGTTTGGGTGACCCAAAGGCAAGTGAACATTCTTATATGGGTGCTGCAGATTCATATATTAGTTATCCTACGTCTGATTTGTTTGGTGCAACTGAGTTAAGTATAGCCTTTTGGTATAAGGTTAATGCATCACCTGATAGATCAGGGTTATTTGTAGTAGGTAACCCCAGTGCTTTTGAAATTAATAGTGATGATAGCCGAAAATTTGGATTTCGTTTATTTAGAGAAGGGAATGCAACATCTCAAACCATAAAATTAAATGCAGGGATTGGAACTGGTGAATCTTGGAATGATGGAGGAACTTTACCTGTAGATAATAATTGGGTATTTATTACACTGACCATTTCTGCAACAGAATCTAAAATTTATTTTAATGGTGTACTTAAAAATACAGCATCATATTCAAGTCCAATAAATTTTGAAGGTTGCAGTAATCTTATTCTTGGAGCTGGAGGTCCTACTTTCTCTTATTGGGGTCATAAATCGGATAACAGTTTATATGATGAAGTAAAGGTTTTTAATAAAGTTCTTACTCAGGAGGAAATAACTAGTTTGATGAATTAATTTAACTATTAGTAGGTATACACTTGGATATTTTTTATATCCAAGTGTATTTTTTAACTATTAATAATTTGTAACAACCTATTAAAATGAAATCTACTTTAATTGCCTTACTTGGTTTAATTATTTTCAATTCATGTTCCTCATCTAATGGTGGAGGACAACCATCAAAAGAACAGTTAACAGACTCACAAGCAATGGATCAGGTTCAAAAAGACGCTATAAAGTATTTTTGGGACTATGCAGAACCCAATTCAAAATTAGGCAGAGAACGGTATCTCACAGATAATCCTAGTTTCGAATCCAACAAAGTAACCACAGGAGGTTCTGGTTTTGGGCTAATGTCTTTGATTGTTGGAGTAGAAAGAGGTTTTATTCCAAGAGCCGAAGCCGTTACTCGAATGACCACAGCAATGGACTTTTTGGGGAAAGCCGATCGTTTTCACGGAGCATGGGCGCACTGGATGGACGGAAACACAGGACATGCTATTTCTTTTGGGAATAAAGACGACGGTGGTGATATCGTTGAAACTGCTTTCTTATGTCAAGGATTGATTGCCGTTCGAGAATATTTCAAAAACGGAAATGCTCAGGAAAAAGTATTATCTGCCAAAGCTGATAATCTATGGAAAGGTGTGGAATGGAGTTGGTATACCAATGATGATAATGCGATATATTGGCATTGGTCACAAACATACCAGTGGGAAATGAAACACAAAGTGGCAGGGTACAACGAGTGTTTGATTACCTACATTTTAGGGGCAGCCTCTCCAACACATCCCATTCCTGCTGCTGCTTATCACGAAGGCTGGACACGAAATGGAACTATCACCACAACAAAGACACAGTATGGAATTCCTTTGGTATTAAAACATGATACTTCTTCTGGAAATGTAGGTTCTTTGTTTTGGGCTCAATATTCGTATTTAGGATTGGATCCCACACAACTTACAGATAAGTATGCAAACTATTGGGAATTAACTCAAAATCATACCAAAATCATTTACAGCTATTGTATCGATAATCCAAAAAAATGGAATGGGTATTCAGAAAAATGTTGGGGGCTTACCGCTAGTTATACCAGAAATATAGATGGATCTACAGGCTATTCTGCCCATGATACTGATAATGATTCAGGGGTTATCACTCCAACTGCTGCATTATCCTCGTTTCCTTATACCCCAAAAGAGAGCATGAAGTTTTTACATTATTTATATGATGAAAATAGAAGAACTTACGTGGGAATTGCGGGGCCTTACGATGCTTTTTCACCACATTATAATTGGGTTACACCGCGCTATTTGGCAATAGATCAAGGAACCATTGCTCCAATGATTGAAAACTATCGTACCGGTTTGATATGGAAATTGTTTATGAATGCTCCAGAGGTAAAACAAGGTTTACTGAATCTTGGTTTTCATTCTGGTAAATATGGATTTTAAAAATAGGATGTTGCATGAAATATAATCTAATCTTACCTGTTTTTTTGCTTTCGCTACTATCTTTTGCACAAAAAGATATTGTTTCTAAAGTGAAAATAGAGGTAGTCCAAAAACAGGAATTGGGTTACGCGTTGCATATTCCGTTAAATACTAAAGAAAAAAAGCCTTTACTGATTTTTCTTCATGGTTCTGGCGAAAATGGTTCGGATGTAGAGAAAGTGAAAATTCATGGGCCTTTCAAATATTTGAAGAGTCACGATTTAGATTTTTTTGTCCTTGCACCACAATGCCCGGAAGGACAGCAATGGAATCCTGATATTCTATATGAGTTGATTTTAAAAGTTCAGAAAGAAAATAATATTGATGCCAACAGAATTTATCTTACAGGATTGAGTTCTGGAGGATGGGGGACCTATAGCCTTGCTTTAAAACATCCTGAAATGTTTGCAGCAGTCATGCCAGTTTCAGGTTTTGTTGACATTATTCAATTGGAAGATATTTGTAAAATGGCGGGAATCCCAACTCGAATTTTTCATGGTTTGCTCGATGATGTAGTTCCTGTGGATAATGATATTACGATATATAAAGAACTAAAGAAATGTAATAAAGATATTGAGTTAACTCTTTTTAATGACGCGGGTCATGATTGTTGGACCCAAGTTTATGGCAATCCGGAAACGTATGCTTGGATGTTGAAACAAATAAAAACAGATAAAAAATGAAAAAGACATTAATTGTAATACTCTTAGGCTCCGTTTTTTTGGGCTACAGCCAAAAGAAAGAAAATAAAAAAGCCGTTGTAATTAAACCTAAAGCTGAATTTGTTGCCGAGTTGTTGTCAAAAATGACTTTGGATGAAAAATTGGGTCAGTTGAATTTACCAACTTCGGGAGATATAACCACCGGTCAAGCCAATAGCTCTGATGTTGCAAAGAAAATCGAAGAAGGTAAGGTCGGTGGATTATTTAATATCAAATCAGTTCTAAAAATAAAAGAAGTACAGCGAGTTGCGGTCGAAAAGAGCCGTTTGAAAATTCCTTTGATTTTTGGAATGGACGTAATTCATGGGTACGAAACAACCTTTCCTATTCCTCTTGGACTGTCATGTACTTGGGATATGAAATTGATCGAAAGAAGTGCTCAAATTGCTGCACAGGAGGCAAGTGCCGATGGAATCAATTGGACTTTTTCTCCAATGGTTGATATTTCTCGCGATCCACGTTGGGGAAGAATCTCCGAAGGTTCTGGAGAAGATCCTTTTTTGGGAAGTCAAATTGCCAAAGCTATGGTAGATGGATACCAGCAACACGATCTTTCCAAAAACAATTCTATTTTGGCATGTGTTAAACATTTTGCTTTATATGGAGCTCCCGAAGCTGGTCGTGATTACAATACGGTTGATATGAGCCACATCAGAATGTATAATGAGTATTTTCCTCCTTACAAAGCGGCTGTTGATGCTGGAGCAGGTTCGGTTATGGCATCTTTCAATGAAGTGGATGGAGTCCCTGCTACTGGAAATAAATGGTTGATGACAGATGTTTTGAGAAAACAATGGGGTTTTAAAGGTTTTGTAGTTACTGATTTTACAGGAATCCCTGAAATGATCGCTCACGGAATGGGTGACTTACAAGAAGTATCTGCTTTGGCTTTAAATGCTGGAGTTGAAATGGATATGGTTGGTGAAGGATTTTTGACCACTTTGAAAAAATCATTAGAAGAAAAGAAAGTTACTATTGAGCAAATCAACAACGCAGTAACACTTATTCTGAATGCCAAATATGATTTAGGATTGTTTCAAGATCCTTATAAATATTGTGATGACAAAAGAGCCAAAACTGAAATTTTTACAGCAAGTAGTAGAGATGAAGCTAGAAAAACGGCAGCTCAATCATTGGTTTTGCTAAAAAATAATAATCAGTTGTTGCCTTTGAAAAAATCGGGAACAATTGCGCTCATCGGGCCATTGGCAGATGCCAAAAACAATATGTCAGGAACTTGGAGTGTTGCCACAAATGGAGAAAAATGTATTTCATTATTGGCGGGAATTCAAGAAGTAGCTGGAAAATCTACTAAAGTGCTTTACGCTAAAGGTAGTAACCTTGATTATGATGAAACTTTTGAGACCAATGCAACTATGTTTGGTAAAACTTTAAACAGAGATAGTCGTTCAAAAGAGGATATGATTGCAGAGGCTTTAAAAGTAGCCAATCAAGCAGATGTTATTGTAGCTGCACTAGGAGAATCTGCCGAGATGAGTGGAGAGAGCAGTAGTCGTACAAAACTTGAAATTCCACAGGCACAAAAAGATTTATTGAATGCATTATTAAAAACTGGAAAACCAGTAGTCTTAGTTTTATTTGATGGTCGTCCATTGGTGATAAATGATGAAAATGCTACAGTTCCCGCAATTTTGAACGTTTGGTTTGCTGGTAGCGAAGCAGGTTACGCTATTGCCGATGTTTTGTTTGGAGATGTAAATCCTTCAGGAAAATTAACGACTACGTTCCCAAGAAGCGTGGGGCAAGTGCCAATTTATTATTCTCATAAAAATACAGGAAGACCTCTTGTTAACACAGAAGGAAAATTTGAAAAATTTAGATCAAATTATATAGACGAAAGAAACGAACCATTATTCCCTTTTGGTTATGGATTGAGTTATACGAATTTTGCTTATTCAAACTTGAAAATTTCATCTGATAAAATGAATTTCGGAGGAAAAGTAATGGTAAGCATTGATGTTGCAAATACTGGAAATTATGACGGAAAAGAAACAGTACAAATGTACATAAGAGACGTTGTTGGATCTGTAACAAGACCGGTTAGAGAACTTAAAGGTTTCCAAAAAATAGCCCTTAAAAAAGGAGAAAAACAAACAGTGACATTCGAAATTAGTGAAGAAGATTTGAAATTTTACAATTCTGATTTGCAATTTGTTGCTGAGCCTGGACAGTTTGAAGTTTTCGTTGGAACGAATTCAAACGCAGACAATAAAGTAAGTTTTAATTTAGTAAATTAAGCTTGGTTAGTTTATTTGGTTGCCCTCCGTTTTGGTTAGACGGGGGGCTTTTTTTTTAAAATTTAATACAACTCGACATTTCAAAGTTGGGTAGTTCTAAATTCAATAATTCTTTAAAAGTTTCAAAAATGCGAAAACTATATTTAATGCCACTGTTATTACTATTGTTGGGCCAACAAATCAGTATGGCTCAATCTAAAACTAATAGTATTGGAAAAACGAAATGGTTTGATCCTAATAAATCAGCTTCTACGTATTGTAACCCAATCAATATCGGTTACAATTATACTACAGCAAACCATAACGGAATTCCGGATTCTCGTCGTTCGAGTGCCGATCCATTAATTATTACTTATAAAGGAGATTATTATCTGTTTGCAACCAACCAAGCTGGATTCTTTTGGAGCAAAGATTTGTCGGATTGGAAATTTGTTTACGGCAGTTTTCAACGTAATCCCGGTGATGATGATCAATGTGCTCCTGCCGCTTGGGTGGTAAACGATACTTTGTTTTATGTAGGCTCAACCTGGAAAAAGGACCATCCAGTCTGGAAAACTGCCGACCCAAAATCGGGTCGATGGACTCGTCACGTCAATACTGCGATGTTGCCTACTTGGGATCCCGCAATTTTTCAGGATGACGACAAAAAAGTTTATATGTATTATGGTTCTAGTGGAAAATTACCGCTTTGTGGAGTAGAAGTAGATTACAAAACTTGGTTGCCAAAAGGGAATCAAGCAGATTACGAAAAGCTATATGCAGCCACCGAAGTTGAGGATATTCAACGTCCTTATGGCGAAATAAAAGCAGTTGTAGGTTTGGATCCTTCTGCTCATGGTTGGGAGCGTTTCGGGCCTAATAATGACATGGAACCAGCGCCTTGGGGAAATTTTATTGAAGGAGCATGGATGACGAAGCACAACGGTAAATATTATATGCAATATGGAGCTCCTGCTACCGAATTTAAAGGTTATGCCAATGGTGTACATGTTGGTAATAGCCCATTAGGCCCGTTTACGTATCAAAAACACAACCCTATGTCGTATAAGCCTGGAGGATTTGTAATTGGTGCTGGGCATGGTAACACTTTTGCCGATAACTACGGTAATTATTGGAATACCGGAACCTGCAAAATTTCAGTGAAAGATCGTTTTGAACGCCGCATCGATATGTTCCCTGCGGGGTTCGACAAAGACGATGTCATGTATTCGATTACTTCTTATGGAGATTTCCCAACTTTGTTGCCAAACAACAAACGTGACCAAACCAAAGGAGCTTTCTCAGGATGGATGTTACTTTCGTATAAAAAAGCAGCGACCGTGTCTTCGTCAGAAGAATGTATGGATGTGCAAACCCACAGAGTGGATACAGGAGGAAAAAAAGTGTTTGAAAAAATCTGTTACAATGCCCAGAATTTAACCGATGAGGATATCCAATCTTATTGGTCGGCAAAAACAGATAAGCCAGACGAATGGTTACAAATTGATTTGGGCAGAAAAATGAGAATTAATGCTTTACAGATTAATTATGCCGATCATAAAGCCACGCAGCATAACAAGGCGATGGATATTTATTATCAATATCAAATTTTTATGTCAGATGATAATCAAAATTGGACTTTGGTAGTTGATAAATCCAAAAGCGATAAAGACGCCCCCCACGATTATTTGGAATTAACAAAACCTATTGAAGCCCGTTATGTAAAAATGGTAAATATCCACAACGCTTCAGGATTATTTGCTGTTTCTGATTTCCGTATTTTTGGTAATGGATTGTCCGATAAACCAAAATCGGTTACTGGATTTAAAGTAAACAGTAGTGCTACGGATTCCCGCAATGCAATGATTAATTGGGATGCGCAGCCTGATGCTGTCGGTTATAACATTTACTATGGAATTGCCCCTGATAAATTATACAACAGCATAATGGTTTACGAAGGGAGTTCATATGATTTCAGAGGACTTGATAAGGGTACGGGCTATTATTTTGCGATTGAAGCTTTTAATGAAAATGGAATTGGACCTAAAACCAATCTTACTGTTTCGAATTAAATTTAGATTTAGCAATAAAAGAGAAACATTCGTTTAAAAGAACTATGACTAAAAATTCAATTCTTTATAAATTTTAAAGAATTGAATTTTTTATTATTAAAATCGAAAACGTTTTCGTCTTTACTACAAGGTGGTAGTTTGGTTTTATTTAGAATTTTATAATCTAAAGAAGTATTTTTACTATCTATATTAATACATAACCAAATGAAGAAAATATTTTCTATTATTCTCGTTTTTGCTTTGAGTTTACTTCATGCACAAAGCGTAAAATCTCCATCCAGCGCCCTTGAGGTAAATTTTAAATTAGTAAATAATGGGCAACCATCTTATACTGTAAATTACAATGGCAAGCCCGTAATTGTAGAAAGTACTTTAGGGATAAAACTCAAAGATAAAACCGCTCTTAATGCTAATTTTGAGATTCAATCTTCAAAAGCAGATACTTTTAATGAATCTTGGAAACCTGTTTTAGGTCAAAAAGCATCAATTGTAAATCATTATAATGAACTTACCATTGCTTTGGTTCAAAAAGAAACCAATGTAAAGATGAATATTATTTTCAAAGTGTATGATGAAGGCGTAGCTTTTAGATATGAATTTCCAAAACAAGAGAAGCTGAATTACTTTGTTATTTCTGATGAGGAAACCCATTTTAATTTAACCGAAGATTATAAAGCTTTTTGGATTCCTGGTGATTTTGACACCAATGAATATCCTTATAGTGAAACCAAACTTTCTGAAATTGATAATGCCAAATTGGATAAAAATACAGGAATTGGGATGACAACGGATCTTGGTAAAAGCAGAGTTCAAGTGCCTTTAATGATGAAATCTCCTTCAGGTTTGTATGTCAATATATTTGAAGCTGCTGTTGTGAATTATCCAGTTATGCATTTGGATGTTGATGTTACCAATTATAAACTTACTTCACATTTGGTACCGAATGCAATTGGCGATAAAGCGTATTTGCAAGCAGCTTGTGTATCTCCATGGAGAACAATTATGATAAGCAAAGATGCAAGAGATATTGTGAGTTCTCAAATGATTTTGAATTTAAATGAGCCTTGTAAACTAGACGATGTTTCATATATAAAACCAATGAAATACGTTGGGATTTGGTGGGAAATGCATGTTGGAATATCAACTTGGGATTATGCAGGTTCACAAAACGCACAAAATTTATCGTCTCAGGATTTAATACCAACAGGTAAACATGGTGCAACGACTGAAAACACTAAAAGATATATTGATTTTGCTGCTAAAAATGGATTTGATGGGGTATTGGTTGAAGGTTGGAATGTAGGTTGGGAAGACTGGGCAGGTAATTGGAAAGAAGAAGTTTTTGATTTTACGACGCCTTATCCTGATTTCAATCTGGCAGAAGTTACGGCTTACGCCAAAGAAAAAAACGTAAAAATGATTATGCACCATGAAACTTCAGGATCTGTTGCAAATTATGAGCGACATTTAGATCGTGCTTTCGATTTGATGAAGAAATACGATTATCCAGCTGTAAAAACAGGTTATGTTGGCAAAATTATTCCGCGTGGCGAATTTCATGACGGACAAACGATGGTGAACCACTTCAACTTTGTTGCAAGACGTGCCGCCGATTATAAACTAATGCTGAATTCTCATGAATCGTCTCGACCAACAGGTTACAGTCGAACGTATCCAAATTACATTGATGCCGAAGCTGCTCGTGGTAATGAATTTAATGCTTGGAGTGTTGGTAATGCACCAAGTCACGAAACTATTTTACCTTTTACAAGATTGCTTGGAGGACCAATGGATTATACGCCGGGTATCTTCGAAATTAAAATGAGTTTCTATGATAAAAATAAAAAAGAACAGGTTCATACTACTTTGGCTAAACAACTTGCATTGTATGTAACAATGTATTCGCCTTTGCAAATGGCAGCTGATTTACCTCAGAGCTATGAAAAACGTATGGATGCTTTTCAATTTATCAAAGATGTTGCTTTGGATTGGGATGATACCAAAATTTTGGAAGCAGAACCTGGAGATTATTTGACCATAGCCAGAAAAACAAAAGGAAAAGAAACATGGTTTTTGGGAGCTATCACAGATGAAAATGCCAGAAAATCTGAAATTGCATTAGACTTTTTAACCAAAGGACAAAAGTATAAAGCTATTATTTATGAAGATGCCAAAGATGCCGATTGGAAAAACAATCCAATGGCTTACAAAATTAGAACTGTTGAGGTTACTAACAAGTCAAAACTAAACTTGACTTTGGCTCCTGGTGGAGGAACAGCTGTTAGTTTTGAGCCAATTAAATAATAATTTTTTTTTTGATTTCATTAAATCCTGTAAGCTTTTAAAGTGAGCAGGATTTTTTTTTGATTTTAACATCAATTTTATTTTAGAATTTCGAAATTGCACAACAATTAATTAAAACTATAAAATTAAGAATAACCCAAAATGAAAAAAAACCTACTTCTTTCTTTACTTTTTGTAAATAGTGTTGCTTTGTTTGCCCAAAACAAAGACGAACAGTTTTTTAAGGAAATTTACAATTCTGCATTAACAAAATCACAATGTTATTCTTGGTTGGATCATTTATCTAATAATGTAGGATCTCGTTTATCGGGCTCAGAGGGAGCTGCAAAAGCAGTTCAATATACCAAAAGCCAAATGGAAAAATTGGGTTTCGATAAAGTGTATTTGCAAGAAGTAATGGTGCCTCATTGGGTCCGTGGAGAAAAAGAAACAGCTTATATTCAAGATAATAAAACCAAAATCAAAGTGCCAATTTGTGCTTTGGGTGGGTCAATTGCAACTCCAAAAAATGGGTTGATTGCCGAAGTAATCGAAATTCATAGTTTTGATGAAATGAAAGCTTTGGGAGCGGATAAAATAAAAGGGAAAATTGTGTTCTATAATAGACCTATGGATAATGGGGCTATTGAAGCCTTTGATGCATATTCTGGAGCGGTTGATCAACGATATGCGGGTGCAAAAGAAGCTGCGAATTTAGGAGCAGTTGGAACAATCGTGCGTTCAATGAATTTGCGATTGGACGATTATCCGCATGCAGGAGGACAAAGCTATGGTGATATTTCAAAAGAAAAATACATTCCAACAGCTGCTATCAGTACCAATGGCGCCGAATTATTAAGTAAGACTTTAAAAAACAACCCTAATTTGAAATTTTATTTCAAGCAATCCTGTCAGCAATTGGAGGATGCACTTTCTTACAATGTTGTTGGCGAAATCAAAGGAACGGAACATCCAGACAATATCATGGTAGTAGGAGGTCATCTTGATTCTTGGGACTTGGCTGATGGTTCGCATGACGATGGAGCAGGGGTAGTGCAAAGCATGGAGGTGATGAATGTTTTTAAAAATTTAAATTACAAGCCTAAAAATACACTTCGCGTAGTTCTTTTTATGAATGAAGAAAACGGATTAAGAGGCGGAAAGAAATACGAAGAACTGTCATTGGCAAATAAAGAAAAACACATTTTTGCTTTAGAAAGTGATGAAGGAGGTTTTACTCCAAGAGGTTTTTCATTAGAATGTGACGATTCTAATTTTAATAAGATTACAAATTGGAAAACATTATTCGAACCTTATCTAATTCATAGTTTTGTAAAAGGGCATTCAGGATCGGATATTGGTCCATTAACAGGGAAAGGAATTGTGAAAGCAGGGTTAAAACCAGATTCACAACGTTATTTTGATTACCATCACGCTGCAAATGATAAATTTGATGCTATTAACAAAAGAGAATTAGAACTTGGAGCAGGAACTATGGCCGCTTTGATTTATATGATGGACCAAAATACGATTGAATAATTAGGTACTAAAACCATAATAAAGGAAATATAAAACCTGTAAGTAATATTGATACTTGCAGGTTTTCTTTTGAAAAATAGTCTTATTTATAGTTCTTTTGATGATTTAGTAATTGGAAGAATGAATAGTGATAAATAAATGTGAAATTCCAAATTTTTAAAACGGACTTACTTTTTAATACACAAAATAAATCCTACTTTAGCATTCTATTAAAAGAATGAAAAAAATGATTAGTGAAGCGCAGTTTCAAAACGAATTAAATAGCTTAATAGCAAATGCTATTAGAGAAGATGTAGGATCTGGAGATTATAGCTCATTGGCCTGTATTCCTGCTGATGCCCAAGGAAAAGCAAAGTTATTGGTAAAAGAAGATGGTATAATTGCAGGAGTTGCATTTGCCAAAATGATATTTGAATATGTAGACCCAAAAATGCAAATAGAAACCTTTATTAAAGACGGAGCTGCTGTCAAAAAAGGGGATGTTGTTTTTCATGTTTCAGGTAGTTCTCAATCAATTTTAAAATCCGAAAGAGTAGTATTAAATACAATGCAGCGCATGAGTGCTATTGCAACCAAAACGAATAGTTTTGTACAACTACTGAAAGGTACTAATACAAAAATATTGGATACACGAAAAACAACACCTGGATTTCGTGTGGCCGAAAAATGGGCAGTTAAAATTGGAGGAGGAGAAAATCACCGGTTTGCGTTGTATGATATGGTAATGTTAAAAGACAATCATATTGATTTTGCGGGGGGTATTACATTGGCGATAGCCAAAACACAAGCCTATTTAAAAGAAAATAATTTAGACCTCAAAATAATTGTTGAAGCCAGAGACCTTGCTGAAATCGAGGAAATTTTAAAAAGTGAAGGAGTACACAGGATTTTAATTGACAATTTTAATTATGAAGATACTCGTACAGCAGTGGCCTTAATAGGTGACAAATGCCAAACAGAATCTTCGGGTAATATCAACGAAGATACTATGAGGTTTTATGCTGAATGCGGTGTCAATTATATTTCATCGGGAGCGTTAACTCATTCTGTTTACAATATGGATTTAAGTCTAAAAGCAATTTAGAATTATGACATTAAAGATTGAGGCTAAAATTGAAAAAATCCCAGTTATAAGAAACCTGATGCATGTCTTGAAAAAGATTAAAGTTCCTGGTTTAGGAGGATTTTCTTTCTATGATTTATTGGAATTGTATTTTGAAGGAATCATCGATGGAGCATTTTCCTATCATGCCAGCGCTGTTGCATTTAGCTTTTTTATGGCATTGTTTCCTTTTGCGTTATTTATTCTAAACTTGATTCCCTACATACCCATAGAAGGATTTCAAGATGATTTTCTTCAATTTGTAAAGGAAGGTGTACCGCCAAATACTTATGATGCAATTGCTAATATCATAAACGATATTCTTAATAATAGTCATTCTGGATTGGTTTCTTCAGGATTTTTACTTTCAATCTTCTTGATGGCAAATGGTATAAACGGAATTCTTGGCGGATTTGAATCTTCCCGACATGTTTTGGAAAAAAGAGGTTTTTTAAACCAGTATTTTGTTGCTTTAGGAATTTCATTGTTGCTTTCCATTATTCTGCTTTTGACCGTTGCAATTATCGTTGTTTTTGAGGTCGTGATTCAAAGCACAACAATACAGGACGTATTGAGTGATCAAATTCCGTTGATTATTATGGGAAGATATCTTTTTGTGATTTTGATGATATTAATAACAACTGCTATCTTATTACGATATGGGACAAAACAATCACATAAACCTCCATTTATTAGTGTGGGTTCTGTTTTTACAACGGTACTTATAATTATTTCCTCCTATTTTTTTGGAATTTGGGTGATTCGATTTTCCAAATACAACGAATTATACGGTTCGATTGGAACATTGTTAATCATGATGTTTTACATTTGGATTAACTGTATGATTTTGTTGTTGGGATTCGAATTGAATGCTACAATTCATAAGCTAAAAAAGACAAAAGACAGTATTAAAGTTTAGTAATATAATGAAATTGTTTAAATGGAATTTTGTATTCTTGTCAAAAGAAATCCAAGGCCTTTTTTATGGTGATTTGGAATAATAAAAAAAGTGAGACAATAATTTAAGAAAAATGAAAAAAAGTATCGTATTTAGTTTAGTTGTGTTTTTTGCAATGATTTTCAATGCCCAAAGCCAAACTGTTTTTGGGAAATGGAAAACCATTGATGATGAGACTGGACAAGCCAAATCTATCGTGGAAATTTATGAGAAATCAGGAAAAATCTATGGAAAAATTACAGATGTATTAAATCCAGAAAAAAGAAAATCTCTTTGTACAAAATGTTCTGGGGAAGATAAAAATGCACCAATTTTGGGATTAATAATCATTAAAGGTCTTGAAAAGGATGGAGATGAATACAATGGAGGTAAAATTTTAGATCCTTTAAAAGGTGAAGAATATAAATGCTTAATAGCTCTTGACGGTAAAGATAAACTAAAAGTAAGAGGTTTTGTTGGCGTTTCTTTGTTTGGAAGAACGCAATACTGGTATAGAGTGAAGTAGGGATGACTTAAGACCCTAACGATTCAAATCTAAAATTATTCAATGCATTTTGTAGAAGTTATTTTACCACTTTCCCTTGCCAAAACTTTTACATATAGAGTTTCGGAAGCTGAGTTTCTTTTTATAAAAAAAGGAATGAGGGTGACAGTGCCTTTTGGAAAAAGTAAAATCTACACGGCTTTGGTGATTGAAATTCATAATAACAAGCCTACATTATACGAAGCCAAAGAAATTCATCAAATTTTAGACAATACTCCTATTGTTACCGAGTTTCAAATCAATCATTGGATTTGGATTGCCGATTATTATATGTGTGCGCTAGGTGATGTGTATCGAGGTGCTATGCCAAGTGCTTTGTTGTTGGAAAGCGAAACGGTTATAACGAGAAAAAATGATGTCTTTGTTGATGAAAGTTTGCTTTCGGATGATGAATATTTAGTTTACGAGGCTTTGCAAAAACAGAGTTCTTTGAAAGTACAGGATATTATTTCAATTCTGAATAAGAAGAATATTTTTCCTGTTATTCAAAAATTGATTGATAAAAATATTTTAGTACTGCAAGAAGAGATTCAGGAAAGCTACAAGCCTAAATTAGTGCGATATGTTCGATTGCATGAAAAATACAATACGAACGATGGTTTAAAAGAATTACTTGAAATTCTAAAAAATGCCAACAAACAAAAGGAAATAGTTTTAAATTATTTCCAATTAAGCGCTTCCGAAAAAAAGCCTATTACAGTTAAGAAACTTATCGAAACGGCTCAGTCTTCTTCAACTGTTGTTAAAGCATTGGTGGAAAAAGAAGTTTTTGAAGAGTATTTTTTGCAGGAAGACCGAATTAATTTTTCCGGAAATGGAAGGGATGGGGAGCTTAAGTTAAGTGCCGGCCAATATGCAGCCTTTGAATCCATAAAGGAAAATTTAAAGCAAAAACCAGTATGTCTTTTGCATGGAATCACTTCAAGCGGTAAAACTGAAATTTACATCAAGCTTATAGAAGAATATTTAGCTGTTGGGAAACAAGTATTGTATTTGTTGCCTGAAATTGCTCTGACAGCTCAGTTGGTTTCCAGATTACGGGCTCATTTCGGAAATAAAGTAGCTGTTTTTCATTCGAAGTACAGTAATAATGAAAGAGTCGAAGTTTGGAACCAGGTTTTGTTAAATGCAGAAAAAGCTCAAATTGTAATTGGAGCCAGATCGGCATTGTTTTTGCCTTTTCATGATTTGGGGTTTGTGGTTATTGATGAAGAGCATGAACAAACTTTTAAGCAATCTGATCCTGCGCCTCGCTATCATGCGCGTGATGCAGCTATTGTTTTAGCAAATGCACATCAGGCAAAAGTGCTTTTAGGTTCTGCTACTCCCAGTATCGAAACCTATTATAATGCAGTATCTGGTAAATTTGGTTTTGTTGAAATTTTGAAACGTTTTGGGAATGTAAGTTTGCCGGAAGTTGAATTGGTAGATTTGAAAGACAAATACTTTCGAAAAAAAATGAATGGTCATTTTAGCGATGTTTTAATAGATGAAATTACGACTGCTTTGTCTTTGGAGGAACAAGTGATTTTGTTTCAAAATAGAAGAGGATATTCGCCTATTATCGAATGTATTACCTGTGGTCACGTTCCGCATTGTCAGTCATGTGATGTAAGTTTGACGTATCATAAACACAAGAATCAATTGCGTTGTCATTATTGCGGTTACTCTATTGCAAATCCTACTCATTGTCATGCTTGCCATAGTGTTGATTTGACTACCAAAGGTTTGGGAACAGAGCAAATTGAGCAAGAATTATTGACTATTTTTCCTAGTGCAAAAATTGGTAGGATGGATCAGGACACAACACGAGGGAAATTTGGTTTTGAAAAAATTATTGATAGTTTTAAGAATAGGGAATTTGATATTTTGGTAGGAACTCAGATGCTTGCCAAAGGATTGGATTTTGACAATGTCAATTTGGTTGGTATTATGAATGCCGACACAATGTTGTGCCATCCCGATTTTAGGGCTTTTGAAAGAAGTTTTCAAATGATGACCCAAGTGGCAGGACGTGCAGGTAGATCTGAGAAAAAAGGAAAAGTAATTATTCAGACTTATAATCCAAATCACAATACTATCCAGCAAGTTACTAATAATGATTTTGGAGGAATGTATAAAGAGCAATTGTATGACAGGCAAATTTATAAATATCCGCCATATTTTAGGATTGTAAAATTAACCTTGAAGCAACGTGATTTTGATAAGCTTAAGGACGGCGCTATGTGGTTGTATCAGGTACTGAGTCAAAATTTAGCTATGCCGGTTTTAGGTCCGGAAGAACCTGCGATTAGTAGAATTCGAAATGAATATATTAGAACTATAATTGTTAAGATACCTCAAAATACATCAATTGTAAGCACAAAAAAAACTATTCAGAAGATACTGAATAGTTTTGAGGCTGTTTCACAATACAGAGCTATAAAAGTTACTGTAAATGTTGATTTTTATTAAGGTAAATTTTTATGAATAAGCTAGTGCTTTTACTAAATCTTCTTTTTTATTTCTACTTAAAGGAATTTTTGTCACTCCAATTTCGGCAAACTTACTATTGAAGCGATCAATCTTGTCAATATTTACAATGTAAGATTTGTGAACCCTTATAAATTTATCTTTTGACAAATCATTCTCAAATGATTTCATTGTCGAAAGCACAAGATTACTGTCGTCTTCTGTAACTACTTTTACATAATCACCAAAAGCTTCAATCCATTTGATCTTAGAAGTAAAAACTTTTAATTTCTTCAGATTACTTTTGATAAATATATGTTCACCTTCATCTTCTTTGTTTTCTTTCTTAAGGAGGTAGTGATCAATAGCCCTACGAACTGATGCGTTAAAACGCTCAATAGAAATAGGCTTTTGTAAATAATCTGTAGCATCATAATCAAAAGCTTTCATGGCGTATTCTGCTTTTGAGGTGATGAAAATAATTTGGGGTTTGGTTTTTAAACCGTCAAGGAAATCAAAACCACTAATAACGGGCATCTCAATATCAAGAAATATTAAGTCTACCGTATGAACAGTCATACAACTTTTGGCTTCTATTGCATTAGAAAAATCACCAATTAAATTTAAGTTAGTGTGATTATTAACTAACTTTGCAATAATCATTCTTTGTATTGAACTATCATCTACGACTACACAGTTTAGTTTCATAATTTCAATTTTTTGATTTGGTTAAGTAAAAATAGTTTTTTTTTTTAATAAATCTAAAAAAATCAAATCTTTTTTAGTCATTCATCGATTATAGTTCTTTTGTACTTGCATGTTCAGAAAAAAAGATTACTTTTGCACCCAATTTAACAAATAAATAAATTTTTTATGAATCATTATGAAACTGTTTTCATTTTAAATCCCGTTTTATCTGAAGTTCAGGTAAAGGAAACAGTAAGCAAATTTGAAGATTTTCTTACTAGTAGAGGAGCAGAAATGGTATCTAAAGAAGACTGGGGTCTTAAAAAGATGGCTTACGAAATCCAAAACAAGAAAAGTGGTTTTTACCATTTGTTCGAATTTAAAGTATCAGGAGAAGTTCTTATCGCTTTTGAAACTGAATTTAGACGTGACGAAAGAGTTATGCGTTTCTTAACTGTAAGTCTTGACAAACATGCTATCTCTTGGGCTGAAAGAAGAAGAGCAAAACTTAAATCTCAAAAAGCTTAATTATCATGGCAACATTACAACAATCTGCTTCAGGAAAAAAAGACGGGGATATCAGATATCTTACGCCTTTGAACATAGAAACTAACAAAACTAAAAAGTATTGTCGTTTCAAAAAATCAGGTATCAAATATATCGATTATAAAGATGCTGATTTCTTATTGAAATTCGTTAACGAACAAGGAAAAATTCTTCCTCGTCGTTTAACAGGTACTTCATTAAAATACCAAAGAAAAGTGTCTGTAGCTGTAAAAAGAGCTCGTCACTTAGCTTTAATGCCATACGTGGCCGATTTATTAAAATAATTAAAAATTAACAGTTGTTGGTTTTCTGAAATATGAAACCTAACTTCTCAAATAAAGGACAACAACATGGAACTTATTTTAAGAAAAGATGTTCAAAATTTAGGATTTAAAGATGATGTAGTAACTGTGAAAAACGGATACGGACGTAACTTCTTGATTCCTCAAGGATACGCTCATTTGGCTACTTCTTCTGCAAAGAAAGTATTGGCTGAAAACCTAAAACAAAGAGCTCACAAAGAAGCTAAAGTTGTAGCAGATGCTAAAGCATTAGCTGAAACTTTAAAAGCTATTGAAATTAAAATTTCTGCAAAAGCAGGTGGTGAAAAATTATTCGGTTCAGTTACAAACATTGATATCGCTGAAGCTTTAGCTAAAGGAGGTCAAGTAATTGATAGAAAATTTATCACTTCTGGTATCGTTAAACGTACTGGTAAATATGCTGCTTCAGTTAGATTGCACAGAGATGTGATCATTGAATTAGCTTATGAAATTGTTGCTGAAAAAGCATAATTTCTAAAATCTATATATTAAAATCCCGATGCAAATCGGGATTTTTTTTGTTTAAATCTGAATCTAGAATTTTTTTGGAGCAGAAAGATTGGATCTTTTGGAAAGATAGTTCCCGCTATCCGTTGCAATCTCCTTAGCCGAACACCGGAAAAGGAGGATTTTTACTGCTATCGGGGCTAAGAGAAAAATTTTGCTTTTTTGCAAATATCTTTGAAAAGCAAAATATAATTTCTAAAATCTGCAATCTAAAATCTATATTCATAAATCTGAAATTAAAAATGAAATATGCCAGACTTACAAAAGAACAATTTGAAGAGTTAACACAAGAATTTACTAATTTTTTAGCTACTCAGGCAATTGATAAAGCGGAATGGGATCAAATCAAAGCCGAGAAACCAGAAGTTGCAGAACAAGAATTAGATGTTTTTTCAGATTTGATTTGGGAAGGAGTGCTTACTAAAGCAACCTATCTAGAGTTTTTCTCCAAAAACCATATTTTTCTTTTTCATTGTTTTGATACACATATAAAATCGATTGTTTTAAAATCATTGGTTCCGGAAGTTGATTTTTTATCAAAAGAAGGTTTAGAATGGCTTAGTGATAATATGTTTACAGAAACAATTGAAATGAAGACTGGTAAAAAAGAATTTACGGAAGAACGTAATCTTTCCATTTTTCAATTGATTCAACAGGGATCTTTCTTGAGTGACGGTCAATTGTACAATCAAATTAATTCGATTATCGAAGGATAAATTTGATTTATAAAGTTTAAATTGGTTATTTTAGTAGATTATTTAATACACTAAAATAGCCAATTTTTTGTTTTATGGATATACAGCAAACCATTCAAACACTTAGGGAAAAACTTAATCTTCACAATCATAATTATTATGTGTTGGATAAGCCAACATTATCTGATTATGAGTTTGATATGAAATTAAAGGAACTTCAGGATTTAGAAAATAAACATCCTGAATTTTTTGATGCCAATTCTCCAACACAGAGAGTTGGAGGGACAATAACTAAAAATTTTGAAACGATTCCTCATGAGTATCGTATGTATTCTTTAGATAATTCGTATTCAAAAGAAGATTTAATTGATTGGGAAAATCGAATTCAGAAAGTCTTAGGTGATGTGCCATTAGAATATACCTGTGAATTAAAATATGATGGAGCATCTATAAGTATTACCTATGAAAATGGAAAATTAAAACGAGCTGTGACTCGTGGGGACGGTTTTCAAGGTGATGATGTGACTAATAATATAAAGACAATCAAGTCTATTCCTTTGCAGTTGAAAGGAAACTATCCAGAACAGTTTGCTGTTCGAGGTGAGATTATTTTACCTTTTGCCGGATTCGAAAAAATGAATCAGGAATTAATTGAAATTGGAGAAACTCCTTATTCCAATCCTAGAAATACAGCTTCTGGAAGTTTAAAACTGCAAGATAGTACCGAAGTAGCTAAACGACCGTTGGATTGTTTGCTTTATTTTTTGATAGGACCCAATTTGCCATTTGATTCGCAATTTGAAGGACTTCAAACTGCAAGAAACTGGGGGTTTAAAGCTCCGACCGAAGCCAAATTAGCAAAGAATCTGGATGAAGTTTTTGAGTTTATTGAATATTGGGATATACATCGTCGTGATTTACCTTATGAAACAGATGGTGTTGTAGTGAAAGTTAATAATTTACACTATCAAGACGAATTAGGCTATACAGCAAAATCACCTCGCTGGGCAATAGCTTATAAATTTAAGGCTGAACAGGTTTTTACTAAATTAAATTCGATTTCGTATCAGGTTGGAAGAACTGGTTCAATTACGCCAGTTGCCAATCTTGAACCAGTGCAATTGGCAGGAACTATTGTTAAAAGGGCCTCTCTGCATAATGCCGACCAAATTGAAAAGTTGGATATCCGAATTAATGATACTGTTTTTGTAGAAAAAGGAGGGGAGATCATTCCTAAAATTATAGCCGTTGATTTAAGTAAGCGTCCCGATAATTCAGAGCCTACAAAATATATTACGAATTGTCCTGAGTGCCATACCGAATTAATACGCGGTGATGGAGAAGCCAATCATTATTGCCCGAATTTTTATGGCTGTCCTCCCCAAATTATTGGAAGAATTCAGCATTATATTTCGAGAAAAGCAATGGATATTGAAGGACTTGGTGGAGAAACTGTTGCCTTGCTTTTTAATAACGGATTGGTGCAGAACTATGCCGATTTGTATCAATTGACAGTCGAGCAAATTTTGCCTTTGGAGAGAATGGCTCAAAAATCAGCAGAAAATTTAGTTAAGGGTGTTGAAAATTCAAAAAGTATACCATTCGAAAGTGTTTTGTTTGCTTTAGGAATTCGGTTTGTGGGAGAAACAGTTGCTAAAAAGTTAGCTAAACATTATAAAAACATTGATGCGTTACAACAGGCAACTCTTATGGATTTGATCTTAGTGGATGAAATTGGAGAAAGAATCGCTCAAAGTGTGATTGACTTTTTTGAAAATAATGAAAATAAATCCATTATCGAAAGATTAAAAATTTATGGAGTACAATTTGAAATTATTGAAAAAGTAAACCCAAATGCAACGGAGAAATTCTTGGGAAAAACATTTGTCGTTTCGGGTGTTTTCTCTACTTTTTCTAGAGATGAATTAAAAAAAGCCATTGAAGATAACGGAGGGAAAGTTGGAAGTTCTATATCGGCTAAGACAGATTTTGTTATTGCTGGAGATAATATGGGGCCTGCTAAACTTGAAAAAGCGAATAAACTAAATGTGGCAATAATTTCTGAGGATCAATTTATAATAATGCTGAATGAAAGCTAGTACTCCATCACTTATATTGTTTTTTATTACTTCGGTATTGGCAATTATATTCAAATTAATGGGATATAATGACTTGGTACTTTGTACTAAGTCAATTATAATTCCCTCATTGTTTATTTATTATTTGGTATCCAACAATTATAAATTAACAGGGTTGAAAGCGGTAATTTTCTTTTTGTTTTTTGTACGGGATATTTTTAATACATTGAATATTAGTGAATCTGCAATGGGGTCTTTTTTATGTGTGTTGACGGTTTATATTTTGCTTTTATATTTGGCTCAAAAAGATTTTAAACGTCTAATATTTAGTTATAGAGATAGTATGTCAATTTTTATTTTAATTCTTGGGATTGGCACTATTTGTTATTCTGTTTTAAATTTAAAGCTGGAAAACTTAGAATTAGATTTTTCATTGTATGTTATTTTTGGTATGATTTTGAGTGTTTTGGGTATAGTTTCTATAATAAACTATATAAAAAACGGAAGTTATGCTTTTTTTAGTGCCATGTTAATGTGTATTTGTTTTATAATTACTGACATCTTTTTTGTTTTGTATAAGTTTTATTTTTATAATTATGTTTTTACTTTAATTAGTATTGTCACTCAATTTTCATCTTATTTCTTTATGGTCACTTATTTTTTAGAGAAAGATAAAGAAAAAGGAATTGAAGATTTAATCGAAAATTAATTTTCCTTGAGGTGTTTTTGATTATTCTTTATTGACTTTATAGTTTTTTTAATTTCAATAATTCTATCTCCAATTTTTATTAATTATCAGGTGTTTAGGTCTGTTTTTTATAGCTTTTTTACTTTTATTGTTTAAAGAAATAATAAAAATAAATGTTAAGAATATAACAAAAAGTTTTAAAAGGCCGTTATAGTTTTTTAGATTTACCAACTCAAATGTGACTTAAATAATTAAATTTGTAATCTTTTAAAAGTGTATGTTTTTAAATTATATAAAGAGCTTTGTCTTAAATAAAACTTTAAAAAAGAGACTGCGTAATGTCAAAGACGAGTCATTAAATTCACCTATTGTTAGGGTTGGCTTGATTGTTGATGAAAGTAACAATTTAGGAACAGCAGCTTTAAAGCAGGAAATTATTTCCAATGGAATTTTAGAAAACAATATTAAAGTTATTGTTTTTCGAGATGTTTTAAAGAGCAAAGAAGTTTATTTAGAGCCAACATTTGGATTAAAGAATTTGAATTTAAAAGGAGGATTTAAGCAAGAGTCGATAAATGAGTTTATTTCAGAAGAATTTGATTTACTGATTAATTATTACAATGAAGAAAAACCTTTTTTGTTGCTTTTAACGAATAGTTCCAAGGCGAAATTTAAAGTTGGTTTTTCAAATATTGATAAAAGATTAAATCATTTTCTGATAAACATTGATCCTGAGAATTACAAGGGTTTTACAAGTGAGTTATTTAGATACTTAAAAATATTAAACAAAATATAATTTAAATTATGCAATCATTAATAGGAACAGGTGTTGCCCTAATCACACCGTTTAAAGACGATTTTACAATTGATATTGATGCTTTAAGAAGAGTTGTGAATTTTTCTATAGACGGCGGAATCGAGTATCTTGTTGTTTTAGGTACAACTGCCGAAAATGCTACCTTGTCAGAAGAAGAGAAAGAACTGGTAATTGCAACAGTAATTGAAGTGAATGCAGGTAGATTGCCATTAGTTCTTGGTGTGGGAGGTAATAATACTTTGAATGTTGTTGAAGAATTGCGCACAAGAGACTTGTCAGCGTTTGTTGCCATTTTATCTGTTTCTCCATATTATAATAAGCCTAGTCAAGAAGGAATATATCAGCATTTTAAGGCAGTTTCTGAAGCATCGCCAATTCCTGTGATTTTATATAATGTTCCAGGAAGAACATCTAGCAATATGTTGCCAGCAACGGTTCTTAGATTGGCAAATGATTTTGAAAATATTGTAGCAATAAAAGAAGCAGCTGGAGATTTGGTTCAAGCAATGCAGTTAATAAAAAATAAACCTAAAGATTTCTTAGTTATATCAGGTGATGATATGATAGCTTTGCCAGTTGTTTTGGCTGGAGGAGCGGGAGTAATTTCTGTTATTGGGCAAGGTTTTCCAAAAGAGTTTTCAGAAATGATTCGATTGGGATTGAATAGAAAGGTAGATGATGCTTATAAATTACATTATTTATTAGCCGATTGTATCGATATGATTTTTGAACAAGGTAACCCAGCGGGTATAAAAGAAGTGTTCAGTATTCTAGGTATTACAGAGAATGTTGTTCGTTTGCCATTGGTTTCTGTAGATGAATTTTTGGCAAAGCGATTGGATTCTTTTGTAAAGAAAATGGTTAAAAACACTTAAAAAGCTGCAGTTTTTTTTAAATCAAGAAATATTTTGTAATAGCTAAATTAATAACTAAATTTGCCACCTAACTTTGGTGGCTTTTATAGCATATAGTATTGTGCAATAAAAATAAAATCAGTGAATAAGATGAAAAAAATAATATCTGCATTACTTGTTGTTCTCTTTTTGTACTCATGTAGTGATTATCAGGCAGCATTGAAGAATGAAGATGTCGCAGTAAAGTTTGATGTGGCTACTAAAATGTACGAAGCTGGAAAATATTCAAAAGCAATTCGTCTTTTTGAACAGTTGGCACCAGCATATAGAGGGAAACCTCAAGGAGAAAAATTGTTTTACATGTATGCTCAATCATGTTACAAAACCAAACAATATTATTTGGCAGGTTATCAATTTGATAGTTTTGTTTCGGGTTATCCTAAAAGTGAAAAATTAGAGGAGTGTGCTTATTTAGGCGCTCAAAGTTATTCAATGTTGTCTCCGGTTTACAGTATTGATCAAACGGATACTTTTAAGGCTATAGAAAAGATTCAAGGCTTTATAGATCGTTATCCAAATTCCCAGTATATTGCTGAAGCTAACGCAACTTCTAGAAAATTAAATGATAAGATTGAACGTAAAGTTTATGAAAACGCATTAGAATACAATAGGATTTCGAACTATAAATCTGCTATTATCGCTTTAGATAACTTTGTTGCAGATTACCCAGGAACTGCATATAAAGAAAAAGCGTTGTATTATAAATTGGATTCTGCTTATTCATTGGCAATAAATAGTATTCCTTCAAAAATGGAAGAACGATTAAATACAGCTAAAGCAAGTTATAATAATTTGGTTAAATTTAAACCAAATACAGAATACAAAAAGAAAGCTGACGAAATGTTGGCTCAAATTGATATTGAATTGCAAAAATATAATAAATAAATAAAGTCATGGATTTAAAAAAGACAAATGCTCCAGTAAATACAATAACTTACAATAAAACAGTTATTGAGGCACCAACTGGAAATGTGTATGAGGCGATAACAATTATGGCTAAAAGAGCAAATCAAATTAATTCTGAAATTAAAAAAGAATTAACTGAGAAATTAGAAGAATTTGCTACTTATAATGATAGTTTAGAAGAAGTTTTTGAAAATAAAGAGCAAATCGAAGTTTCAAAATTCTACGAAAAACTTCCAAAACCACACGCTTTAGCGGTTCAAGAATGGTTAGATGGTAAAATTTACCATAGAGAAGCAAATAAATAATCAATCTAATGTCAGTTTTAAGCGGAAAAAAGATTTTGCTGGGAATTTCTGGCGGAATTGCTGCATATAAAACGGCTTCATTAGTTAGACTCTTCATAAAAGCAGGTGCACATGTCCAAGTGATAATGACACCTGCTTCTAAGGATTTTATAACTCCACTTACCTTATCTACTCTTTCTAAGAATCCCGTTTTTTCAGAATTTTATAATAAAGATGAAAAAAATGAGGAATGGAATAGTCATGTGGAACTGGGTCTTTGGGCTGATTTAATGGTTGTTGCGCCTGCAACTGCCAATACTTTATCTAAAATGGCAAATGGATTATGTGATAATCTTTTAATTGCCTGTTATCTTTCTGCTAAATGTCCTGTCTATTTTGCGCCAGCAATGGATTTAGATATGTATATTCATCCTTCTACTCTTGAGAGCTTCAAAACTTTAAAAGAATTTGGAAATACAATGATTCCTGCCGAAAATGGGGAATTGGCCAGTGGTTTATCTGGTGAAGGGAGAATGGCAGAACCTGAAAATATTGTTACTTTCTTAGAAGCTGATCTCGAAAGCAAATTACCTTTAAAAGGTAAAAAAATGCTAATTACAGCTGGGCCGACCTATGAAGCAATTGATCCAGTTCGTTTTATTGGAAATCATTCTTCTGGTAAAATGGGATTTGATATTGCTCAAAGTGCTGCGAATCTTGGTGCGTCGGTAATATTGATTTCAGGACCAACTCATTTTAAAATTAATCATTCTTTGGTTCAAGTAATCCCAGTGGTTTCTGCCCAAGAAATGTATGATGCTTGCCATCAGTATTATCCAGAGGTGGATGTGGCTATTGCTGCTGCTGCTGTAGCCGATTATAGGCCAAAGAATGTCGCTCCGCAAAAGATAAAAAAATCGACTGATGATTTTACGATTGAACTTGAGAAAACCAAAGATATTTTGGCTTCGCTCGGGGAAATTAAGAAAAATCAGTTTTTAATTGGATTTGCTTTAGAAACTGAAAATGAAATTGAAAATGCTAAAGCTAAAATTCAGAAAAAAAACTTAGATTTGATAGTTCTTAATTCGTTACAAGATCAAGGAGCTGGATTTGGAAAAAGCACCAATAAAGTTACCTTTATAGATAGCGCATTTCAAATTGAACCGATGGATTTGAAATCTAAAGAGGCTGTGGCCGATGATATTTTAAACAAAGTAATAGCACATTTTTATGGTTAGATTTGTTTTGTTTTTATTTTTTAGTTGTGGCTTAATTCAAGCCCAGCAGCTGAATTGTACAGTGACTATAAATACACAAAAATTAAGCAATGCCAATCAACAGGTTTTCAAAACGCTGGAAACTGCGATAAATGAGTTTGTCAATAAAACAGACTGGACTGGACAATCACTTTCACAAAAGGAAAAGGTTAATTGTTCGATGTATATTACCATTTCTAGTTACAGTTCTGATCAATTTGTAGCAAATATCCAAGTGCAATCTTCAAGAAATATTTACAATTCGACTTATTCCTCTCCAGTTCTGAATGTAAATGATAAAGATTTTACGTTTAATTATACTGAATTCGAGAATTTGACCTACATTCCAACAAGTTATGACTCAAACCTTGTTTCTGTACTGGCATTTTATAGCTATATTATTTTAGGAATGGATGCTGACACTTTTATTCCATTGTTTGGTGATCGTTATTATAAAGAAGCATTGAATATTTCTAATTTGGCACAGCAAGGCGGTTACAAAGGATGGAATCAGTCTGATGGTACACTGAGTAGATTTGTTTTAATCAATGATTTAATGTCGCCTACTTATAATGAAATTAGACAATCGAGCTTTCAGTATTATTTAGGATTAGATACTATGCATCAGGATCTTAAAAAAGCCAAAGAAATTATTAAAAGCTCTTTGATAAATTTGTCCAAATTGAATAACACTAAGCCTAATTGTTATTTATTGCGTGTTTTTATGGATTCAAAATCAGATGAAATTGTATCTATTTTTACTGGAGGGCCTAGTATTGCTATAAATGACATGGTAGATAGTTTAAACAAAACATCTTCATCAAACTCCGGTAAATGGCAATTGTTAAAATATTAGCCTTTTAATAATTTCTTTTATTTAATCCAATCTACTCATAAAATTTCAAAAATGATAACTTCATTAGCTATAAAAAACTATGCCTTAATCGAAAAATTGACAATCGATTTTTCGAAAGGGTTTTCAATAATTACTGGGGAAACAGGAGCTGGGAAATCTATAATATTAGGAGCTTTAGGTTTAGCTTTGGGGAAAAGAGCCGACTTGACTTCACTTAAAAATAAAGAAGAAAAATGTGTAATTGAGGCCCATTTTGATATATCCAAATACAATTTGATGTCCTTTTTTGATTCCAATGATTTGGACTACGAACCGGAAACAATTATTCGAAGAGAAATTTTGCCTTCAGGAAAATCAAGAGCTTTTATAAATGACAGCCCTGTTAATTTACAGGAGTTACAAGAGTTAAGTTTGTATTTAATAGATATTCATTCGCAACAACAAACTCAAGAATTATCCGATGAGGACGTGCAATTCAAAATTATTGATGCTATTGGGGGTAATTTAGATACAATTGTGACTTATCAATCGGTTTTAAAAAATTATAAATCGAATAAGTCCAAATTAAATGCTTTAACCAAAAGAAAATCTGAAGCTTCTAAAGAACAAGAATATAATACTTTTCTTTTGGAAGAATTAGTGTCTGCCAAACTAAAATCTGGTGAGCAAGAATTTCTTGAGGAAAATTATGAGCAGCTTAATAATGTAGAAATTATCAAAGAAGCACTTGATAAATCGTTGGCTATCGCCAATGAAGAGCAAATTGGGGTTTTTCACAATTTGAACGAAATAAAAAATGCCATTCAGAAAATTGCTCTTTTCTCAGCTGATTATAATTTGCTGTTTGAAAGAATAACAAGCTTAAAAATCGAGTTTGAAGACATTACAACTGAACTTAATCGCTGTTCCGAAAAATTAATCAATGATCCAGAACAGTTGAACTTGATTAATCAGAAACTGCAATTGATATACAATTTACAAAAAAAACATCAAGTAAAAACTGTAGATGAGTTATTGGACATTCAAACCAAATTGGAAAACTCAGTATTAGAATTGGGAAATATTGATGAAGAGATTGCAAAACTAACCGAGCTGGTTGATGACAATATTAAGGAGCTAGACCAAATTTGCGACACTATACATAAGAATAGGTTGGAAGCGATTCCTCTTTTGTCACAAAAATTAATATCTATTTTAGAGACTTTGGGAATGCCTAATGTGCGTTTTAATATGGAATTAAAAAGTACTTCAACGTATTTTGAAAATGGAAAAGACGAGTTGCAATTTTTAATTTCGGCCAATAAAGGAACTGATTTTGGGTTGTTGAAAAAAGTGGCTTCTGGAGGAGAGATGTCCCGAATTATGTTGGCAGTGAAAGCGATTTTAGCACAGTATTCAAAATTGCCAACATTGATTTTCGATGAGATTGACACTGGTGTTTCCGGGGAAATTGCCAATAGAATGGGAGAAATTATGAAAGAAATGAGTACTCAGATGCAAATATTTGCGATTACCCATTTACCTCAAATTGCAGCTAAGGGTAATGAGCATTTTAAAGTGTTTAAATCTACTATCGGTGACGACACCCAATCAGAATTAAAATTACTGACAGTCGATGAACGAGTTGTGGAAATTGCACAAATGTTGTCAGGAACTGTTATTTCAGATTCGGCCTTAAATCACGCAAAAGCCTTGTTGAACTAAATAATTGGACTATATTTGCCCATTCAATTTTAAAAGCTTTAAAAGATTCAATTAATTGAAAATATATAATATAAATTAACGTACTGATAATATGATTATAGAACCAAGAATGAGAGGATTTATTTGTTTGACAGCCCAACCAAAAGGGAGCGAACAAAGTGTTAAAAATCAAATTGAATATGTAAAATCAAAAGGAACTATAGCTGGAGCTAAGAAAGTATTGGTTATCGGAGCTTCAACTGGTTTTGGTTTGGCTTCAAGAATTACAAGTGCTTTTGGTTCTGATGCCGCTACAATTGGTGTGTTTTTTGAAAAAGAACCTGCTGAAGGGAAAACTGCTTCTCCAGGTTGGTACAATTCAGCTGCTTTTGAAAAAGAAGCTCAAAAAGCAGGTTTGTACGCAAAAAGTATTAACGGAGATGCTTTTTCAAATGAAGTAAAAAGACAGACTTTAGATCTTATTAAAGCTGATTTAGGTCAAGTTGACTTAATTATATACAGTCTTGCTTCACCGGTAAGATTGAACCCAAATACAGGAGTTTTGCACCGTTCAACTTTAAAACCAATTGGACAAACATTCACTAATAAAACAGTTGATTTTCACACTGGAAAAGTTTCTGAAATTTCTATTGAACCTTGTACCGATGAAGATATTGCCAATACGGTTGCTGTAATGGGTGGTGAGGATTGGTCTATGTGGATAGATGCTTTGAAAGCTGAAAATTTATTGGCTCCAGGTGCTACAACTGTTGCTTATTCATACATCGGGCCATCATTAACTGAGGCTGTTTATAGAAAAGGAACAATTGGTCGTGCCAAAGATCACCTTGAAGCTACTGCATTCACGATTTCAGATAGTTTGGAAGATATTAATGGTAAAGCTTATGTTTCTGTAAACAAGGCTTTGGTAACACAGGCTAGTTCTGCTATCCCGGTTATTCCATTATATATTTCTTTATTGTATAAAATAATGAAAGAAAAAGGAATTCACGAAGGATGTATCGAACAAATTCAGCGTTTATACCAACAAAGATTATATACGGGAGAACCTATGATTACTGATGAAAAAGGAAGAATCCGTATTGACGATTGGGAAATGCGTGAGGATGTTCAGGCTCAAGTTGCTAAATTATGGTTAGAAGCTACAACTGAAAATCTAGCTGAATTGGGGGATTTAGAAGGATACAGAAGTGATTTCTACAATTTGTTCGGGTTTGGATTTGATGGTGTAGATTATAAAGCTGATACCAACGAAATGGTTGCTATTCCAAGTATTGGGTAATTAGCAAACAATATTTATAATTTTTAAAAACACCTTATTACTTGATGATTTAGATCAAGAGAATAAGGTGTTTTTTTATGGACTTAGTTTAATTAGTTAATTTTGGAGCAGAAAGTTTTTGCATTTTAGGAAATATCGTCCCGCTTTCCGTTGCAATCTTTTGTGCTGAACCCCGGCACAAAAGGATTTCCACTTCACACGAGCGAAGCGAACTGGCGAAGCAATCGGGGCTAAAGGGAGAAATATTGCTTTTTTGTCATCATCTAAAAAAGAAAAGATGCAATCTCAGAGTTATAGTATAATTTTAAATGTCATTTTATGTATAATTTATTAAAAGGAAAAAGAGGAATTATTTTTGGTGCTTTGGATGAAAATTCAATAGCTTGGAAAACAGCGGAACGTATTAATGAAGAAGGAGGAGTCTTTGTTTTGACTAATGCTCCTGCAGCAATGCGATTAGGAAATATTGATGCATTAGCAGAAAAAATTGGATGCCAAATAATTCCAGCTGACGCGACTTCGGTTGCAGATTTAGAAGTACTGGTTGATAAAGCGGTTGAGATTTTAGGAGGTAAAATTGATTTTGTTTTGCATTCTATCGGAATGTCAGTTAATGTTCGAAAAGGAAATCATTATACGAACCAAAATTATGAGTTTACTGAAAAAGGCTGGAATGTTTCTGCGGTTTCTTTTCATAAACTGATGCAAGTATTGTATAAAAAAGATGCTATGAATGAATGGGGTAGTATCATTGCTTTGTCTTATATGGCAGCGCAGCGTGTTTTTCCAGATTATAACGATATGGCAGATAATAAGGCTTTTTTGGAATCTGTTGCACGTAGTTTTGGGTATTTCTTTGGAAGAGATAAAAAAGTGAGAGTCAATACCATTTCGCAATCTCCAACTGCGACTAGAGCAGGCCAGGGAGTTAAAGGATTTGGAGGTTTTATTGCCTTCGCAGATAAAATGTCTCCTCTAGGTAATGCAACAGCTGCTGAATGCGCAGATTACATAGTCGTTATGTTTTCGGATTTGACTAGAAAAGTGACTTTGCAAAACTTACTGCATGATGGTGGATTCTCCAATATGGGAGTTAGTCAAGAAGTAATGGAAATGTTTGAATAGGAATATAAAGACGCTCGTAATAAAAAAACCATCATTATTTATTTGATGGTTTTTTTATTGATAAAGAGTACCTTTGCCCGAAATTTAAATTAAACGAATAAAAAAATAATAACCCAATTACTATTATGTTGTTTTCATTGATCATTCCCGTTTATAATCGCCCTGATGAAGTAGATGAATTATTAGAAAGTTTAGCAAAATCAACCTATGAAGAAATTTTTGAAATTGTATTGATAGAGGATGGTTCTACAATTCGATGTCAAGATGTTGCTAAAAAATATGGTGATAGACTAGATATTTCGTACTACTACAAAGAAAATTCAGGCCCAGGTGATTCCAGAAACTACGGAATGAATAAAGCTAGAGGGGATTATTATATAATTTTTGACTCAGATTGCATTATACCAAGTAATTATTTGACTGAAGTTGAAAAAGCCTTAAAGGAAAATTATGTGGATTGTTTTGGAGGTCCCGATAAAGCTTTGGATAGTTTTTCGGATATTCAGAAGGCTATTAATTTTGCTATGACCTCTTTCCTTACTACAGGAGGTATTAGAGGAGGATCAGAAAAAATAGGGAAATTTCAACCCAGAAGTTTTAATATGGGAATTTCTCGTAAGGCATTCGAGGTTTCTAAAGGCTTTGGTAATATTCATCCAGGAGAAGATCCGGATTTGTCAATCCGTTTATGGAACTTAGGTTTTGAAACCCGTCTTTTTTCAAAAGCATTTGTTTATCATAAAAGAAGAATCGATTGGGGAAAATTTACTATTCAAGTAAATAAATTTGGTAAAGCGAGACCAATACTAAATAGTTGGTATCCAGAATATAATAAATTAACTTTTTTCTTCCCAACGTTTTTTATAATAGGATTTTTTGTATCTTTAGTATTGTTGATTTTTAATCAAGATATTCTGCTTAAATTTTATTTTTGCTACTTTTTGGCATTATTTTTGCTATCTTCTATTCAGAATAAAAGTGTTAAAATTGGCTATTTATCAGTTATTGCAGTTTGGAAACAGTTTTATGGATATGGGATTGGATTTTTAAAATCTTATGTTAAAGTAATAATTTTAAAACAAGACCCAAAGGAAGCTTTTCCTGAATTGTTTTTTAAAATATAATATGACTAAAATAATTGGTTTAACTGGAGGAATTGGGAGCGGTAAAACTACTGTTGCTAATGAATTTTCATCTCTTGGGATTCCAGTTTATATTACTGATCTGGAGGCTAAAAAATTGATGCAATCTGATTCTGTTTTGAATCAGATTAGAGAAGAATTTGGAGATACCGTTTTTGATAATGGTGTTTTGCTTAGGGATAAATTATCCGAAATTGTTTTTAATAATGATAAAAGATTAGCAAAGCTTAATAGTATTGTGCATCCCGCAGTGAAACAACATTTCAGAGAATGGCTTTTAGAACATCAAAATAATCCGTTTGTTATTTACGAAAGTGCAATTTTATTTGAAAGTGGTAGTTATAAAGAGTGTGATTATGTTGTAAACGTCGTAGCCCCTCTTGAAATTAGGATTCAAAGAGTTATAAATAGAGATAAAACAACACGAGAAAAAGTTTTGGAAAGAATAAAAAATCAGTGGAATGATGAGGAAAAATCATCAAAAAGTGATTTTATTGTTAAAAACACTAGTATGGAGGCGATAAAGCTAGAAATTGTTAAAATTCTTAATTTTTTAAGAATTAAACAAATGAACTCTTAAATGTTAATCTTTGGTTAATGCTTTATTTACTATATTGTTAAAATACTAATTTTGCTTGAATGAACAAATTATTTTTTAGATTGCTTGTATTGTTAATGAGTTTATCCTTGATAGGGATAATTCTTGTGCAGGTATATTGGTTTAATACTTCATTTAAGAATAATGATGAGCAATTTAAGTTTCATGTTAAACAGGTAATAGGCAATGTCGCTGAGAAACTGCAGAATAGAGAAGCTTATAGTTTTTATGATAAATACAATCATTATAAAGATAGTACAGGTAAAATTCCTAGGAGGGATGACTTATTAGAATTTTATTATGTTCAAAAAAATCCAAAGACGAATCAAACTATCATTTATTCGAATAGTATAATATCCGAAGATTTTAAAATTTCATCTGGACTTTTTGATAAAAAATTTGATACTGAAAGTTTTAAAAATTTTAATTCTAAAAGGGTTACTGAAGTTTACAACAAGAGTAACCTCGATAATTCTGGTATACAACAGAGCTTGATTCCGGATGTAAAAATTGAAAAATCCGGGAATTTAGATATTTTAGATAATGCTCAATTTGAAATTTTCTTTAAAGATATTGCCTCTGCAATGCCTCTTCAAGAAAGAATTTCAAAGGAAGTTTTAAGAGAAATTATTAAAAAGGAATTAGAAGAATATGGCGTTAAGACCAAGTTTGAGTTCGGGATTTTAAGTAATGGAATACAAACTAAGGTTAAATCGGATAATTTTCAATATGATAAAGATGCTACTTATTCCATTCCGATTTTTACAGATAATGAAGGAAACGAAAAGTATAAACTGCTAGTTACTTTTCCGCATAAAAAGAAGTTTTTATTGTCCGAATTAGTGAGTATTACGATATTGTCTATCATATTTACGTTAATTATTATAATTGCTTATACCAGTGCTTTAAATCAGTTGATTCGTCAGAGACAAATTTCGGAGATAAAAACCGATTTTATAAATAATATGACGCATGAGTTCAAAACACCGATTGCTACAATAAATCTAGCTTTGGATGCTATCCGAAATCCGAAGATTATTGAAGATAAAGAAAAAGTGTTTAAGTACCTCAATATGATTCGGGATGAAAATAAACGAATGCATGCTCAGGTTGAAAATGTATTAAGGATATCTAAATTAGAAAAGAAAGAATTAAATATCATAAAGGAATCGAGTGATATCGAAGAAGTTATAAATGATGCTATTGAGCATGTTAACTTGATTTTAGAAGATAGGGAGGGAACTATTGGTATTCATTTTGGTGCTGTAAGAAAAACAGTTTTACTGAATGATGTTCACTTTACGAATGTAATAGTCAATATTTTGGAAAATGCCATAAAATACACACCAGGTATTCCTAAAATTGACATTTACACCGAAAATATCAAGGACATGGTTCTTATTAAAATAAAAGATAATGGCGTGGGTATGAGTAAAATTGCTCAAAAAAAGATTTTTGAAAAATTTTATAGAGAACATACCGGTGACATACATAATGTGAAAGGCCATGGTTTAGGTCTTGCTTATGTGAAAAGAATTGTAGACGACCATAATGGTCAAGTATATGTAGAAAGTGAAAAGGGAAAAGGAAGTACCTTCATTATAAAATTACCTTTAATAAATTAGAGTATGGAAAACACAAATAAAAAAATACTATTAGTAGAAGATGACCTTAATTTTGGTGCAGTTCTAAAAGACTATTTAATGCTAAATGATTTTGATGTTGTTTTGGCTAAGAATGGTATGGAAGGTTTTGAAAAATTCAAAAAGGATTCCTATGATTTATGCATCCTTGATGTAATGATGCCATATAAAGATGGGTATACTTTAGCTAAAGAAATTAGAGAAAAAAATAACGATGTACCTATCATTTTCCTTACTGCAAAGTCTATGAAAGAGGATGTGTTGAAAGGATATAAAGCTGGTGCAGATGATTATTTGAACAAACCTTTTGATTCTGAGGTTTTATTGATGAAAATTAAAGCTATCATTCAAAGAAAAGCATCTGATGTGAAAACAGAAGCAGTTCAATTCGAATTTAATGTTGGTAAGTTTCATCTTAATTCAAAACTTCGTTTCTTGACTTTTAATAACGAAGAACCTATTAAGTTGTCTCCAAAAGAGAATGAACTTCTTAAAATGTTGATTTTGCATGAAAATGATTTGATGCCAAGAGAATTGGCTTTAACAAAAATATGGAGAGATGATAACTATTTTACTTCTAGAAGTATGGATGTTTACATCGCCAAACTAAGAAAGTATTTAAAACAAGACGAGGATGTTGAAATTTTAAACATTCACGGTGAAGGATTTAGATTAGTTGTGAAAGGCAAATAATTGGGTCTTGTTAATTCATAAAAAAAAGCTTCGAAATTAATCGAAGCTTTTTTTATTTCCAATTGAGTTGGAAAGCAAAGCATGTTTTGTCCTCTTTGGTGATACTAAAAACAATATCCGTATCATTGATGCATTCATGAATGATGACTTTATCTTTTAGTGAGAGTTCTTTTAAAAAGTTCATCTCAAAGCTTTTTACTTGTTGGGAAAGTATTTTGTTTTCATCTACTAAATCCAAACACCATTCCAAATATTTTACGTTATTGGCATGATTGACAATATCCAAATCAGATAAGGAAACAGTTCTTTCAAAAATTTCTTCTTTTTCTTGGGGTAAATTTATTTTTGAGAAACCCATCTCAGTTGCTCTCTTTTCAGGATACAATTCAAAATGCTGGTAGGGAAGTGCCAAAGGTTCCGGTCTGCGGGCTTCAGTATTGAAAACAGCCCAAAAGGTTTCGGATCCTACTATTTTTTTGCCGTTGACATGCATTTCGAGCGCACGTACAGAACGGGAATTTTCTAATGAATTAATCCAGGTTTTTACGGTTACAACATCTCTCCATTTAGGTAACTCGGTAATTTCAACTCGCATTCTGCTCAAAACCCAAGCTTGGTTGAATTCCTGCATATCAGTAAAACTGATTCCACCCACTTCGGAATGGGCTGCAGCAGTTAATTGCAATAAATTGCATAAATCAGTGTATTTTAAATAGCCATTCGGGGTGCATTGGGTAAAATTGATTTCCCAGTCTTTACTCAATATGGAAGTGAAATTTGGATCTATTGGCATATAAATGAATTATGAATTATGAATTATGAATTATGAATTATGAATTATGAATTATGAATTTGGTCATTTATATAACTAATAATTTTCGTTCTATCAGTTAAATAATCAAACCATTTGGTATTTTCTTTTCGTTTGAACCAAGTGAGTTGGCGTTTTGAAAATCGACGGGTGTTTTTTTTGATCTCTTCAATAGCAAAAGGCAAAGTAAATTCTCCATCAAAATAGCTGAATAATTCTCGATATCCTACCGTTTGCAAGGCGTTTAATTCTTTGTGCTCGTATAAAGCTTGAGCTTCGACCAAAAGTCCTTGATTAAGCATTATGTCTACCCTTTGGTTTATTCTTTCGTAAATCACGTTTCTGTCGGCTTCAAGGCCAATGATGATAGGCATGAAATTTCGATTGTTTTTCTTTTGATTTAAAAACGAGGAATAAGGTTTCTCGGTTCCAAGACAAACTTCTACAAAACGCATCATACGTTGTGGATTTTGTAAGGTTTGTGAATTCTCCGAGGTTATTTTTTGGAAATATATTGGATCAAGTGTTTCTAGCTGTTGTTGTAAATATTCAATACCTAGATTTTCATAATTTAAATTTACGTTTTCACGAATAGAGGAATCTATTGCTGGAAATTCGTCAAAACCTTTTAAAATGGCATCGACATATAATCCAGAACCGCCAACAAGTACTACGTAATCATTGTTTTGGAATAATTCTTCTATTTTTAAAAGTGCTTCTTTTTCAAAATCACCTACGGTGTAATTATCAAAAATGGATTTGTTTTGAATAAAATGATGTGTTGCCGATGCCAATTCTTCTAGATTAGGTACCGCTGTTCCAATAGTCATTTCTTTGAAAAACTGTCGGCTGTCGCAGGAAACTATTTCACAATTATAGTGATTGGCCAGGTCAATGCTCAAGGCTGTTTTTCCTATGGCCGTTGGTCCGACTATGGTAATTAAGTACTTCATATTTTTTTGTTAGCCCAGATGGTAATGAAAACCCCGGAGTTATTCTGGTTTGTTTTTCTTGGTATAAAAGAGCGACTGAAAGAAGCTCCTTTTATGCCTTAGAAAAACTGCTGGAATAATGAGGAGTTGTAGTGTAAAGCTGGATTAGCTCCTAATTATTTTACTGTTGAAATTCATTTTGGGATTAGAAATTAATAATTTTCATTACCCTGTGTTTTCTTAAATAACCTTGAATGTAAGTTCTGGTATTTCTATTATTTGGTATTGGGACTAGGATGTTTTTTAGTATTTCGGGGTTTATAATTTGATAATTTAAATCATAAAATGCATATCCTTTACATATTCCTTTTTCGATTAATATTGCGCTGTGTTCCCCGGTTTTTCTTCCTCTGTCAATGATAATCATGTTTTTGTTGTCGAAAAGGTTTTTGTCGATAAAAACCTGAACCCTTGAATTGTATTCCTCGGAAGTTATATTTCCAATACAAGCACCATCACATTGATTGTTTTCATTTTGGGCACAAGGAGTTTTTGAATTGGAAAGACCGGTAAATTTTGGGCATAGTTGATAGCTTTCTGTAATGCGATTGAGAGCACCTTTTCCTTCCTGTTGGTTGGTAAATGCCGTTATTTCTTTTTTACGGCCATCGGCTTTTTGAAGCTTTAAATTCAAATATCCATTTGGATCTTTTTCTGCATAGATAGCCCAAGAGAAAGTATTCTTACGTGCCATTCGGTTATATATGGGACTATTTTTCTTTATTTCCTCGGATTCTTTCAATAATGCAATCAATTCACTTCCTGTTTCCTCAAAAGTAACTGTGAATACTTCGGCTTGGATTTTTTTAGAACTTCTGGTTATGCCTGTAAAATGCTGATTAACCCTTTTTTTGATGTTTTTGCTTTGCCCAATAAATATGATAGTGCCGTCTTCCTTATGGATGTAATAAATTCCGGTTTTGGAAGGTAGGCTTTCTATAATATCCAATAATTTTGGTGAAACGCCTTTTATAACTTCAAATTTGATTAATTCTTTTGTGATGGTTTTTTCAAGGTCTTTGTCCAAAAGCATCTTGAAAAGTTTGACTGTCGCCATGGCATCACCACTAGCTCTATGTCGGTCGGCCATTGGAATCCCAAGTGCTCTGACTAGTTTTCCTAAACTATGTGAAGGTTGTTCTGGTAACAGACGTTGGGATAATTCTACAGTACAAAGGGTTTTTATATTGAAATCATATCCGAGACGACGAAATTCGGTACGTAGAATTCGATAGTCGAAAGAGGCATTGTGCGCCACAAGAACACAGTCATTTGTCATTTCGATAATGCGTTTGGCAACTTCAAAAAACTTTGGAGCTCCACGGAGCATTTCATTGTTTATGCCGGTAAGTTTGACCACAAACGGTTGAATGGGGATTTCTGGATTGATTAAACTGATAAACTGATCTACGATTTCATGTCCATCAAATTTATAGATAGCAATCTCCGTAATCCCTTCTTCGTTGAATTGTCCTCCAGTGGTTTCTATGTCGAGTATTGCGTACAAAATTCAGTATTCAGTTTTTAGTAATCAGTTTATCATCTGAGATTAAAAAATATTTATCTTCCTCCAAAGATACTACTTCCAATCCGAACCATTGTACTGCCACACTCAATTGCTAATTGATAATCGCCTGACATTCCCATGGAAATAGATTTCATATTTTTATAATTATCAAAAATCGATTTCAAATGTGTGAATTCTTTTTTGATTTGGTTTTGATTATCCGTAAAAGTCGCCATTCCCATCAAACCGATAATTCGGATGTTTTTCATCTCTTTGAAAGTGGATGAGGCTAGGAGTGTAGATAGTTCTTCTTCGTCAAGTCCGAATTTTGATTCTTCTTCGGCGATGTGTATTTGAAGTAAACAATCAATAATGCGATTATTTTTTAAAGCTTGCTTGTTGATTTCTTCCAATAATTTCAAACTGTCCACCCCATGAATTAAGCTCACAAAAGAAGCCATGTATTTGACCTTATTGGTTTGTACATGTCCAATCATATGCCATTCGATATCTTTTGGCATTTGCTCCCATTTATCTACCATTTCCTGAATTTTGTTTTCACCAAAAATGCGTTGACCGGCATTGTAAGCTTCCATCAAATCAGGAACAGGTTTGGTTTTGGAAACTGCTACCAAAGTAACGTGCTCAGGAAGAGTTGATTTTATATGAAGAAGGTTTTGTTGAATGGACATAACGCTGATGAATTAAAGATTAAACAAACTGTTTTGAAATCTTTTCTGCCTTTTTACTTTCGCTATAATCATAAAAACCTTCACCTGATTTTACTCCCAATTTTCCTGCTCTCACCATATTTACCAATAATGGACAAGGAGCATATTTAGGGTTTTTGAAACCGTCGTACATTACATTTAGGATGGCAAGGCATACATCAAGACCAATAAAATCAGCTAGTTGTAAAGGTCCCATTGGGTGTCCCATTCCTAGTTTCATAACGGTATCAATTTCATAAACACCCGCAACTTTGTTGTATAAAGTTTCGATTGCTTCATTAATCATTGGCATCAGAATTCTATTGGCAACAAAACCTGGGTAATCGTTTACTTCTACCGGAACTTTACCCAGTTTTTCTGATAACTTCATGATAATGTTGGTCACTTCATCACTTGTGTTATAACCACGAATGATTTCAACCAGTTTCATAATTGGTACTGGATTCATAAAGTGCATTCCTATTACACGCTCCGGATGTGCTACTACAGCTCCAATCTGAGTAATCGAAATAGATGAAGTATTAGTCGCTAAAATTGTATTATGTGAACAAGCTTCGTTTAATTGCTTGAAAATGTTCAGTTTTAATTCTACATTTTCGGTTGCGGCTTCAACGACCAAATCAACTCCAACAACACCATCTTTAATGTCGGTATAAGTAATAATATTGGTAATTGTTTTGGCTTTGTCATCTTCTGTTATAGTTCCTTTTGAAACCATTCGGTCTAGGTTGGCCGCTATTGTTGCCATTCCTTTATCCAATGATTTTTCGGAAACATCGATTAGTTTTACAGTAAAACCACTTTGTGCAAAAGTATGAGCTATTCCGTTACCCATAGTTCCTGCTCCGATTACAGCTATAATTTTCATTTTTTTGTATTTAAAGTTAAAAAAGTTTAAAATTTAAAGACCAAATGATTGACTTTAAACTTTAAACTTTCAATGTATATTTTTATTTTTTATTTTTTAAAACAATCAATAATTTGATAGGCTACTCTCAATGCCTCTGTTGCTTGTTCTAATGTAACTATTGGTGTAGTATCGTTGTTGATGGCATCAGCAAATGATTCCAATTCGTCAAGGATAGCATTATTTTGTTCTACATCAGGATTTGAGAAATAAATTTGTTTTTTTACTCCCTCGGCATTTTGTAAAATCATGTCAAAATCACCTGGTACTTCTGGAGCATCTTTCATTTTTACCACTTCACATCTTTTTTCCAGAAAATCAACAGAGATATAAGCGTCTTTTTGAAAAAAGCGAGATTTACGCATATTTTTCATTGAAATTCGGCTAGCGGTTAAATTTGCAACACAGCCATTTTCGAATTCGATTCTGGCATTAGCAATATCTGGAGTATCACTTATTACAGAAACTCCGCTGGCATTGATATTTTTTACTTTTGATTGAACTACACTCAAGATGGCGTCAATATCGTGTATCATTAAATCCAAAACGACAGGAACATCGGTACCACGAGGATTGAATTCGGCCAATCTATGGGTTTCAATGAACATTGGGTTTTCAATCATGTTTTTGGTTGCAATAAATGCAGGATTGAACCTCTCAACATGTCCAACTTGTCCTTTTACATTGTATTCTTTGGCAAGTGCAATAATTTCTTCAGCTTCTTCAACCGTATTGGAAATAGGTTTTTCTATAAAAACATGTTTGCCTGACTTGATGGCTACTTTGGCACATTTATAGTGGGAAAGAGTAGGGGTGACAATATCAATAACATCAACTGCATGAATCAATGTTGCTATAGTGCTGAAATTTTTGTATCCAAATTCTTTACTTATTTTTTCAGCGTTTTCTTGATTTGGGTCATAAAAACCGACTAATTCATACTTCTCAGATTGTTGTAATAAACGCAAATGTATTTTACCTAGATGCCCGGCACCCAATACTCCAATTTTCAGCATAATAATGTTGTTTCCACAAAAATAGTAATAAAATAAGAAATTCCAATTTATAAAAATACTAAATTCTAGTCATATCAATTATTATTTTGAATAAGAATTAGATTTTATTTTGGATTGGAAATTGATTTAGTTTTCTATTTTTGTTCTGTAATAAAACCTTAAATTTTGAAAGATACAGCCAAGCATCAAGGACTTCGAAATCAATTAGTAACCGTTTTGCAACAAAAGGGAATTACTGATAAGAATGTCTTGGAAGCTATTAAAAAAATCCCCCGTCATTTATTTTTGAATTCTAGTTTTGAAGATTATGCTTATCAAGATAAGGCTTTTCCTATTGCTGCAGGTCAGACTATTTCCCAACCATATACTGTTGCTTTTCAATCGCAGTTATTAGAAATAAAAAAGGGGCATAAAGTTTTGGAAATTGGTACTGGTTCTGGGTATCAAACGGCTGTTTTATGTTTGATGGGCGCACAAGTTTTTAGTATAGAAAGACAGAATGAGTTGTTCAAACAAACATCAGCTTTATTGCCTAAACTTGGAATACGTCCTAAGCATCTTTCTTTTGGAGATGGTTATAAAGGATTGCCTAATCACGCTCCGTTTGATAGTATTATTGTTACAGCAGGTGCTCCAATTATTCCGCAACCTCTAATGGCTCAGCTCAAGATAGGAGGAAGGCTAGTGATTCCATTGGGGGAGGATATTCAAATTATGACACTGTTAATTCGAATCAATGAAACGCAATTTGAAAAACATGAATTTGGAGAGTTTCGTTTTGTTCCTTTATTAGAAGATAAAAATTAAATAACTACACCATATAAAAAAAGCAACACTAAATTTTTAGTGTTGCTTTTTTAGTTTAAATCCTTTTAGGGAAATAAATATATCTTATTTTGATTTTGGAGCCATATAGCCGTCCGCTTTCATTTGTTGTACACAAGCTTCCATGATTTCATCAACAGTAGTGTTTACATCAGATACATCAAGTGATTTTGTAGTGGCACTCCAAACTAATTTATTGTTTTTTAGGTCGAAAATATTGGTTTCGATATAATAATAGGTGTTTTCCTGATAGTATCCAGGAGAGTAATAAGCTGGAGCGTAAGCACCGTACCATCCACCAAATCCAGCACCGTAACCCATACCGTAACCACCTACATAGCCATATCCCATACCAGGATATCCCATACCACTATAGTAGTTTGTTGTTCCGGGAACATATTGTGTTTCTTTATCTGCTCTAATGAAACGCATAGTAATAGCTCCATCAAAACCTTCTGATTGTACAATACTTATTTTTTGTTCCTGGGTAAGATTTAAATTTTGTTGGTTCAAATAATTGTAGGAAGGATTTAGAACTTTCGGGTTTATGGAAGCAATCCTGTTTTCAGTTGATCTTCTGGTACTTTCATCTTTTGCTAATGCAACAATTAATACTTTCTTGAATTGTTCTTTGGCAAGCGTTGCATTTGGATCTCTCCAACTAGATACTATGGATGTATTACTTCCACAACTAGCAAAGCATACACAGATTAATGCGATAAATACGTTTTTCATAATTTTGTTTGTTTTGTTTTAATGTAAGTAAAAGTAATTATAATTTGAAAATAAAAACTATGAAATGAAATAAAAATTTGACAGGATTTGCTTTAATAAGCCTTTTTTATCCTATCTAAATCTCTTTTTGTATCTTGTTCTTTAAGTGATTCTCTTTTATCGTATGTTTTTTTACCCCTACAAAGTCCAATTTGTAGTTTGGCTAACCCTTTTTCGTTAGTAAAAAGTTTCAACGGAACTATGGTAAGTCCTTTGGCTTGTACACTTCGAGCCAGTCCTTTTAATTCTCTTTTGTTTAAAAGTAGTTTACGCTCACTTCGAGCTGCATGATTGAATTGATTTCCAAAACTATATTCTTCAATGTAAGTATTGATGGCAAAAAGTTCATTGTTGCTAAATTCGCAGAAGCTTTCGGTGATATTTGCTTTTCCTAATCGAATGGATTTTATCTCGGTTCCAGCCAAAACAATTCCAGCGGTATAGGTTTCAAGGATTTCATAATCGAAACGAGCTCTTTTATTGAGTATGTTGACAGTTTTTTGCATAGTTGGGCAAATTTAGGAACTAATTAATGAAAGACCAATTGTTTTTAGGAAAATGCTATAAATTTGCATCATGGAAAAACAACAGTCAAAAGATCCGCTTCACGGAGTCACACTTCAAAAAATTGTAGAAGCATTAGTGGAATATTATGGATTTGACACCTTGGGAGAGTTGATAAAAATAAAATCGTTCAATGAAAACCCAAGCGTAAAATCAAGTCTCACCTTTTTACGAAAAACCGATTGGGCCCGAAAACAAGTCGAAGAGTTGTACATAAAAACCATTCCAAAAATGTATTCCAAATAATTAGGAGCTAATCCTGCTATCCGCTACAATCTTGTCGGCCGAACCCCGGCCAACAAGGATTTCCACTATTATCAGGGCTAGGGCATTGGTTTTCATATGAAAGATTAGTGTATTATGACAAGTGGTTATTTTTCATCTCCATTTAAAGACTCATTTCCATAATTGGCATAAACCTATTTTTTATAGAAGTTTCGAATTCTCCAATTTTTTTGAATCCAATTTTCAGATAAAAATTTTCAGCATTTGGTTCAGAATCTAAAGTTATTTTTTCAAACTTTTCATTTTTCATTCGATTTAAAAAATCAGTCATTAAATATTTTCCAAATCCTTTTCCAATATATTCTGGTAAAATAAACAGGTTGTCAAGTATTACATTCTTTTTCTCTTTTATGATATAAGAATAATAACCAATTATTTCATTGTCATTTATTAATGTGAAGACACAATTGGTTTCAATATAGGCTGAGGAAACGGTTAGGTTGTTATTCCATCTTAAAATTTGTTCTTCAGAATATCCCCAATAGGCTTTTGACTTTTTTGTTATTTCTGTCAAAATTTCATTGTCATTTATGCTTGCTTTTTTGATTTTCATTTTTTTAAATTGAAGCAATTATACATTAACCGATATTCAAAATTATTTATTCAAAAGCGAATAGATCATCGAATCAAGAAAACGACCTTCGTAGTATTCATGTTCTAGTAAATGAGCCTCTTTTACAAAGCCATTTTTTAGTAAAACCTTTTCTGAACCTTTATTTTCAGGATCCAAAACAGCTTCTATAGAATGTAGTTTCATCTCTTTAAATCCATATTCTATCACCTTTTGTAATGCTTCTGATACGATTCCTTTTCCATTGTGCTTTGGAAATATCATGTAGCCCACTTCGGCTCTGTAATGTTCCGGTTTCATTCGGTAGTAACCAATAATTCCTATGAGTTTTTCAGGTTCCTCAAGAAAATAAATGCCCCAATTGATGCCAATACCGTTTTCTATTTTATCATCAAACATAGCGATAAGTTCCAAGGCATCTTCTTTGCTCTTGAGATAAGGTCTCGGAATGTATTTCATGACTTCATCATTCGAACGCAAAGACAAAATATCGTCCGCATCATTTGCACTTACTTGTCGTAATAGTAAACGTTGGGATTCTAATATTGGAAATGGTAAAAAATTAATTTCTAGCATAACGTTCAATTATTATTAGTTTAGAGAATTTCAATACTGAAAGCAGAATGGAAAGTAGCGTTCGCTTCCAATATTTGAATACCTTCTTTTTCAAAAAGATTACCAAATTTAGTTACAGTGTCAGAATACCCAAACCAAGGTTCAATGCATATAAAAGGAGCATTTGACGGAGTCCAAATCCCTAAATCCGGGAAATCAGAATAGCTTACTTTTAAAAATGGTTTGGATTTCTCCAAAATGGTTATTGATTTGGAAACTATTTTTTTGAAAACCAAAGCATCATTTGCAAAAAGGCCATAATTCAAATGCAATTCATTGTTGTTCAAATGTAATTCATCGGTTGTATCCGAAATCAAACCATCCTTCAATAAATAATAGTTTAAGGTTTCTTTTTTATCGAAAGCCAAACTATAATTTTCAAAATCCCCAGGCAAATCAAAAGCTGGGTGTGCTCCAATCGAAAAAGGCATTTTTGTTTCCCCATTATTGAATACTTTGTACTCTATTTTTAAAGATTTGTTTTCCAAAGTATAAACTAAGTGCAAATCAAAATCAAATGGGTATTTTTCTTTGGTTTCTGAAGATGCTACTAATGAAAAAGTTGCGCTATTTTCTTGTTTGTCAATCAATTCAAATTCCATTTCACGTGCAAAACCGTGTCGAGACAATTGATATTGAACATTGTTATGTTGGTATGAATTGTCTTTTAGGGTACCTACAATCGGGAATAAAACAGGAGAATGTTTTCCCCAAAATGCTGGGTTTCCACTCCAAATGTATTCTTTGTTATAATTGTCTTTTAAGGAACATAATTCGGCTCCAGTATGTTTTATTTGAGCAGTTAAATAGGGGTTGGATATAGTTGTGGTCACAATAATAGTTGTTTTTGGTTGTTAAATTAGCGTTGTAAAGATATTTTATAATTCTTGTTTTAAGAAAGAAAATTGAGATTATATTTGGAACATGGAATCAATCAAATTCTTAATTTTAAGCGGAAATTTGATTTTTTTTCCATTAATTTGCTTTAGAAACACAAATTTTATGAAATAAGCATAATGAAAGTAGTTTCAAATATAGATTGCTGAAATATTAATTATGTAATACTTCCAATAAAAATTAATAAAAATTTACCTTATGAAAAACAATTGTATTAAAGTCTTGTTTCAACTGACTTTATTAACAGTGTTTAGTACTTCATGGAGTCAAGATGCTCCTGCAACTAGCACATCTACTACCAATCCAGTTTCAAAGTATGATTATCATGATGCCTTTGGGCCATTTTTTTATGTAAATAATGGTACATCTACTAGGTCTGCTAGCGGTGAGCCAGGTCATGAATACTGGCAAAACAGAGCAGACTATAAATTGACTGCTAAACTGAATGAAAAAACAAATGAGATTATAGGGACTGATATAGTTACCTATACTAACAATAGTTATGATAAAATGTCCTTTGTATGGATGCACTTGGACCAAAATTTATTTAAATCTGATTCTAGAGGAAACGCTCTTGTTCCATTAACAGGTAGTCGCAATGGTGCCCAAGGTGAGGCTTTTGACGGAGGTCATAAAATTAAATCAGTTAAGATTGTTAGTACTTCCAAAGGTAAATCTGTTGAAAAAGAGGCAAAATATATTATCACGGATACTAGAATGCAAGTTTTTCTACCAGATGATTTGAAAGCGAGAGGTGGAGTTGTGAAAATAAAAATTGATTTTTCATTCATTTCTCCAAAAGAAGGTTCAGATAGAATGGGAGTTTTAGATACTAAAAACGGTAAAATTTTCACTATAGCCCAATGGTATCCTCGTATGTGTGTGTATGATGATTTGAGAGGTTGGAATACCAATCCATATTTGGGTGCTTCTGAGTTTTATTTAGAGTATGGTGATTTTGATGTTAATATTACAGTGCCTTCCAACCACGTTGTAGTTTGTTCTGGAGAGTTGTTAAATCCAACTGCGGTTTATTCTGCTGAAGAACAAAAAAGAATTGCCAAAGCCAAACAAAGTGAAAAAACTGTGATGATTCGTACTGCAGAGGAAGTGGCAGCCAATGCTTCAAAAGCAGGAACTACTTCTGAAAAAACATGGCATTTTAAAATTAAAAATGCACGTGATCTTTCATGGGCATCTTCACCTGCATTTATATTGGATGGAGCAAGAATTAATTTACCTAGTGGTGCAAAATCCTTTGCATTATCTGCTTATCCTGTCGAAAGTGCTGGAAATGAAGCTTGGGGACGTGCTACAGAATATACTAAAACTTCTATTGAGAATTATTCAAAAAGATGGTTTGAATATCCTTACCCAGTTGCAACCAACGTTGCCGGAAATGAAGGCGGAATGGAATATCCAGGAATTGTATTTTGCGGATGGGAATCCAAAGGAGAGGATTTATGGGGAGTTACGGATCATGAATTTGGTCATGGTTGGTTCCCAATGATTGTAGGTTCGAATGAGCGTTTATTTGGTTGGATGGACGAAGGATTCAATACTTTTATTAATTCAATTAGTTCAGTTGATTTCAATAATGGAGAATATAAAAGTAAGCCAACTGATTTTCATCAAAATGCCGAATACTTTACAGATCCAAAGAATGAACCAATCATGAGTTCTCCTGATAATATGAAGGAAAAAAACATTGGTCTTTTATGTTACTTTAAACCAAGTGCTGGATTGGTTACTTTAAGAGAACAAATATTGGGGCCAGAACGTTTTGATTTAGCTTTTAGAACTTACGTAGAACGTTGGGCATTCAAGCATCCAGCACCAGACGATTTTTTTAGAACCATTGAGAATGTCGCGGGTGAAGATTTAAGCTGGTTTTGGAGAGGTTGGTTTGTAAATAATTGGCGTTTGGATCAAGGTGTGAATTCTGTTAAATATGTAAAAAATGATGCTAGCAAAGGATCTGTAATCACAATCGAAAATTTTGAAAAAATGGCTATGCCAGTTGTTTTGGATGTAAAAACAAAAAGTGGAAAAGTAACTCGTGTTAAATTGCCTGTGGAAATTTGGCAACGCAATACAGATTGGTCTTTCAAGGTGAATACTACCGAAGAAATAGAGAGTGTGGTGATTGATCCGGATCATGCATTTCCAGATGTGAATGAAAGCAATAACACTTGGAAATCAGGTAGTGGAACTGTTGAAAAAGACATCGTTTTGGACGGTTACTTAGGTAAATTTTCTACTAAAGCTGCACCTTTGAAAATTGAGATTACAGAGAAAAATGGTGTGCTTTATGCTGAAATCACCGATTATCCAAAATTCCCTCTTACATCTATTGGTAAAGATAAATTTGAATCCAAAGATGCTGGGGTTACATTTGAATTTAACGAAGCTAAAAACGCATTTGACATGATTATTAGTTCAAATCAAAAATTACCTTTTACGAGAGACTAAAAGGGTTTTATCCAATAATAAAAAAAGACTTGTAGATTTCTACAAGTCTTTTTTTATTAATACAACTCAAATGAGTTTAAGTTTTGTTGTGATAAATCTATTCCGGAATTTGTTGGCTCAAGCAATGCAACGTTCCAAATCCCCAAATGAAGTCAATAGCACTGATTCCGATGATTTCTCTATCAGGGAAACATTCTGCCAAAATATTTAGCGCAGCTCTATCATTAGCATCATTAAAGGTTGGAACCAAAACACAATTGTTCAAAATCAAGAAATTGGCATAACTGGCTGGTAGACGCAAATCCTCAAAATCAATTCTTTTTGGCATTGGTAATGCTACCACAATTGGAGCTTTTCCGTTTTCTAGTTTGGCATTTTGCAGTCTTTTCAGATTATCTTGTAACGGTTTGTAGTTGTTGTCATTTGGATCCAATTCGACTATTGTTACAATTGTGTCTTCGTTTACAAATCGGCATAAATCATCGATATGTCCATGCGTATCATCACCTTCAATTCCATCTCCCAACCAAATTACATTGGTAATTCCTAGATATTCTTTGAAAACTGCTTCGTAATCTTCTTTGGTAAATCCTGCGTTTCTAACTTGAATATCGGGATGCATCAAACATTCTTCAGAAGTTAACAGTGTTCCTTTTCCGTTTACGTCAATAGCGCCTCCTTCAACAATTACTGGCCTCCCTTTGTACATTACCTGGGTTACGGGCATATTTAGAAATTCCCCCACTTTTGCAGGAACGTGTTTGTCTAAATTAATATTTTTATATTTTGCCCAACCGTTAAAATTGAAATTTAAAGCTTCTCTTTTTGTACCATTTTTGACAATGATCGGTCCAGAATCACGCATCCAACTGCGATTGGTTTTATGTATAATGAAAGAAATATTACTCATTTTTACATGAGCAGTTTCCAGCATTTCGGCTACTTTGTTTTTTTGATTTTCATCGGCAACAACCAAAAACACTTGCTCGTAAGTTGCAACTTTCTTTATGAATTCAACAAAAGCCCATTGAACGGCTTCGTATTTTCCTGGCCAATCTTTTCCGTTATGTGGAAAACACAATAAAATTCCTTGTTGTTTTTCCCATTCTGCAGGGAATCTTCTTGTAAGTGTAGTCATAGTAAAAGCTAATTGTAATGCGTGCAAAGATAAGCAAACAGTACAATTAATAAATAATTCTGATGCTTACATTTTATTCTTTTGGATGTAAATCAAATTCATATGAATAGTTATATTAAAGATTTTATAATATTCACGTAATAAGTGCTTTGGTTATCGGGAGTAATTTTGGAAAAACTAAAAATTAATAAGATGATAAAGAAAAGTGTGGCTGTCCTTGCAGCGTTATTTTTAATTGTGAGTTGTGAAAATAGTAGTGATTCCAATGATACGCCTGAAGAAACAGTAAACGAAGATCCTTCTACTTTCAAAGAAATAGGTTCCTTGACTATTGGTGGTACTGGAGCAGCAGAAATAAGTGCTTATGATGAACCCACTAAAAAATTATTTACAGTAAATAACAGCAGTGCCAATAAAATTGATGTAATTGATATTTCGGATCCATCGAAACCGACTTTAGTGACCAGTATTGATTTGGTTCCTTATAATGGAGCGGCCAATAGTGTGGCAACTTTTAATGGGAAATTGGCAGTTGCTATGGAATCAACATTAAACAAGCAAGATCCAGGTAAAGTGGTTATTTTTGATACTTCAAATTATGCTTTTGTAAAAGAAGTTGCAGTTGGTGCCTTGCCGGATATGATTACTTATTCACATGATGGAAAATTCATATTAACGGCTAACGAAGGAGAACCAAATGATAATTATTCGCAAGACCCAGATGGATCTGTTTCAATTATTGATGTTGCTTCCGGCTATACTGTTACAACTTTAAATTTCGCCAGTTTTAGTGATCAATTATCGAATTTAAAAACGAAAGGATTTAGAATTGCAAGTCCAACAAATAATTTTTCTGCCGATATCGAGCCAGAATATATTACCGTTTCTGCTGATTCTAAAACAGCTTGGGTAACTTTACAGGAGAACAATGGTATTGCCAAAATTGATTTGACAACCAAAACAATCACACAGCTTTTTCCTTTAGGTTATAAAGATTACAGTTTAGCCGAAAACGCGATAGATATTAGTGATAAAGATGGCGCTATTGCTTTTAATCCTTGGAAACTAAAAGGAATGTTCCAACCGGATGCGATTAGTAATTTTGAGGTAAATAAAGTGCAATATATTGTTACCGCAAATGAAGGTGATGCAAGAGAATACTCTGCTTTTGTAGATGTAAAAAGAATTGGTAGTTCTTCTGTTATATTGGATCCAACTATTTTTCCAAATGCAGCGGCATTAAAAGCTGATGCAAGTATGGGAAGATTGAATATCAATACCAAAATGGGTGATACTGATGGAGATGGAGATTTTGATGAACTAGTTGGATTTGGTGCTCGTTCTTTTTCAATATGGAATGGAGCTACAGGTCAATTGGTTTTTGACAGTAAAAATGAATTGGACAAAAAAGCATACGAATTTGGAGTTTATGATGACGGAAGGAGTGATGATAAAGGTGTGGAACCAGAAGCCGTTTATGTCACTAAAATGGGAGATAAGCAAATTCTTTTTGTTGGATTAGAAAGAGCCGATGCCTTTATGGTATATGATGTGAGTAATCCAATGGCACCAAAATATCTACAAACATTAAAAACAGGCGATGCTCCAGAAGGTTTATTGTTTATTCCAGCTTCCAAAAGTCCAAACAAAAGAAGCTTAGTTGTAGTAAGCAGTGAAGGAGATGGTTCAGTTAAAATTTACCAACCGGATTTGAATTAGGGGGAAGTTGCTGAGTTTTTTTTAAAACATATAATCTAAAAAAAAAACTACCAATTGTAATTACTTACGGTTGGTAGTTTTTTATTTATTCTAAAAAGAGAATGTTAGTCGATTGCTCTTTTGGTAATATCTCCGAATGCATCAATTCTTCTGTCTCTAAAGAAAGGCCAGTTCTGACGCACATTTTCCTGTAAATCCAAGTCTACTTCGGCAATCAGGATTTCTTCTTTATCATGTGAGGCTTGCGCCAAAATCTCACCTTGTGGTCCTGCAATAAATGACGATCCCCAAAATTGAATTCCTGCAGTTCCTTCAATATATTGTTCCAAACCAATTCTGTTGGCAGCTGCTACATACACACCATTGGCAACGGCGTGACCTTTCATTACATTCATCCAAGCACCGTGTTGGTTTTCACCGTACTGTTCTTTTTCAAGCGGATGCCATCCAATTGCCGTTGGGTAAAACAACACATCGGCACCTTGTAAGGCTGTTAAACGAGCCGCTTCCGGGTACCATTGATCCCAACAAATTAGAGTACCTATTTTTCCTTTTTCGGTAGGGAAGGCCTTGAAACCTAAATCACCTGGCGTAAAATAGAATTTTTCATAGAAATGGGGATCGTCCGGAATGTGCATTTTGCGGTACAATCCTGCTTCGGATCCATCAGTATTAATAATATAGGCGCTGTTATGATAGATTCCTGCCATTCTTTTTTCGAAGAAAGGAACAATGATTACCACTCCCAATTCTTTTGCCAAAGCACTAAAAGCAATAAATGAAGTGCTGTACAATGGTTCTGCTAAAGCAAAATTGTCAACATCTTCACTTTGACAAAAATAATGACTGCTGTATAATTCAGGTAACGAAATCACCTCAGCCCCTTGATTGGCGGCATCGCGTACCCAACTCAAACATTTTTTAAGGTTGTTTTCGGCAACATCGTTTAGATTCAATTGAATCACCGCTATTTTGTATTTCTTCTTTGACATGGTAAAAAAATTAGACTGCAAAAATAGTTATTTTTTAAAAGAGTAGCGGTAATGGTTTTTAGATTTTTTTGAAAGTTCAATCGGTTGTAGTTTTACATAAATAGCAAAGAAAAATGCCTCCAAAAAGGTCTTAGCTTTTTGGAGGCATTTAATATAAGATGATCAAAGGTATTTTTTATTAATTGACAACTTTAATGCTGAAAGTTCCCATAGTGGCTCCCCAAATTTTCCACCACAATTGGAGCATTGCTTCAGTGCCTCTAGAGGCTGTAATATCTCCTAAATCTATGGTAGCTTCGTCTTTCCATCCAATTTCTTTTAGTAAATTTCTCACTATGTTTTTGGCTTCCTCATCATTGCCACATATAAAATTGGTATGATCTCCATCATTGAGCATGGACGGAATCATCATCAGGGTGCTCCACATGGTGTTTAGGGTTTTTACCACTTTTGTATTAGGAAATGTTTTTTGAATTTCTTCTCCCAATGAATTGGTGTTGCAAAGTCCCGGAATTAAACTAAATGTCATTCCTTTGCTAGTATCGATAGGGTTAGAAATGTCAATGATAATTTTATTGAAGATTCCGTTTCCAGCTTGCTTTAAAGCTTCAATTGTAAATTGTCCTTTGACGCAATTGAAGACGATTTCTCCAAAAGTTGCTGCTTCTTCAAAAGTACCATTACTCGCATTTTTTTCAAATTTATTAACAAATTCGATGGCTTTTTCATTGGTTTTGCTACGGGAGCCAATCATTACTTGATGACCTAATTCAATCAATTTGGTGGCTATTGTTGTGCCAACGGCTCCAGTTCCTAAAATTGCTATTTTCATTATACTCTATTTTGGGTTATTGAATCATAAAGTTATAAAAATAATGGAAATAGGCAACGGAAATGGTAAGTTTAGTAGTTTATTATGACTTAAAGTGTCGATGAGTTTACAGGAATACGCTTAGATTCTAAGGACTGAAGATTATTGACTTCAATTTATGTTTTTGTTTCGTTTGCTTTTCTATCAATATTAGCCAATTTTCTAAATTCACTGGGGTTCATTCCTTTGTGGTTTTTGAATAGTTTGTTGAGATGGCTCACATCCGTCAAACCAAATTCATCTGCAATTTCATTCAATCGAAAAGCTGTATGAAGCAGACGTGTTTCAATCAGTTTCATCCTATAGGAATTGATGTAGTGCTGAAAACTTTCCCCTGTTTGTTTTTTAAAATACTCACTCATATAATTGGGTGATAAATTAAAATGTTCGGCTAATTTTTCAATTTTTAAGGCATTTGGAAAATAAATATTTTGGTGTACATAACCCAATACAGACAATGGTTGGGTTGGATGGTATTGGTTTGCTGTTTCCAACAGGGCAATATTTCGTGCTGCTATTGTTATGACAGTATTTATTAGTTGTTGCATTACCTCCTGTTTATAGCCATTTTGCCCGTTCTGTTCTTTTATTAAAGCTTCTGCCAATGCTCTTATCAAGGGTTTGTCTTCTGTGTTTTTAAGGATACAACCCGGCAAATGATTATGATTGTAGAAAATATATTCCAGTTTTTTTAGCCATTCTCTGTCTTGTGTTTTTAGATAACTTTCATTGAATCTAAGAAAGAAAAATGTAGTTTTCTCTATTACTTCAAACCCGTGTGTGTCTTGGGGAAACATTAAAAAAAGTTTATTGGGAACATATTCCAATTGATGTTGGTTTATGATTTGGATTCCTTTTCCTTCAAGGATGAAAAACATTTCAAAATAAGTGTTTCGATGCTCATTGGCAGTATATGAATCGGTTTCTAATATTCCGATTTCGAACGGTAGGTAAAGATTTTTGATCAGCATCTTTTATATGTACAATTTTTCAATGTATATGTACAAATTTATTGAAATTTTTGATAGGAACTTTGTCTTATCAATAACAATTAAAATAAATAGCTATGAACACTTACACTTTTTTGATTTTACGTCTCACAATTGCAGTCAGTATGTTTGGACACGGACTTGTCCGTTTACCTAGATTAAGTACCTTTAGTCAATGGATGGTTGGAAATTTTGAGAAAACGATGTTACCCAAAGCATTGATTTTACCATTTAGTTATGTTTTGCCAATAGCCGAATTTACCATAGGATTACTGTTGCTTACAGGATTGTTTACAAAACCTGCCGCATTTGCGGGAGCGATAGTAATGCTAATACTACTTTTTGGTACAGCAATGATTGAAAACTGGGATGCCATTCCTTCTCAGTTGTTGCATCTTATTTTATTTGCGGTTCTACTGCAATTTATAACCAACAACAGTTATGCTTTGGATACTGTATTTTTAAAATAAATCAAGATGAATTCTCGTAGAACTTTTATAAAACAAGCCGGTATGGCTGGAGTGGCAAGTATGTTATCACTTGATAATTTTTTAATAAACGATAAAACAAACACTATTATGGATAGAAAATCAAAATGGGCAGACGGATCACGTTTGGTTGTTTCCGTTTCAATGCAATTTGAAGCTGGTGGTCAGCCTGATAATGCAGAAAGTCCTTTTCCGAAAAATTTAGATAAAGGTTATCTGGATTTGCCCGCTGCAACCTGGTACCAATATGGTTATAAAGAAGGCATTCCGCGAATGTTGGACAATTGGGATACCCTAGGTATCAAAGTAACTTCGCATATGGTCGGTTCAGCTGTGCTGAAAAATCCGCAATTGGCAAAGGAAATTGTGGAAAGGGGACACGAAGCCGCTGCACACGGAATGAATTGGAGTTCACAATACAATCTTTCTTATGAAGATGAAAAAAAGTTCATTCAGGACGGAGTTGATGCCATCAAAAGTGTTACCGGAGCAAAGGCTATTGGTTACAATGCCAATTGGTTGCGCAGAGGAGAAAATACTTTGAAAATATTACAGGAACTTGGTTTTAAGTACCATATTGATGATTTGAGTAGGGATGAACCCTTTATTGTTCAAGTGAATAATAAAGATTTTGCAGTGGTTCCTTATACCATACGCAATAATGACATTGTGTTGATTGAGGGGAAAAATTTCTCGGCTGATCAATTTTTTAATCAGGTGAAACTGGAGTTTGAACAACTGTATGCCGAAAGCGAATTTAAAAGAAGACAATTGTCAATTAGTTTTCACGACCGTATTGGAGGAACTCCCCAAATGGTTAAAGAAACCAAAGACCTTATCGAATATATGCAAAAGCACAAAGGAGTTGCCTTTAAAAGAAAAGATGAAATTGCCGAAATGACATTGAATGACAAGACGAGCATTCGGGAATGATTATGATTTAAAAAAAAGGATAATCATTTGATTAATAAATTCAAAAAAGCAACCCGTTATGGAATTGCTTTTTGTTTTTTAGATTGTAAATACTCTGCTTTTATATGAGCTGGTTTTAAATTATTATTGTTGTCCTAAATAACTCGTAAAATCTTCTCCATCTTACGGCCTTTTGCCAATTCATCTACCAATTTGTCTAAATATCTCACCTGTTGTGTCAACTTGTTTTCTATTTCTTCCACTCGATAGCCACAAATTACGCCAGTAATGAGGTGCGCATTAGGATTTATGGAAGCATTCTGAAAGAAGGTTTCAAAAGTGACTTTTTCTGCAATGAGTTCCTGCAGTTTTTTTTCGTCGTAACCGGTTAGCCACTCGATTACCTGATCCAATTCTTCTTTTGTTCTGCCTTTCTTCTCAACTTTTGTGATATAAAGCGGATATACTGTAGCGAATGTCATTTTGGCCATTCGCTCATCGTGATGGCTCGTGTCGTTCATATCTTAATTCTTGACTTAATTTGGCTTTTAATACTTTCTTTTACATTTTTCCAATCGTCATCCAGAATGCTGTAAAAAGCAGTATTTCTAGGCACTCCATTTGGTTCTATTTTATCTTTTCTCAAAATCCCTTCAAATTGTCCGCCAATTTTTTCAATTGCTTTTCTAGAACGTAAATTATTGTCTTTTGCTCTAAATTGAACTCTGTTGGCTTTTAAAATTTCGAAACAATAGTCGAGTAATAATAATTTACATTCCAGGTTTACGGTTGTTCCCCAATATTCTTTCATTATCCAAGTAACGCCTATTTCTAATTTTTTGTCATTAGGGAATATTTCAAGGAATCGTGTTGTTCCAATTATTTTATTGGAGTTTTTGTGAACAATTACGAAAGGATAGGCTGTTCCTTTTTCTCTATCATTCATTGCATTGTTGAAATTAGGATAAAATATTTCTTCAACTGAATAGTTTACGGAGGTTAGTTCCCATATTTCTTTATTGGCTGCTGCAAGAAATAAATCTTCTAAATGTTCTTTTTCTAAAGGGAGTAGTTCTATCTCAACTCCTTTTAACACTATAGGATGATTAATCCAATTGTTCTTCATAATTCTATTTTTAAGCTTAGGGCTAGTGTAGGTTGCCGACAAGTTTTACATTCCAGGCCAATACAAAATATTGAATTTGTGACCATCCGGATCAGCAAAGCCAAAAGTATAACCTTTTCCATAATCTTGAGGGGCTGCGAAGATTGTTCCTCCTGCCGATTTAACTTTTTCTACCCAATTATTTACTTCTTCTTTGCTTTCGGCAGAAAGGGAAAATATTATTTCGTTTTCTTTAGGAATAGCAATATTGCCGTTTACATCCTTTTTTAATCTTTGTTCAACGAAAAAATTGATAACAAATTTGTTTTGTCCAAAGAAAAAACTGGTTCCTTCATCCATTTTTCCATTTGGCTCAAAGCCTAATGCTGTATAAAATTGGGTTGTTCTTTCTAGGTCACTTGAGGCTAAGTTTGCCCATATAAATTTTGGTTCCATGACTTTTATTGTTTTAAAAAAAAGTAGTTAAAGTTATGAAACTCTATACAAAGAATCAAAAGTTGTTGGTTTTAATCGAAGACGGAAGGGCGGGAACATTGCTGAGCATTTACGGAAGAATTTATACAAATCTCTATTTTTTTAATTTCCTGATAATTCCTAAAATAAAAAATATCAATTTGCGCTTAGCGTCCAATACAGGAATCAATCCATGATTTTTCATGACTAGTTGTAGTTTATCGAAATCAGGAATACCATCAACATTAATCACTTCGGCGATATCTTCAAAATAGTCAGAATTCAAAATTCCTGGACTCACATGGCAAAGGAATTCCACAGTTTCGGCTGTATTGTTTGAAAAGCTGTGGGTAACGCCTCTAGGAATAAAAACAGAATCACCGGGGCCAATTTCGGTAGTTTTTCCATTAACAGTCCAACTAATTTTTCCTTTTACCCCAAAAACGGTTTCATCAAAATCGGAGTGATAATGCGGCATGGGTGTCCTTGATTTTGAAGGAATAATGCAGTTGAATATTGAAAGTTCATTGTTCGAATCTTTTCCTTCCTGTTTAAAATGGACTTCTATTCCCTCATTGTATTTTATAATTTTCATATGAAGATAATATTTGTTTTTTAGCGGAATATGGTATCGCCATTCTTCATTCCTGTTTGTCATTTGGAATCATGGCGATTTTATCTGCTTCTTTTTTAACAAAGTAAAAGGAATTATACTATTTATATTTTTAATCGGGATCAAAATTGTATTCTCGTGCCTATTACAAATTTATAATTATCTGAATATATTGGTATTCACTAGACAGACGCTCTCGGGGATTAAATGAAATAATTGAAATTCCAGTTTAGTTCTTTTTTATTTTGCGTTTCGAATTTTATGATTTTATCCATTATAGGTTTTTTATGTTCAGCTCCGATAAGAAATACTGCTTTAGTATATTTATTTTTGTCACAATAGTTATAAATGTTCTTAACCATTTCGTTTTCGCGCAGTTCAATAATATCCAACCATCGTTTGTATGTTAAAAGCCATTTCTCTTGATTTATATTTTTTAATATAATTTTCTCCAAAGAAATTCTCCGCTCAGATAATTCGCTGTATTGGTTGCTGTTTAGATATGGAAAACCAACTAGTTGCGATAAAATGTTGTGTTGAGCTAACAATATGTTGTATTCGTAACTTTGTCTAAATATTTCAAACATTTCGAGAATATCATTCTTAAGATCTTTGTTAATTAGTTCATTTTTCTCTAAATCTACAGGGAGATGAGAAATAGGATATTTTTGTATGTAGGACTTGATTGTATTTGTTTCTAATGTACCTGAATTTAATCCTCCATAAATTGCAGTAAATCCGTTAGGAGAAAGTTCCTCGAAAATTGCATCAGCAGCAATTGATTCAATAAGTTTATACAACTCTTTCGAGTTGCAACTACCATATTCTTTATGAACTGTTGCTATTAAAGTAATTTTGCACATAAGTAAATCAGTTTTGGTTACTATTGTCAAAAAAAATTATGCCAATTTCTCAGTTTTCAAATGGCATGCAACTTATTTATTTGTATTACAGAATACCCTCATTTAATTTTGGGTGACTTTGCATTTTTGTATTGTTTTACTAGTAAATATATGTGGTTTTTTTAAAATATAAATACTTAACAGATATAAAGACAGTTATTTACGATGAAAAGCTAAATAGGTTCCCTAGCACCGATGGAAGCAAAAAATCCTTTTGGGCTGGAATTTCAGCCCAAAAGGATATTACAGACAGCAAGTGGCACAACACAAATGTTGTCTGCTGTTTTATTCTTTTGTGAATACGAATTGTTGTCCTCCTTGTTTTAAATTCATTGTTTTTTCTGCGGGATTAAATTCCATAATAGCGCCTGCTAGTTCGAATGAAAACTTGTCTTTATCAGTTGCAACGAGTTCAGCAGAAGCTTGTCCTGTAGCTTGTGCTATCAAGGTGTTATTGTTTTTAGTGAATGTAATTTTTAGGGGGATGTCTTTGCTTGCATAAACTCCTAAGTATTTGTCTAATTCCTCAGTGGTAACCGATATCGTTTTAAATGATGGCATTTCATATGGCTGATTATATACTGCACTTACTAAAGCAATTGAGATATTGTTATTATTGAAAACCGAGCCATTACTTGTAAGTGTAATTGTTACATTTTGGTCGTCGAAATGAGCAAAAGCTGAAGTAAAATCATCTATTCCTCCAGTATGTCCATAGCCTTTTTTTTCATTAAATGGAACTTGAAATAACCCAATTCCGAAGCCGTCTTTTAATGTTTTCATTAGTTCAAGATTTTGGCTTGAAACTAATTTTCCATTAAATAATGCGTCTGAAAATAGGGTTAAATCGCTTGGCGTGGAAACGATTGCACCAGCTCCCAAGGGAATTGACATATCGGTTTCGGTATGTTTTACCCAAATGCCGTTTTGGAGTGAATAGGAAAAACTTTCATTGTCTTTTATACTGGTAGGTTTTCCAAAATAGGTATTCTTTAGATGTAATGGCTGGACAATTTGTTCATTCAATAAAAGGGCGTAATCCTTTTTATAAATCTTTTGCATTATCCATGTTAAAAGCACATAATTGGAATTACTATAAGAAGCTTTGGCGTCAGGTTTAAAATCGCTTCCACCCTTTATGATAGTGGCAAGTAATTCCTTTTCAGATGTCTTTTTTGTATCCCATTTTGAATACTCTACATCATCGGTAAAATTATGGATGCCACTTCGATGGTTGAGCAAATTGCTGATGGTTATTTCATTGGCATTTGGGACTTCGGGGATATATTGATCTAGCTTGTCGGTCAATTTTAGTTTATTAGCTTCGATCGCTTTAAAAACCAAAACAGTAGTAAAGGTTTTTGAAATTGAGCCAATTCTGTATTTAGTATTTTCATTAGGTTTTACTTTATTTTCGATATCGGAAAATCCAGTTTGCTTTGTGTAAATGATTTTTCCATTTTGAGAAATTGCCACACTTCCCATAAACTTGTTATTAGTTTCAAGGATATTGAAATATTGTTCCAATTTGGTTTTGTCAAGGTTTTGAGCGAATCCGGTTTGGACTAAAAGTCCAGTCGCTAATAGTGCAAAAAGAAAATTTTTCATGTTTTTTGTTGTCATTTTTGGTAGTTACTAACTTACTTTGTCAAAATAGCCTCCATCTTATTTATTTGTGCCAACAATGCAGCACATCGTATCTAATTAGTCGGTTTTTGAATTATTGTTATAGTAAATATATATATATATATATTTATTTATAATTTAAGAAACAAAATCTTACTAATCTTAAGTCGACATCATTCCTCCTGAAAAACTAAATATGTCGCCTAGCCCCGATAGAAGCAAAAATCCTTGTGAACCGGGGTTCGGTTCACAAGATTGAAGCGGATAGCGGGACTACTGTTGATGAAATGACAAATACTTCTGCTCCAAATTAATTGTAAAGGAACTCGGTTTAAATATTATAATTGAATTAACGTTTCGGCATAAATACCCTAAGCGGTAATGATTAAATTTGTGCAAACTTATGATGAATATGAAAACCCCGATTCCGATTTCCTTATTAGAGTTAGCGATAATTACGCAAAACAGCGATGCCAGCGAAACGATGCAAAAAACGAAAGAACTGGCGCAACTTGCCGATGGTTTGGGTTTTAAACGTTTTTGGTTAGCCGAACACCATAATATGGCCCACGTAGCGAGTACAGCAACGGTTGTTTTGATTGGTTTTATTGCAAGTCAGACCCAGAATATTCGGGTAGGATCGGGTGGGATTATGTTGCCCAATCATTCGCCGTTAATTATTGCCGAGCAGTTTGGGACATTGGGAATTTTGTATCCTGAGCGGATTGACCTTGGTTTGGGAAGAGCTCCCGGAACCGATTCGCAGACGGCACAAGCCATTCGGCCTGATTTTATTACCGAATCGCAACGGTTTCCGCAGAATGTAAAAGCGTTGCAGGACTATTTTTCGGAAGCGAATGCCACGTCAAAAGTTCGTGCTTTTCCGGCTGAAGGGACGAATGTTCCTATTTGGATTTTGGGATCGAGTATGGATAGTGCTTCGTTGGCTGCGGCTTATGGATTGCCGTATGCTTTTGCGGGGCATTTTGCGCCAAGGCAAATGATTCAAGCTTTTGAATATTATAGAGAAAATTTTAAACCGTCAATATATTTGGATAAGCCAAAAACAATGGCTTGCGTGAATGTAATTGCCGCCGATACGGATAATGAAGCCGAAGTTTTATCGACGAGTTTGTATCAAATGTTTCAGAATTTAGTTCAAAATACTAGAAAACCGTTGCAGCCTCCTGTGGCTTCCTTGTCTGATCTTATGAATGATATGAGCGAAGAAGCTCGTTTTCACGTCAACCAAATGACGGCTGGTTCATTTATAGGCAGTAAGGAAACATTAACCAAAGAATTAAAAGAGTTTATCAACTATTCCCGTGTGGATGAGTTGATGATTACTGCTCCAATCTTTAATCATCAGGATAAACAGAAGAGTTTGAAAATAACAAAGGAAGTTGTTGATGGGATTTGAATTGTAAATTGTGAATTGTGAATGATTCTATACCAAGTGCATTTTTTTATTTTAAACTCCAATAATCCATAAACTTGTCATCCCGAGGAACGAGGGATCTCCGTTGCTATATCGACAAACTAAGTCTATACAATGCGGAGCTTCTTGTGAAGATTCCTCGTTTCTCGGAATGACAATATTGGGTGTGACTTTTTCAAGGCAGTTTTTCCCTTTTCTTCTGTTCCGATAAAATACCGTTTAAGTATGGTTTCGTTGTGTTTTCTATTTCGGCTGCCGAGATGTTCAAAGCTTTAGGATTTTGAACCAATTGCAGCCAGGGTTTTGGCGCATCAAAATCGTATTTGCCAAAAACAATGACGGGAGTTCCTTTCACGAGTACGTTTTCATCATCCTTTAATATCCATTGGTCTGCCCAAGTGTAAAGGTATTTGGCATCTTTTTCTTGAAGCCTTAAACAGGAATGTGAGGCAGGATAGCCGGGCAATTCATACTGATGCCAGCCAACGCCTAATTTATTTGCAATATTAAAGTTCCAACGTAAATCCCACTCATCATTGAAAGTGCTTGTTGTTTTTTCGGCTTTCCAGTTGGTGTAAAAAAGTCCGATAGGTGTGGGGTCATTTTTTCGCCCCATATTGGTAGGACCAGAATAAATCAAATCTCCATTTTCATAAGCGGCAAAAGTTTGCGTAGGATAAGAAAAGAAAATGACTTTATTGATGTCTTTCAAGTAGGGAACAGCTATTGGAAACGGAAGATAAAACTCTATATCTCCAGTTAAATCACCAGGAATAAGGATAGAATCCATTTTAGCAATATTAGTTTTGTCAGTTCTATTAACGGCAAGAACGATTCGAAGTTCTTTAATGTCTGAGGTCTTTGCAAGCCATTGTTTGGTTTTTTCGAAATGAAACGAAATACTTTTGGGCTGTTTCCGAACTATTGTTTTTTTGACTGCATTAGAATCCTGATTGTGATTTTTGCACGAACAGAAAATCATAAAGAGTATTACTATGAGGAGAGTCTTTTGCATAACTAATTTCTTTTTGTAAAAATGAAAATTTAAACAAAGGAGAGTGTTATATAATAACGGCAATTTGTTATGTTATTATTGGGTTAATTTCAATTTTTTGAATCCAATATTTGTAGTTTTGTATTTCAATTTTTAGAAAGAACAATGAAGATATTATATACCTACATCAAAGATCACAAGCCTTTATTATTTTTAGCCTTGTTTCTAGCAGCAATCAACCAATGTTTTTCCTTATGCGACTCCATTATAATTGGTAAATTATTGAATCAATGCGGAGTTGGAGTGGCCACTTTCAATCATAATTATGCAAATTTCACCAAAGCAGTTTTGGGTTGGTTGGCTTTATCATTAGGAGCCGCGATGATGTCAAGAATCGCCAAAAATTTTCAGGATTATTTCACAAATATCATCATTCAGCGTACGGGTGCAAAAATGTACACCGACGGTATTCAAAAAGCGCTTGAATTGCCTTTCCAAGATTTCGAGGATCAACGAAGTGGAGAAACACTTGGAAAGCTTCAGAAAGTGAAAATTGATTGCGAAAAGTTCATCACTTTATCCATTTCATTAGTTTTTCAAACGATTATCGGAATCGTATTTGTAATGGGTTATGCGATTAATATCCATTGGCTGTTGGGGCCTATTTTTTTGGCAACTGTTCCCGTTGTTGCTTTTATCAGTTCTTTTTTGGGCACAAAAATCAAAAAAGTATCAAAGGAAATTCTAGGAGAAACAACCGCTTTGGCAGGAGCAACCACCGAATCACTTCGTAATATCGAACTAGTGAAAAGTTTGGGTTTAACGGAGCAGGAAGTGAATCGTCTCAACAGCACAACAATAAAAATATTAGGATTGGAGCTGAAGAAAGTTCGTTTTATCCGTTCGTTGAGTTTCATTCAAGGAACAACGGTGCATTTTATGAGAACCGGTTTGGTTTTTGCGTTGTACCTATTTATTTTTCAAGGAATCATCAAGCCGGGAGATATGATCACGTTAATGTTTTTCTCCTTCTTTTTATTCAATCCGTTACAGGAACTTGGAAATGTTATAGCAACTTTTAACGAAACAAAAGCTTCGATGGATAATTTTGGTGCTTTGATGAATGCGAAAAGCGAAGAGAAACCGTTGTTCCCAAAAACAATTGGGTTTATTCATAATTTGAGATTCTCAAACATTTCGTTCAAACACCAAACCGCCACTTCCTATGCTGTAAAAGATATTTCTTTTGAGGCCAAAGCCGGAGAAACAATTGCTTTTGTCGGGCCTTCGGGAAGCGGAAAAACGACTTTGGTTAAAATGTTGGTTGGATTATACACTCCAGAGGAAGGCGCAATTTTTTACAATGGAATAAACGCCAAAGACATTGACCTAACCGAGTTAAGACAACAGTTGGGGTTTGTGACCCAAGATGCACAATTGTTCTCTGGAACCATAAAAGATAATTTACTGTTCGTGAAACCTAATGCAACAGATGAAGAAATAAATGATGTTCTGCAAAAATCGGCTTGTCAAAATTTATTGTCTCGCGCCGAAAAAGGCTTGGACACGACTATCGGTGAAGGCGGTATTAAAGTGTCAGGTGGAGAGAAACAGCGATTATCGATTGCAAGGGCGTTATTGAGAAACCCTAGATTACTATTGTTTGACGAAGCGACATCGGCTCTGGATTCTATCACCGAAGAGGAGATTACGAAAACCATTCGAAGCATCTCATCCAAGCAGGACCAGATTACGGTATTGATAGCGCATCGTTTGTCTACGATTATGCACGCTGACAGAATCTATGTATTGGAGCAGGGAACTATTATCGAACAAGGAAAGCACCAAGATTTATTAAATGAAAAAGGCTTGTATTATGCGATGTGGAGACAACAGATAGGAGAGAGAAAAATAGTGGAAGTATAAAAATAAAAGCCAAACCCAATAATTAGTCGTTATTGGGTTTGGCTTTTTTATTTGCCATTTCCTCCAGAAGTTTCTCGGGAATTGGTCTGCATTTACAATTCTTTTGGTGTTCCAAATGCCATTGGACTCTTTGCTCGAAACTTGGGTTTTTAGGCATTCTGTTTTCCAAATGCCATTCTCTATTTATTTTCATGGCTTTATGTATTAAGATGTTTACTTTTCCCAAAAATCTTTTTGAATAAGATTACAATTCCCAAAACAATCATCCCAATTGTAAGCCCGATGCTAAATTCCTTTAAAAAGGAAGGCAATTGAGGCAATATATGATGCAAGAAATCAATATTATGTACAAATATACCGCCAGCCACTAAAATCAAGGCTATCGTGCCAATAACGGCTAAACTTTTAATGACTTTTGGAAGTGCTTGCACCAATATATTACCGATAACTTTTGATGGACTATTTTCTTTGGTACTCATTCCGATAAGTTTGAAACCCAGTTCATCCATTCTTACAATAATGGCTACGATTCCGTAAACACCAACGGTGGCCAATATGGCAATAAAAGAAACTACAACAATCTGGGACATTAGAGTTTCCTTAATCACGGTTCCAAGCGCAATAATTACGATCTCTACCGACAAAATAAAATCGGTTACTATTGCTGATTTTATTTTTTCTTTCTCGAATGCCAAAATTTCGGTTTCGGTGAACTCTTGAATTTTGGTTTCTGTAGTTGAATGTTTATGCGGGAACAGGTATTCGTATATTTTTTCTGCACCTTCATAGGCTAAAAAAAGACCCCCAAGCACTAAAATTATTATAATTGCCAAAGGAAAAAAAGCACTTAGGAGAAAAGCAATAGGTAAAATAATTAATTTATTGATGAAAGAACCTTTTGCAATTGCCCACAATACGGGAAGTTCTCTTGAGGAAACAAATCCGGAAGCTTTTTCGGCATTAACGGCTAAATCATCGCCCAAAATACCGGCTGTTTTTTTTGCCGCAATTTTACTCATTACGGCAACATCATCCATAAGTGCTGCGATATCATCCAATAGTGCGAAAAAACCTGATGCCATTATAATTTGTTTTTAAGGAGTGTATTGATTTTGGTAATGCTTTGCCAAATTCAATCAACACATTTTGATTGCTTATGCGAAATTAATGCTTTTTTGTTTGGATTTATTTATGGAATCAATGTTTTGAAATACTAAATCTCTCGTTTAGCCCCGATGGAAGCAAGTATCCTTTTATGCCGTGGTTCGGCATAAAAGATACTGTGGACAGCGGGAGTGAAGCTGTTATGAAAAACTATTGTTGTGCTCCTAAAAAAAACACCAGCCTTTCGACCGATGTTTTAGTTTAAAATCATTTATTGAAAATAACATTCTCTTGTTCCAGCACTCGAATAAAGGTGGTTCTTTTTGTCAATTCTTTCAATTTGGAAGCGCCTACATACGTACAAGTGCTTCTGATTCCGCCAAGGATATCTTTTAGGGTATCAATAACATTCCCTTTGAAAGGAACTTGAACCGTTTTTCCTTCGCTGGCTCGGTATTCGGCGACACCGCCAACGTGTTTGTTCATTGCCGTCTCCGAACTCATTCCGTAGAACTTTTTATATTTTTCTCCGCCAATTTCCACCATTTCGCCACCACTTTCGTTATGTCCTGCAAGCATTCCACCAAGCATTACAAAATCGGCACCGGCACCAAAGGCTTTTGCGACATCACCAGGAGTTGCGCAACCACCATCGCTTATGATGTGACCTCCCAAACCGTGAGCGGCATCGGCACATTCAATAATGGCCGAAAGTTGAGGATAACCCACACCCGTTTTTACTCTAGTGGTGCAGACCGATCCTGGACCGATTCCCACTTTTACGATATCGGCACCAGCCAATAATAATTCCTCGACCATTTCGCCAGTAACTACATTTCCTGCAATAATTACTTTGTCTGGATATTGATTGCGCGCTTTTTTTAGAAAGCTCACAAAATGCTCCGAATAGCCGTTGGCAACATCAATGCAAATGAATTTTAATTGTGGACTTTGTTCAAATATTTCACCTATTTTCTTGAAATCATTTTTTCCGGTGCCTGAGCTCACCGCTATATAATCGGAAATGTTCTCGGGTGCATTCCTCATAAATTCATCCCATTCTTCAAGAGAATAATGTTTGTGAATGGCCGTAAAAAGTTTTTCTTTGGCCAATGCCAATGCCATTTCAAAGGTTCCTACCGTATCCATATTGGCACCCATAATAGGAACTCCTGACCATGCGATGGAACTGTGCAAAAACCTGTATTCCCTTTCCAATGAAACCTCTGATCGACTTTTTAACGTAGAGCGTTTGGGTCTGATCATTACATCTTTAAATCCTAATTTAAGTTCGGTTTCTATTCTCATGATTTTAAAATATGGTTACCTAACAAATGTATCGATTTAATGAAAAAATAGCCATAAATAGGAGTTAAATATTTAAGGATTTTTATTGATAAGTATTACTTTTCAATAATTGATTTGTAGTCAGATTTTAATTCTTAATTTTACAAAAGGCAGAATTTATAACAATGATAACTTAAGACTTGTAAGTAATTATGAAATTTAGAAATATATACCGATTTGTTTTATTGATAACTGTTGTTGTTGCAACTTTTGTTTCCTGTAGTAATGATGATAGTAAAAATACGGTCGACGACGTAAGCGATGCCGTAAAAGACGGAACGTGGAAGGTTGGTTATTTTTACGATTCCGGCAAGGATGAAACTGCAAATTATGCGGGGTATGATTTTACTTTTGGGGGAAATAATGTATTGACTGCTGCCAAAGAAACAAATTCCTATACAGGAATGTGGTCGGTAGTCAAAAGCACGAGTGATGCTGATCTTTATAGTACAATTTTTAAGGTTTCAATAGGTCCCAAAGACATCTTTCAAGATTTGAATGGGGATTGGAAAGTAATTGAAAACACAGGTACTTCTGTGAAACTAAAAGATGACAGCAAGGGTGAAACCGCTATTGATTATTTGACTTTCGAGAAAAATGCTTCAGTACAGTAAAATAGCAGATATCTTGCTGATACAAGATTACAAGTAATTAATCTATGACATTCAGCAAATAGTTACGACAATATATTTACTTCATCGGGTTGTAAAATGGGAATCAAATCCAAAGGACTGTTTAACACATATTTTGCTCCTTCTGCAATCAATTCTTCTTCAGCTCGATATCCCCAAGACACCCCCACTGCAAGCATATTGGCATTGGTGGCCGTTTGCATATCGATACCGGAATCTCCAACGAAAATTATTTCTTCGGTTTTTAGTCCTAAGCTTTTGCTTATTGCTATGGCTTCAGATGGATTTGGTTTTTTTAATGCTTCAATACTCAAACCGACTATAGGGTCAAAATAGTTAGGGAACAAAGTAGTCGTGATTATCTTGGTAAGCTCATCCGACTTATTCGAAAACACACTTAGTTTTATGTTGTTTGAAATTAAGTGATCCAATAATTCGATAATCCCATCATAAGGTTTTGTTTTACGGGTGCAATTATAGCTATATTCCTCAATCATCAGTTGGTAACAACGATCGATATTTTTTTCATCATTATGTGTCTCAGGTAGCGATTTGCTCACCAAATTTCTAAGGCCACTACCAATGAAATATTGATAAGCTTCATAATTATGAGTAGGGTAGTTGAGGTTTTGAAGAACAGTATTCATAGCATCTGCAATGTCTTCAAGTGAATTAACCAGTGTTCCGTCTAAATCAAAAATAACTCCTTTGAACTTCATTTTTTGTTTTTTAATCAACCGAAAGGATGTGCTTTTCGATTGTTGTTTTGGTATTGTGCCAAAGATAAGGATATTGTTTTTTCATGCTCGTGGCTTTTGTCAATATTTATTAGATTTTGAAAATTCATAAACAAAGTTAATGGGCTGATGTTGAGTTTTTATAACAGAAAAACGCTATTCAACGGGTATTTATGTAATTGATGGATAAAAAAATAATGATGTTAATTATTCGCATAATTTTGCGGCGCATTTTAATCATCTTAATTAATTGTTTTTCAGTTATTTAGAAGAACAATAGCCTTACGAGGAAAAGATTCTCTTACTCCCCTAAAAACTGAAATCTTTCATCCCTGAAAGAATTAGTATTTCAGCTAATTTTTCGACTTTAAATTTTGAATTAAAAAATTCATTGTTACTTCAAAAAGGTTATTTAAAAAATTTCACGTTAAAACTCATTAAAATGAAAAGAAAATTATTTCCCTTAAAAACAGTGTTGTTTGTGGGATTTATGATGTTTTTTTCCTGTCAGCAAGAGGAATTATCCACAGACGCTTCAGTTAATGGAGAAACAGCAAAAAAAGCGGACATGCATGGGCATGCCTATGGAACGATTACCTCAGAGATGGTATTAAGATGGAATGAAGCAGGAACGCAGGCTGTTGCTAATGTTGGGAATATGCCGCCAATGCCTGAATCAAGAATTTATGCCATGCTTAATGTGGCTATGCATGATGCACTGAATAATATAGTCCCGAGGTATCAAACCTATGCATTGAAAAATGCAAGAGATAAAGATGCAGATGCCAATGCAGCGGTCGCTCAAGCAGCACATGATGTCATTGTCGCTCAATTACCACCACAGCAGGTATTTGCGGATAATTTACTAAATGTATCATTGGCCTCCATTGCTGATGGAATTCCAAAAACAAAGGGCATTGCATTAGGTAAAGCTGCTGCAAAAGCAATTTTGGATTTGCGTGCCAATGATGGTGCAGCTACTGCACAAACTGCTTATGTGCAGGGAACTTTACCAGGTGAGTACAGATCAACGCCTCCTTTTGATGGGCCACCGTTTAATGGATTTGTAGCTGTACCAGAATGGGGAAATATAACCCCGTTTTGTTTAACCAGTGGTTGGCAGTTTCGGCCAGTCCCTCCTTATCCAATTAATAGTGCAGAATACACCGCTGATTATAATGATGTAAAAAGTCTAGGCGCTGCTGTTGGAAGTACAAGAACTGCGGATCAAACACAGATTGCTATATTCTGGCTGGATACTGCACCTTCCTCTTTTAATAGAATTGCTCGAACAATGATTGCTAAATTTAAGCTTAATCCATGGGAAAGCGCAAGATTGTTGGCTTTACTTCAATTAGCTGAAGCCGATGCAAACATTGCCTGTTTTGATGCCAAATTTTATTATAAATACTGGAGACCAATTACTGCTATTCGATTGGGTGATACAGATGGTAATGATAATACTGTAGGTGATGCATCATGGAATGTTTTGGCTCCTCCAACTCCACCAGTACCAGATTACCCATCCAACCATTCAACCGATGGTGGGGCAGGGGCAGAAATACTGCGTAACTTTTTTGGAAGTGATAATATCAGTTTTGAACAAACCAGTGTTACGTTACCAAATGTAACCCGCCACCTCAGTAGTTTTACACAAGCAGCTACGGAAAATGCGTTATCCCGAGTTTATGTTGGGTATCATTTTAGAAATGCCTGTACAAAAGGAGTGGAACAGGGGAATAAAGTTGGGAAATATGTTTTTGAAAATTATCTCAAAGAAAATTAAAAACCATATAACTTCAAATTTAGAATTCCTCTGGGAATAAAAATAAAAAGCTGCAATCTAAAAGTTGCAGCTTTTTTATAGGGTTAAATAAGAGTAATTATCGCACGTCGAAAGGATTTTGATTGAGGACTTTTATTGGTTCCTCAGCATGTTTGGTAAAATCAGGAGACTTGGTAGAACTAGTAGTTACCCATTTTAAATACTCCCCTAAAAAAATTAGAAAGCCAATGACCAAATCATATTGCAATGCAAAAAACTCAATTACTAAATCATAAACAGTTGCAAAAAAATCAATTAAGATGTTCAGTGTTGTTTTCATAATAGTATAGTTTTATTAATTCTTTTGGTTAATAATAAGGGCCAAGACGTTCAGTTGTTTTAAATTCTTTGAAAAACAAACGGTTACTGCTTTTTAGCTTGGTTTGATCTTTCTTAAACAGTAATAATATTAGTTAAACTTAAGAAAAATATCGGTAAAATGCAATTTTTATAAATAAAAATAAGAAAAAACATAATTTCAATAAATAATTTAATCTGAATAATCTCAATAGGAAGCTAAACGTTAGCTTATATAAGCTAAAAAAGCAACACGAAATGGAGTTGCTTTTTAGTTTTTAAATACTTGCGCCTTGTATGAATTGTCAGGACTCTTTCGATATTGGTAGGGCTGTACTGAAACGCCTTATTTTTAATTTTTGGCTTTGTTGAAAAAATGCTTAACGAGATTGCCACCGATTGTTTTAAAAGTGTCTGAATGTTTTGAAACCAGATTTGCTATTGCAAATTGGACTACCGTTCCAATAATTTTTTTTACAGGACTTTGTGAATGGGCTCCAAAAAGTCTTTTGGAAAGAAATCCTGCACCTAAGCCAATGGTATTCCCAACCAAATCATTTTTTATTTCGGGTGAAGCGGTTACTTCGTGAAATAGACTTTTGATCAGGTTGACAGGTTTTAGACTTTCATAGGCAACATCAAACTGGTTTCTCAATAAGGCCAATTCAGTATCGTGTTTCTTCTCCTGTAGAAGAATCAATTCATTTAATGAATCTGTTTCGTTTCTCATCTTCATAGCATTTTCTCTTTTAGCATTTGTTTAATAATAGAATTGCTAACAGGATATTTTAGCCATTGTTCACGAAATAGGTGAAGAAGAATTGCCATAAACACGTATAAAGCACCAACTATAAAAAAACCGTAAGAGGCGTCGCCAAGTAGTTTTCCTAACCATATTGACACTCCTATGCTTATAATTAAAACTGAGAATACAACGGTCATAATCACTGCAAGTCGTGAAACGAGAGATGAAGCTACATCGGCGGATTTGTCTATGGCATTTAGTTTAATCAACTTTAAAGTTGTTTTACTGTAATCTTCTGCCCGCTCAAAAAGCATTGCTATGGGGGTTGTATCCTCAGTCATAATATATTTTAATTAGGATTAATATTTTGAAGGAGACTGATTGTCATAATTTTTTGCTTCATCAAATTCTGCTTTCATATCCTCTGTTAGCCCCTGCGTAAATTCTTTTGCATTTTGAAGTTTATCTGTGATGGAATCAGAAAACTCGTTGAGTTTTGATTTTAAGCCATCTGCATAATCACTTCCTTTATCCAAGATTTGTTTTCGGGTTACCGAACCTTTTTCGGGAGCAAATAGAATTCCTAAAATTCCGCCTATCGCAAGACCCGCTGTTGTTCCTAGTATTACTTTACCTGTACTCATAACTATTTTGTTTTTAGATTATTAATTTTTTTGTTGAATAGAATTTAAATTTTTAACTGCACTGCCCCAAAAGCACCCAGATAATGATAAAGACTAAAATTGTTCCAAAGCATCCAACTCCTAGTTTTTTTGCTCCATAACCGGCTAATAGGCCTCTGAAAATATTGTTCATAATGTTTAGTTTTTAAATTAATTTCAACTTTTTAAAGGTCAGAGTATTGGTTGAAGTTTGTATTATAATACTTTTTGGAAAAGTTATATTATTTACGGGTTATTCATTAGATTACATAAACTAAAAAAGCAACTCGTAATAGAGTTGCTTTTTGTTTATCGGATCGTAAATATTCAGCTATTGCTATATAGTTTCTATGACGCTCTCCAGCAATCTTCTTGATTTTGGCATAACTTCAATTCGGTTGAAATCATCTTCCGAAGCGTAACCTACAGCCATTGCAAACAGCGGCTTGTAAGCCGTCATATTAAGGATAGCCGCATATTTATCCGCTTCAATACCCTCCATAGGTGACGAATCCAGACCTAATGAAATACTGGCCGTCAAACCTACTCCCAAGGCTATATAAACTTGTTTGGCTAACCATACTTTCAAATCGGCTTCTGGCGTACTAGCTCTTATTTGATTGTACCAATCCCTTCTGGCTTTCGGTAATTCATTCTCCACCACTTTTTGAAAAGCATCCAAATCATCCGCCACACTAAATACAACCAATAGTCCGGCTTGATTTACTTTTTCGGTATTATGTTTTGAAACCGAAGCTAATTTTGTCTTCATTTCTGGATCTTGCACAAATGTAAATTTCCACGGCTGAATGTTTATGGAAGATGGAGTGAGGCGTAAAATCTCTTTCAAAGCTTCAATTTTTTCCTGGGGTATTGCTTTATCAGAGTTGTATTTCTTTGCAGTATATCTTTTTTGTATTAATTCTAAAATATCCATAATTCTATTTTTTAATGTTTTTATAGTATTAATTATAGATACAAAGTTAATCCAATAATAGGTTTCTGCAATTTGATTGCACTAGTAATGAAAGGTATTTTGTGATAAGAACGAAGTCGGATTCCGATAGTTTTCAGTTTTAAATATCCCATTATTACACCCCAATCATTTGGTCTTTTAATGAATAAATGATAGCTAGAACATCTTTTTTGGATTGCTCGTCAATGTTATTTTTGTCAAGAGCAGACATGATATCGTCCATCACACACAAGTATTCTCCTTGACTAATATTCATTCCAACATGGGCTGCGTGCATATCTTTGCCAGAGTACTGTTGAGGACCTCCACTACCCATTACAAAAAAATCAATCACATGCTTTCTAACTTCCGCTAAATGTTCTGGGTTATCTTTTAGAGGAAGAAATCTTGCTTTAATGTCAGGGTTCACCATATGGGCTTCTATAACTTCGGTGGCAATGGTAGTTATTCCCTCAGTACCACCTAGACGTTCGTAAAGACTTTTTTCGTTTGCACTATTTTCCATTTTGATTAAGTTTTAAAATTATTATTCAGTTACTTTCAAATAATATGTTGACCAAAGGACTCAAAAGAGTAAAATATTGTCTTCGGTTTGTGTAGTAAAACCCAAGTATTTATTCGATTTGCGAATGAATTACGTAAAATCAAAAAAATAAAACCCACCAAAATTTGTTAGGCAAACGGTTTGTAGAAATAGGGAAGAAAAACACGAATATATAAGAGTAATTCGTTGGATATAAATGCCTTATAAAGTTAAGAAAATATTTAAAATGAACTGGTTTAAATGTGTGTTTTATTAATCAAGATTCTGAAACATTCGATGACCAAGGATTCGATTATAAATTTTTTGGAGCTGAAATTTTTGGCTCTTTTATCGGCATTGGTCCCGCTTTCCGTTTCAATCTTGTAAGCCGAACCCCGGCTCACAAGGATTTCCGCTATAATCGGGGCTAAAGAGAGGTATATAGCTTTTTTAACAGCATCCCAATTATCCACAAACTTGTCATCCCGACAGAGGAGGGATCTCCACAATACTATTCGACAAAGGAATTCATTTTTTTACTTTGAATGCGGAGCTACTTACGAAGATTTGCTTCGCCTGTTCGCTATCGCTCGAGTCTCCTCCGTCGGGATGACAATATGGGGCGTTGATGTTGCGTAAGATGTATTGTTTGCTCTGCGTACTTAAGTCGGGACACTTCGCTGAGCTGGTTCCAAAGGCTTTCGGAATCGTAAAGTTGTTTGAAATAGTATTCAATTGTTATAAACATCAATTAAATTGTTCTTTAAATCAATTTTATTGTTATTTAGAATAATAAAATTGTTGTTTATATTAATTAAATTGTTTTATATATCAATTAAAGTGTTCTAAAGAACAATTTAATTAGTTTATTTATGAATTAAATTGGTGTATTTAATAATTTATATTTAATAACCATAGTTTTGATAGGGGTTTGAATATAAGTAAGGAAATAGTCATTAGTGTATAAACACAAAAAGCAACCCTTTATGGAGTTGCTTTTCTGTTTTTTGGATTGCAAATAATTGGCACGTGGTCACTAGTGGCAGGCATCATACTAGAGGTTTTTTTTAAAACATCCTAACAGTCCGCAAACTTGTCAATCCCGACGGAGGAGGGATCTCCGCAAGTAGCTCCGCATTCAAAGTGAAAAAATGAATTACTTTGTCGAATAGTATTGTGGAGATCCCTCCTCCGTCGGGATGACAATATTGGGCGTATGTGTTGCGTGAAAGTATCAGCCTTACTACTTTTATCCGCGCCATCGGGATTCTATTTTTAATTTAGAATTATTTTTTTAGTTATTACATTTTTGTCTTCAAAAATAATTTTAACTAAATAAACCCCTTTTGAACGATTTGAAAGACTGATTTTGAAATTGTTTTTTATATCTGGATTATTTTGGGAGAATATAACTTTTCCTCCAATATCAACTATCATTATTCTACTTACAACTTCAAATTCGTTTGATAAGGTAATAGTTACCTCACTTTCAGCTGGATTTGGATATAAATAGATTTTTGAATCATTTATATTCGACTCGATTGTATTCAAAATACCAGAATTAAATTCAAATTTGTCTGAATACACGATAGTTCCGTTATATATTGCTTTTAGTCTATAATAATAAATTTGATTAGGTAAAAGATTATCTATAGTTGCTGTTGTGGTATTTGTTCCATAATCATAGGTATAATTAGGTGAACCATCTATTGTAAAACCATAATTTTCTGTAATTCCATATTCAAACTGTATATTTGTTAGGTACTTTCCATTTGCATTAATTAGTCCCGTAAGGTTTGCAGAAGAAGTATTATTACTATTTACTAATCCTGAGGTTAAAATTATTTTTCCAGAAGTATTAAATACCCCTTCTTTACTATAAATAATGTCACTGCCGTTTAGAGCTTTTAGTCTATAATAATAGATTGCATTGGGATCTAAATTTTGAATAGTAGAAGTTACATAAGTAGATGTGTTGTATGGAATTATATTTGGACTAGTTATGATATTGTTTTCATAATTTATTGAGCCATATTCAAAAACTATATTACTAATGTCTTTACTATTTGCATAAATATAAGCACTTAAAGTAGCATTGTTTCCATTAATACTAGGATTGTATAAAGAAATGGAGTATTCTGATTTTGTTGTAAATGATTTGACAGAACTAAATATTTCTATTCCATTATGTACTGCTTTCATTCTTACATAATATTTAGTTTCTGGTTTTAAATTTATTAAATTACTTACAACATTACTCGTTGCTTTTGGAGCAATTATCGTACTATTTGATAAAATACTAAACTTTGAAAAATCTCCATTCTCTCCGTATTGAAATTCTATATTTGAAATCTCATTTTTATTAGAAGTTATGCTTCCTGTTAGTTCCGCAGTATTTGAAGAATAATTATATACATCATTCATTGTTATTACGTAGTCAGGAAGTGTTGTGAAACTCATTTCTTCACTTGTATATTCAATATTATTATAAGTTCCTTTAAGTCTGTAGTAGTAGGTAGTATTTGGATTTAGATTATCTATAGTAGTCGAAAAATCTAATGAAGTATCAAAAGGTACTGTATTCGGATTTGTATTAATGTTATTTTCAAAAACAAAATAAGTACTATATTCAAATTTTATATTTTCTATTAAGCCTTCATTTGACGCGACATTTCCTGTTAGAGTAGCACTATTATTCGAAGCGTTTAAAACTGGGTTTGCAATAATTGAAATTGGATCGAATGAAATAGTGCTTTTTAATATTTTACCGTTACTGCTTCCTACATATATGTTTTTTTCAATAATAGATATAGAATTCGACGGCGAACCATAAGAGTCTATTCTAGTTAGATTTTTCCAACGAACACCTCCATTTATTGTTTTGTACATATTGCCATAATCATCAAAAATGTAGCCCACATTTTTGGAATAGAATTTCACTTCTGTATAGTCATCCCCTGGAATTGTTAGTTTTTCCCAGGTAACTCCTCCGTTTTTAGTTTTATACATTAAACCATTTTCTCCAACAAAATAACCATTGTTATCATCTAAAAAGTCAAAACGATTAATATTTTCATCTACGTCAACATTTATATTCCAAGTATTTCCTCCATCAATAGTCTTGTACATTCTACCGCCCGAATAACCAATACGGTTTGCATAACCTACTAGAGAATTTGTAAATTGTATCTGCCCAAATTTTTCATTCAACACTTGTTGCCATGTACCACCTCCATCAATAGTTTTTAATGTTTTTCTTGTATTAAAACCTCCCGAAATAAAACCAGTATTTTCATCAAGAAACGAAATAGCAGTAATTCCTTCCTCTATAAGATTCCATCCGTTATTTAGAACAACCCAAGTAATCCCGCCATCTGTGGTTTTATATACTTGACCACCATAAGTACCAGCTGTTGTCCAATAACCTAAGTTTTCATTTATAAATTTAAATACACCTGCAAAAACGGATTGACCAAGATTTAAGAAACCAATGTCGATCCAATTAGTTCCGCTATCAGTTGTTTTATAGAGTTGATTACCAACCCGGGCATATCCAATGTTTTTATCAAGAAATTGTAATTGATTAACATCATTATAAGTTGGAGAGTTTTGAATCCATGTATTTCCACCATCGGTGGTTTTGAGTATTCTACCGCGAGCTCCTGTTGCGTAACCGATATTGGTATCAATAAAATGAATTCCAAAAAGAGTAGTATTATAGATTCTACTAGTTTGATTGCTCACCCAATTCCATGTATTTCCACCATCTATTGTTTTAAAAATGACTCCATATTCACCTATTGCATATCCAATAGTTTCATTTATAAAAGAAAAATTATAAATAGCATCAGATATTCCATTTACTTGTGTCCATGTTTCTCCACCGTCAATGGTTTTATACATATATCCGTGTTCACGGGTATAAAAGCCAATGTTTTGATTGATAAAATAAACGGTAAATAAATTTGATGGAAAAGTATTTGTACTTTGAGTTACATACCAATTTTCGCCACCATCAATCGTTTTAATCATAGTTCCATTATCACAAGCTGCGTGTCCAGTCAATGCTGTCAAGAAAAAAGTTTTGTTAACACTTACATTAGGAATGGTTTTGCTGATCCAAGTAATACCTCCATCTGTAGATTTGATTAATGCATTAGGACTTGAAATTATTATATCGTTTTCATCAATTATGTTTACAGTATTATAATTGAAATCAAAACCAGTTGTTACTTGTGACCAAGTTACACCGTTGTCAATAGATTTTAGCACATATCCACTATTACCAACTATATAACCAATGTTTTGATTGAATTTTAAATCATTTCCATTTGTAATATCTTGTTTTTTTTGCCATGTGACACCAGAATTCGTTGTTTCTAGTAACTCATTATCATTTATAATATAACCAGTTGTACCTGTTGTAAAATGAATTTCTTTTCCAGTCTTGTAAGTGGGTTTGGGGTTTAACAATTCCCAAGTATTTTGAGAATATATATTCGAGATACAACAAAGAAAAAGAGCTATTAATAAAAATTTAGGAGCTATTCTTTTTTTGGGTAATAGTAGAATCATCTTTAGTAGGCTTTGGTTATGTTTTTGAAATGAACTTAATTTTATTGAGTTGAGTTGTTGTAAATATTATTGTGTAATTTTTTTTATTAAGAATTACAACCAAAAATAAATAAAAACTTGAATTAAAAGCATGAATCATCGTATTAAATTTTTGTAGATAAACTTGCTTACTCCTCTTTTTTATATGATTTCTGTCCTGTCTTAGGAATATTTTTTTAATGTTCAACTATATTTCTTTAGATAGCAGTTTACATAAACAAAATCATATTTACTGAAAAACTAAACATCTCACCTAGCCCCGATGGAAGCAAATATCCTTTTATGCCGGGTTTCGGCATAAAAGATATTGTGGACAGCGGGAGTGAAGTTGATAAAACCACAAATCTTTCTGCTTCTAAAAACAAAAAACTGCAAAGTGTTGTGACCTTGCAGTTTTAAAGATTGAATTATGTTTATTTATTCGTGTACTAACTCGGTTTGATTTCTAAAAACGAGTTCGTTGTCGAAGGCATCGAGTAGGATGATGCTGTCGGGTTTTACGCGACCAGCGAGGATTTCTTTGGAGAGTTGGTTGAGGACTTCCCTTTGAATTACTCGTTTTACGGGTCTGGCACCAAATTGCGGGTCATAACCTTTCTCGGACAGATACTGTATCGCTTCGGGTGTGGCGTCCATTGTGATGCCTTGTTGGGCAAGCATTTTGGTTACACTTTTCAATTGCAATCCTACGATTTGGGCAATGTTGGCACTGGTCAATGGTGTGAACATTACGATTTCGTCGATACGGTTGATGAACTCGGGGCGCACGGTTTGTTTCAATAATGCGAGCACTTCGATTTTGGCAATTTCGGTGGCAGCTTCAACGCTTCCTTTTAGATTCTCAAATTTTTCCTGTATGATTTGGCTTCCCATATTGGAAGTCATGATGATAATGGTGTTTTTGAAATCGGCCAAGCGCCCTTTGTTGTCGGTTAAACGGCCTTCGTCGAGTACCTGCAACAAGATGTTGAAGGTGTCGGGGTGGGCTTTTTCGATTTCGTCCAACAGTATCACGGAATACGGTTTGCGTCGCACGGCTTCGGTCAATTGTCCGCCCTCGTCATAGCCCACATATCCCGGAGGCGCACCGACCAATCGGCTCACGCTGTGGCGTTCCTGGTATTCGCTCATATCGATTCGGGTCATCGCGTTTTCATCGTCGAATAGATATTCGGCAAGCGCTTTGGCAAGCTCTGTTTTACCAACTCCTGTTGTTCCAAGGAAAAGGAAAGTTCCCACCGGTTTTTTCATATCCTGTAATCCAGCACGGCTTCGACGCACAGCATCACTCACGGCTTCTATGGCTTCCTCTTGGCCAACAACACGTTTTTGCAACTCTCCTTCAAGATGTAATAGTTTTTCGCGCTCTCCCTGCAGCATTTTCATCACTGGAATTCCGGTCCATTTGGCTACCACTTCGGCAATGTCTTCGCGGGTTACTTCTTCTTTAATCAAGGATGTTCCCGATTGGTTTTCGGCCAATTGTTTTTGGAAAACAGCCAATCGATCTTGGGCTTCCTTGATTTTTCCGTAACGAATTTCGGCTACTTTACCGTAATCACCATCGCGTTCGGCGCGTTCAGCATCGTGTTTAAAATCTTCGATTTCGGTTTTTACTTCCTGAATGTTATCAGCCACTTCTTTTTCGGCTTTCCATTTGGCGTAAATCACGTTTCGATCTTCTTTTAGATTCGCCAAATCCAAACCTAACGTTTTGAGTTTGCTTTCGTCTTTCTCGCGTTTGATGGCTTCGATTTCGATTTCCAACTGCATAATTTTTCGATCCAAAACATCCAATTCCTCAGGTTTGGAGTTGATTTCCATTCGCAGTTTGGAGGCCGCTTCATCCATTAAGTCGATGGCTTTGTCCGGAAGAAAACGATTGGTGATGTAGCGTTGCGAAAGCGTTACGGCAGCAATAATAGCGTCGTCCTTGATTTGTACTTTATGGTGTGTTTCGTATTTCTCCTTGATTCCTCTCAGAATCGAAATCGCGCTTTCGGTGTCTGGTTCTTCGATGATGATTTTTTGGAAACGGCGTTCGAGGGCTTTGTCTTTTTCGAAATATTTTTGGTATTCGTCCAAAGTCGTCGCACCGATGGCTCTCAATTCTCCACGGGCTAAAGCCGGTTTCAGAATGTTGGCAGCGTCCATAGCGCCTTCGCCACCACCTGCACCTACGAGCGTGTGAATTTCGTCAATGAATAACACGATGTCTCCTTCGGCTGCAATAACCTCTTTAACCACCGATTTTAATCGTTCCTCGAATTCCCCTTTGTATTTGGCACCCGCGATCAATGCTCCCATATCGAGTGAGAATACGATTTTGTCTTTAAGGTTGTCGGGTACGTCGCCATCTACGATTCGATGTGCGAGACCTTCGGCAATAGCCGTTTTACCCACACCGGGTTCTCCTACAAGCATTGGGTTGTTTTTGGTTCTTCGGGTCAGGATTTGCAGCACGCGTCGAATTTCCTCGTCACGCCCAATCACGGGATCCAGTTTTCCGGTTCGTGCCAGTTCGTTGAGGTTTTTGGCGTATTTGTTCAAAGAGTTGTAATTTTCTTCAGCCGACGCTGAGGTTACACGTTCTCCTTTACGCAATTCTTCGATAGCGGCTTTGAGTCCTTTTCCGGTTACTCCCTGGTCTTTTAGAATTTGGGAAACTTTGCTTTTGGAATCAAATATGGCCAGAATCAAATGCTCAATGGAAACGTATTCGTCGTTCATTTTTTTTGCAATGATTTCTGCTTCGTTCAGGGCAGTATTGGCGCTTCTGGAAAGCTGAATTTCACCTCCGGAAACTTTTGGGAAACTCTGAATTGTTGCATCTAAAATTTGAAGAAACAATGGTACATTGACGTTTAGTTTTTTCAAAATAAAAGGAGCCACATTTTCATCGACTTCAAAAATTGATTTGAAAATGTGTTCGTTTTCTATCTGTTGTTGACCTAAACTCTGAACCAATTGTTGCGAAAGCTGTATAGCTTCCTGCGATTTAATGGTAAACTTATTAATGTTCATGATTAAAGGTTTTTGTTTTTTATGTTTTGTTTTACTTGTGATTAGCAATAGGTTTTAATTATGGCTAATCAGTTATAACCAATTGTTGATTACTGAATTTTACTATTTAATAACTAACTTTGCAAAATAATCATCAAATGGTATTCCACTATAAATTTACGGACAATTTGACGTTTCCGTGATGATTTTTATCATATTAAAAAGACAAAAAGACATAAAATAAGACAAAATGAGCATATTCAATTCCCTATTCGGTAGTTCAGAAGAAAAGAAAGTAACAGGAAGTAAAATCAATTGGATTCCGCTTCAATTTGTAGGGCAGTTGGATGAGATTGCAGCATTATCAGACGAAAAGCCTGCGGTGATTTTTAAACACAGCACACGTTGCAGTATAAGCAGATTCGCCCTTAAGCAATTTGAAAATGAATATGCTTTGGAAGATAAGGTAGATGCTTACTTTTTGGATTTGATCGAATACCGTGACGTTTCCAATGAAATTGCAAACCGCTTTCAGGTAGTGCACCAATCGCCACAATTATTGCTAATCAAAAATGGTCAATCAGTTTATGATGCTTCGCATGACGCTATTGATGCGGGGGAATTGGTGGAGAGATTGTAAACGCTGTATTATTTGAAATCTGCGTAAATCTGCTAAATCTGCGTGAAAAATTGAGCACGCAGATTTAGCAGATTTACGCAGATTTTTAAAATTACTGTAAAATCGGTGCTAATTTATATTAGTAGTAAACTTAAAATTCCCCTCCAGAACCGCCACCGCTAAATCCGCCGCCGCCAAACTTCATTGGTGATTCATCGACTTTAGCCTCGGGTTTAAGTCCAAATTGCGAAGCAACCACAAGAGTTTGCAAATTGGCAAAAGAATTAGGATTGGCAAATCGGTCTTCTTTGAACGTGATTCCGGTTTCGTTGAATTTCGTTTTTTTTATCGAAAAATAAGTAAAAGCAAATACTACTAAACCTCCAATGGTTAAAGCCACTTCAGGAGGTAAAACGTGATGATACATTCTGATGGTAAAAAAGGCAAAACAAAGTGCCAGAAAACCAATCCAAAGCATCATTCGGTCTTTGTTTTTCAAAGAAAAAAACAAGTAAAGTACAGGAACTGAAATTGTGAAAGCCCAAAAGAAAATGGCGAAAGGAATTTCGGTACTTACACCACCATAATAATATTCTCCCGACAAGCTGAAATTTAATTCTCTTACCACATAGTAGTTTCCTGCGAGATAGAATAGAATTAGGCAGAAGGCTTTGGTTAGTTTCAATCCGCTAGAATAATAGGGAACGGTTAGATTTTGTAACTTATTTTTAGAAATGAAATAACCAATACCTGAAAGCAACAACATCACAAATGGCAATATGGCTTTGCCAATTATAAGATAATCAAATGTTAGATAAGCGACACTTGCCGTTATTCCTAAGCAGGCTAGTAGTGTCAAAGAAAGATTGAGGTATCGTAAATAAGCAATACTGGAAACAATCGCTGTTACTATGGCAATAAGCAGATAGTTTGGATTATAATTTTGTTCAAAAGTGAGTCCAATTGCAATCTGTAGTGCTAAAATGGCTCCCAAAATAAAGGCGTCATCTAAACCAAAACCAAAATATTTCATTTCTCTGGACATAAATTCTTTGGCTCCAAAACCAATTATGGCAAATAGGTAGATGAAAAATAAATAAGCATCATCCATAATTGCCAGTCCAAATAACGATATCATTCCACAAATTGAGGAATACAACATACAACCCAGAATAAAAAAGCCAATTCGGATAAAAATATTGTTTTGACTTTTGAGCCTAGGTAATTGTTGTCCAAGTGATTGGTATTGTTCAGAACTAATGAAACCTGACTTTTTCAATCGATTGGCTTCTTCATCTATATAAACGTTGTCTAAAAGTGTTTTATCATATACTATCATCGTTAGTGTTTTTGTTGAAGTGTTTAATCAATTTTATAAATCCAATTATGGAGCCAATAAAATAAAAAGGCGTTGTGAAAATGAATACAGAGAATATGTCTTCCAGATGGAGTGAATCTAAAAGCCTTACCATTAATATGTTCATTCCAATATATCCATATAAAACCGTGAAAATAAACAGGGAAATGGACCTTATTTGGAAACTTAAATTATAAAAATAATAGGCTGCGATTCCCAACACTACCCCAAAAGCCAACCATAAATCCTGAAATAAATTGACAATACATGCAATACTAACCAAATGCAATGAGAAAGTCAGATAAACCAAATTGAAGTGTTTTTTCAAATTGATTTTGGTCGCATATAAAACCCAAAGCAATAAAGTCAATCCAAAGGCCAAACCAATATAACTCAAGTAAGTATTGTCAATCATCTCGTTTTCAAAAACGTGTTTTGGATCTACTGAAAGTCCTAAATATGCTGCCATTCCAGTGATTCCGATTGATAGAACACTTTTGTTGTCAAAATAATAGGCGCAAAAAAGACTGATGATTGTCGGTACCAAAGTGGCCAATCCGTAATGGGTTCCGAAAGTTTGGTATTGAAATTGTAAATATCCCACAAACGTACAACTCAATATGACGGCAGTAAGCACCAAATAATCATAAAGCGGATTGGGGAATGGAGCTTCATCTTTTTTGAAACCTGGATGGTTTTTAAAGCAAAAATAGAAGCAGATCACGGTCACCAAAAGCAACAGACCAAGAATTGCAGTATGACCTATAGTGTCTATGTTTTGGTAAATCAGAATTCCAATACCCGAAGTAAACATCAGCATCGAAAGGTATAGTAAGAATTTAAGTTCATTATGAACTGAAAATAAATTCAGTCCTCGATACGCCCGAATGGCTTGGAATTGTTCTTCTGTAATGTGATTTTTATCAAAAAGCGTTTGAGTAGCTCGTTCTTCGAAATTTGTCATGCTATTTATTTAAGATATCTCTCAAATATATAGAATTTTTATTACTAATTAATGGTGAAGAGCATACATCTTTTAAACTGTATCTCATCATGAAATAGCGATATTTAAAAATATCATTTTGGAAGAAATTGTTTTGTAATTTTTTTTCTTTTTTAAGAATGTTAATCTAAAATTGTTATTTTCGCATGACTTGAATTTTTCAGGCATTCTTATAAATATTAGCCCAAATACCAATATGAAATTTTTATTCTACCTCTTGGCAATGACATTTAGTTGCCTTTCATTTGGACAAAATCCAATTCCTAATTATGAAATAGGTCATTTTGTTGACATAAACAGACAACTAATTAAAGGTTATTCTGATTTTGATTATGAACCAGAAAAAACACTTGATGTATCCTATGTGATTGGAGAAAATTTTACGGATGGCTACTATATTGATAATAAAGGATTAAAAATAAAAGGTTTGTTGAAATATTCTGTACAGGATAGGGATTTAAAGTTTAAGCTTGATAAGGACGATACCGAGAAGTCAATAGTCGCAGATGAATCTAATGGTTATGTCATAGGGGTGGATTCATTTGCAGTAGTGAAAAATGTTGATATTGTTGGAGTGTTTGGAGATTCTCCTTCAAAAAAAGTGGAGTTTGCTGAATTTATGAGTAAAGTTGATGGTATCTCTTTTTACAAATTTATTGCATTAGGAGCAAATGGCAGTTATGTAAAGTATGTGGTGAAGGCTAGTGGATCATCAGAATTTTTAACTTTCCCAGATGGTAAAGGTAAATTTAAAAAGATGGCGGCTGAAATTTTCGGATCGGATTTTATTCTTAAATCTGATATTGAAAAAGGTAAATATGAAGTAAAAGATGTCCCTTCTTTGATAAAGATTTTTAAGTACAGAAAACTATTTGAAAATAATCAAAAGATTCTGTATAATACCTCTTGGGATGAAACAGATAACGCTAAAGAAAGCAGTTATTATGCAAAAATTGAATCGGTTAAAGATTCGGTTTTTCATTTAAGTTATTTTTTTAATAATGATGTAAAAATATATGAAGGCGATTTTACCTCTTTCTATCCTCATAAAAAAAGAGATACTTTTGTTTTTTATTATCCCAATGGAAGCATTAGAAAAAGGATTAATTATGTTAATAATAAGCCTAAAAATGAAATTGAGTATTTTTTGAATCAAAATATTCATAGAATAAGTAAACAAATGTTTACTGAAAATAGGAGGATTTATGATCAGGTAAACAATGAACAAGGGAAGAGCATTCTTGATGAAAATGGCAATGGTAAAGAGGTTGTTTTTGATTTAGTTCAAGACAGAGAAGTTACGTATGAATACAAAAATAATTTTTTAGAAAATATATATTATTTGGAGAAAAATGGCGATAAAATTTATCAGTTTTGTCAGAAAAATGCAAAATTGACGGATTTAAAAGATTTGCAAAAATCAGTCAATAATAATTTTAAATATCCTGTCGAATCTATCGAAAAATATAATCATGGGTATGCTTTCGTTAAATGTATTGTTGAGCCAACAGGATTGGTTTCGGAAGTTAAGCTTATTAAAGGTGTAGATGTAGCTTGTGATAATGGTATAATAGAATTTTTATCTTGTTTGAAAACCCAAGCTTTTTGGAAACCTGGAAAAGTAGATGGCATAAATGTGAAGCAAGAAATTATTATTCCAATTGATTTTTCAATAAATGGTTTTTCAATCTATAAAGGGCATTATAATAATTTTTGGCAGTTTCACAATATGATGTTCCAACAGCAAATGATGATGAATCAGCAATGGATGAATCAACAAATGTCCAGAGTACCAACTGGCAGGTTTTAAAATTAGTAAGGATTAATTTTATATGCAAAAAACCTCGTTTAAGGATATTAAACGAGGTTTTTTGTATTGCAGAACTATACTTTAATTAAAAAGAAGTTTTCATTTTATTTTTTATTTCTTCCAAACAAAGGTTATTGATGCTTCCTTCGTGTGTATGCTTGGTTTCTTTCGGTGATTGATAAGCACCTGCTTCCAATTGCTCGGCAACAGCTTTGTAAGCATCTCTAAAAGGCATTCCAGTAACAACCATTTCGTTTAAAGTATCAACAGTAAATAGGTAATCGTATTTTTTATCTGCAAGAATATTATCTTTCACCTTAATGTCCTTGATAGAGAAAATAGCAATATCCAAACAAGCTTTCAGGTTTTGAATTGCAGGAAACAATCCTTCTTTCAATAATTGAAAATCCCTGTGGTAACCACTTGGAAGATTATTTGTGATTAAAGTAATTTCATAAGGCAAAGCTTGAATCTTGTTGCATTTACCACGAATTAACTCAAAAACATCAGGGTTTTTCTTGTGTGGCATAATGCTGGAACCCGTCGTTAAATGGGAAGGCAAACCAATGAAATCAAAATTTTGGCTCATATACAAACAAACGTCCATAGAAAATTTTGAAAGCGTAGCAGCAACACTACTCATTGCAAAAGCAACTGTTTTTTCCGATTTTCCACGGCTCATTTGTGCTGCAACCGAATTGTATTTTAAAGTTTCAAAACCTAACTCTTTGGTGGTAAAAGTTCTGTTGATAGGGAAGGAGCTTCCGTATCCTGCAGCTGAGCCTAATGGATTTTGATCAACAATTTTCAAAGCGGCATTCAGCATTGTGATATCGTCAATCAAGGTTTCGGCATAGGCGGAAAACCACATTCCGAAAGAGGAAGGCATCGCAATTTGAAGATGTGTGTAACCCGGTAACAATACATTTTGGTGTTTCTCTGCCGATTCCATCATTAAATCAAAAAGCGTTTTTACTTGCTCTTTTAATTCTTTGACAACATCTTTTAGGTATAAGTTCACATCGACCAAAACCTGATCGTTACGGGAACGTGCGGTGTGGATTTTTTTTCCGGCATCGCCCAATTTTACCGTTAGTAAATATTCTATTTTGGAATGTACGTCTTCAAAGCTGTCTTCGATTTCGAAATTTCCGTTTGCTATGTCTTTTATGATTTCGTTTAAAGCTACTACCAAGGATTCGGTTTCGTCATTGGTCAACAGTCCGATTTGTCCCAACATTTTGGCATGCGCAATCGATCCTAAAGCATCGTATTTGGCCAAAACCAAATCAAGTTCCCTGTCATTTCCAACTGTAAAATGTTCGATTTGTTTGTCTGTTGGTATTCCTTTTTCCCAAAGTTTCATAATTGGATTTTTAGATGTTTAAGTCTTTTTCTATCTGATTGTTAGATTATTAGATTACTTCGATTATCTAATAATCCAAAAATCTAATGATCTATTTATTTAAAAAGTCTCCCAGTATTTTGATATACAATTGGATTCCTTCTTCGATTTCGTTTACAAATATAAATTCGTCAGCTGAATGCGACCGCAGGGATTCCCCAGGCCCAAGTTTCAAGGACTGACAGCTCAAAACCGACTGATCCGAAAGGGTTGGCGAACCATAGGTCGTTCTTCCCAATGCGATTCCGGCTTGAACCAAACCGTGTGAAACGGGAATGGACGAGGCATTTAAGTGCATCGAACGCGGTGTTATTTGCGCAGTTAGATTCTTGTTGACGGTTTCTAAAATTTCGACATTGCTGTAACAATCATTCACACGAATATCAACTACCAAATGGCATTCGGCAGGAACTACGTTATGTTGTTTTCCAGCATTGATTTGGGTCACGGTCATTTTTACGGGCCCTAAAACCTCCGATACTTTCTCGAATTGATAGCTGTTGAACCATTGAATAACAGGCATTGCATTGTAAATTGGATTGTCAGGATTATTGTGAGCCGCATGACTGGCAGTTCCTTTTACAACAACATCGAGTACCAACAAGCCTTTTTCGGCCACAGCCAATTGCATCAAGGTAGGCTCGCCCACGATAGCGCAATCCAACTCCGGTAAATGTTTTAAAACACTGTTTAATCCTTTTTTACCACTGCTTTCTTCTTCGGCAGAGGCTACCATTACAATATTGTGAGATATGTTTTCTTTGGCATAAAAATAAGCAAAAGTCGCCATAAGGGAAACCAAACAACCTCCCGCATCATTACTTCCTAATCCGTACAATTTACCGTCTTTTTCGATGGCTTTGAACGGGTCGTTGGTGTAACCCTGATTCGGTTTTACGGTATCGTGATGGGAGTTGAGTAATAGTGTTGGTTTGGATTTGTCAAAATGTTGATTGAAAGCCCAAATATTATTGTTTTCCCGTTTGAATGGAATGCTGTTTTGCTTGAACCAATTCTCGATTAAAAGCGCTGTTTGCTCTTCTTCACTCGAAAAGGAAGGAGTTTCAATCAGCGATTTTAATAAAGCGATGGCTTCTTGTGTTAGGGTTTCTATGTTTTTCATGTTTTTTACCGCAAAGGCGCAAAGACGCTAATTTTTTTATTTTTACTTTTAAATTCGTGAAAATTCGTGTAATTCGTGTTTCAATTTTTTATAATTCAATGCTTGTGCAAATCGCTTTTTCGTTTTGCAACATTCGATGATGACCAATTTTTATTTTTTGAACACCTTTGGACAAGCTGTTGAAACAGTTGTCTAATTTAGGAATCATACCGGAATGTATCGCTTTTTCTGCCTTTAATTTAGTGTATAATTCGTGATTGATTTGCTCGATTACCGAACTGTCGTCATCAGCATCGTACAAAACACCTGGTTTTTCGAAACAGTAAGTCAAAGTAACTTCAAATACTTCGGATAATGCAATAGCCAGTTCACTGGCAATGGTATCGGCATTGGTATTTAATAATTGCCCTTTTCCATCGTGTGTGATGGCACAAAAAACAGGTGTTATTCCACTTTTTAGCAATGTTTCCAATAAAGGGGTATTCACTTTTTGCACATCCCCCACAAAACCATAATCAATTGTTGGGTGATTTCTTTTTGTTGACAAAATCAAATTACCGTCTGCACCCGAAAATCCTACAGCATTGGTATTGTTGGCCTGCAATTGAGCAACTACATTTTTGTTGATTTCACCTGCATAAATCATCACTACCACATCTAGCATTGGAGCATCAGTAATACGACGTCCGTCAATCATTTGAGGTACTAATCCAATACTTTGCGCCATTTTGGTTGCCGATTTTCCGCCACCGTGAACGAGTACTTTGTATCCTTCAATTTTTGAAAAATCAGCTAGGAACTGTTTTAATTCCGATGGATTGTCGATGATGTTGCCACCAATTTTTATGATAGATAATTTAGTCATTTTATTTGTCTAATTTTTTCAAAATCTTCTGTAAAACCAATTGAGCCGAATAGGTTCTGTTATTGGCTTGCTGTATCACAATCGAATTTTCGCTGTCGATTACTTCGTCCGTCACAATTACGTTACGTCTTACAGGCAAACAGTGCATGAATTTGGCATTGTTGGTCAGTTTCATTTTGTCGGCTGTAATTGTCCAATTTGGGTCAGAATTAGTAATTTTTCCGTATTCTTTATAGTTGCTCCAGTTTTTGGCATAGATAAAATCAGCATTTTCAAAAGCTTTGTCTTGATCGTATTCGATCTTGGAATCCTTTGTGATTTCTGGGTTAAGTTCATAACCTTCTGGGTGCGTAATGACAAAATCCATTTCGGTTTGTAATTGCATCATTTCCACAAATGAATTGGGAACGGCTTGCGGCAATGCTCTTGGGTGTGGTGCCCATGACAGAACCACTTTTGGTCTGTGTTTGGTTTTGTTCTCGGCCATTGTGATAGCATCAGCAAGGGATTGTAATGGATGTCCTGTTGCACTTTCCATATTTAGAATTGGCACAGTTGCATATTTCAAGAAACCATTCATTACAGTTTCGGCATTGTCTTTTTCTTTGTCAACCAAACCTGCAAATGCTCTGATGGCAATAATGTCGGCATATTGGGAAACTACCTCAGCCGCTTCTTTAATGTGTTCCGAAGCGCCTTGGTTCATGATAGTTCCGTCTTCATATTCAAGCGTCCAGCCTTCGCTTCCGAAGTTCATTACCATAACGTTCATTCCTAAATTTATAGCTGCTTTTTGAGTACTTAAACGTGTTCTCAAACTAGAATTAAAAAACAACATTACTAAGGTTTTGTTTTTTCCTAGTTTCTTGTTTTTAAGGGGATTTTTTTTAATTTTTATGGCTTCTTTTACCCATTTTTGGAGTGAATCTATTTCTTTTATTGAGATGTAGTTCATGGCTTTTTTGTTTAGTATAGATACTTATGATTAGACGCGGATGAAACGGATTCGCTAAAGCGAAGACACGGATAAGGCGCGGATTTTTTATTTACTTATATTAATTTCATGTCGATTAAACGGATTCGCTAAAGCGATGATTCGGATAAAAGCAGATTTTTATTTTACTTATGATTGATGCCGATTAAACGGTTTTTCTTTTCTTTCGATTATTTTCATATATTTTCCTTTTAAATTCGGGTTTCTTTCCAAAGTTTAAAAGCAATCCTACTTCACAATCAGTTGCTCTTAGATAGTTTAAAATTTGATTTTCAAAATCTTTTACAATACCATCTGCAGCCTTTAATTCGAGGATGACAGCATTTTCGATGATCAAGTCAGCATAGTATTCACCAACTTCGGTTCCTTTATAGTAAACATTAATTTTCTTTTGAGCTTCAACTTTATAACCTTTATTTTTTAATTCTAAATACAGGGAATTTTGATACACTTTTTCTAAAAAACCATAACCCAGTTCATTATAGACTTCATAAAAAGTTTTGATAATAACATCTGTTAACTCTTGATGTAATAAACCCATATTTAAAATCAGTTTTATCTGTTTTCTCTTTTTTTTTACAATCTAAAGAAATTCAATATTAAAAAAATCAGTCTTTATCAGCGTTTTTGCTTCAGCAAATCTGTATCATCGGCGTACCATACTACACAATCTTTGTGAAAGCAATTTCATTAGCTAAAGCCTTCAACATAAAATTATCCTCGAGTCCGTTTACAATCCAAGTTTCAATATTCGCAGCTTTGGCAATGGCTGCCGAATCGATTTTGGATTGCATCCCACCTGTTCCGTGAGAGGATTTTTTATCTCCAATTTCTTTTTGCAAAAGCGATAAATCAGTTACTAGTTCTATCGTTTCTGGTACTTCATCGTGTATTGACGATTTGGTATAAATACCGTTGGTATTGGTTGCAATTATCAGAATATCAACGTTTAATAAAACAGCGGCCAATGCTGCTAATTTATCATTATCCCCAAATTTAATCTCATCTGTAGCCACAGTGTCATTTTCATTGATAATCGGGATATAATTGTTTTTGACCAATACATTGATTGTATTTACGATGTTGACTTTGGACTGTTGCTTTTCAAAATCAGAATAGGACAACAAACATTGCGAAGTGAGTAGTCCCAAATCACTGAAGTTTTCGTGGTAAATCCGCATCAAATGTGGCTGACCAATTGATGCCAAAGCTTGTTTTACAAAAACATCTTCATCCTGATTTTCCAGTTTTACAAATTGTTTGGCCGCAGCAATTGCTCCTGAGCTAACAATGATAAACTCGTATTTGTCTTGTAAAGCAGCAATTTGAATTCCAATATCCTCAATCTTTCCTCTCGAAATGTGATTGGTCTCTTTGGTTAAGGTGTTGCTGCCTAACTTTAGTAATATTCTTTTTTTAGCCATTTTTATTTTTTTAACCACTTATGGATTTAACCACAAAGGGCACAAAGTTTTTTATAATTGAAATACTCAAAAAACGCAAAGTTCACAAAGCTTTGTCTCTAAATATTGAAATATTTATTCTAAAACCTGAAATCTTAAATCTGCAATCTTTTATCTTATCTGTCCATCACCATAAACGTACCATTTATTGGTCACCAAATGCTGTAATCCAATTGGGCCGCGTTGGTGTAGTTTGTCTGTGCTGATCGCTAATTCTCCGCCTAATCCAAATTGACCGCCATCGGTGAATCGGGTAGAGGCGTTTTGGTATACTGCTGCAGAATCCACATTCTCCATAAATTCTTGTGCCACAACATCATTTTGAGTGATGATGGAAGCCGAATGTCCTCCACAATATTTGTTTATTTTTTCAATTGCTTCTTCATCAGAATTTACGACTCCAATAACAATTTTATAATTCAAAAATTCTTCGTACCAAATTTCCTCGTTTTCAATTGTAGGCACCTGAGTAGCATTTGCAAAAGCGGTATCACCTAAAATTTCAACATTATATTTTTTTAGTTCCGCTACCAATTCTGTTGCAAAAACTTGCCAATTAGGTAATTTAGTATCAATCAAAACCTTGTCTAAAGCATTACAAACACCGATATTGGTTGTTTTTCCGTTGATGATAATGTCAAGAGCCTTTTTCAAATCGGCTTCTTGATTTACGTAAACAAAGTTATTTCCGCGTCCACTTACAATTACTGGACAAGTAGCGTGTTTTTTAGTAAATTCAATTAATTGTTCTCCACCACGAGGTACAATTAAATCGACTTTTTGTGTTGGTTTTTCTAAAAATGCTTGAGTTTCTGCGCGATTGTAATTTAAGTATTCTACCCAATTCGTATCAATTTCATTTTCCTCTAAGGCTTGGTACCAAAGCGAAACAATTTTTAAATTAGACAACAAAGATTCTTTTCCGCCTTTCAATAAGATTTTATTTCCGGATTTGAATGCAATTCCTCCCGCTTCCACGGTTACATCAGGTCGGGATTCATAAATAATCATAATTGTCCCGAAAGCAGCTGTTTTATTGGTTACTTTCATTCCGTTTTCATGAGTAAAATCAAAACGGATTTGCCCGACAGGATCTTCTTGGCTAGCCAATTGCTTCATAGACAAAATCATTCCGTCAATTTTGGCATCATCAACCAATAAACGTTTTTCCATAGCCAAATCCTCTCCAGAATAATTATTTAAATCCTGTTGATTAATCGCTTTAATGCTGTCTCTTTCTTGTTCTAAAAGTACAGCCATTCGATTCAGAACTGCGTTTCTTTTTTCTATGGATAATAAATGGTTCATTGGTCTTTTGGTTATTGGTTAGAGTTTATGCTTTTTAAAAAAGAATAAACTTTTACTTATTTGTTTGGTAACCTTTGTCAAAGTTGAAAACATTGACAAAGGTTTATTGGGAAATTATGCTTTCAATTCAGCCAAGCTTTCTTTCAAAGCAATTATAAACGTATCGATAGCTTCCTTTTTGACTGTCAAAGGAGGAAGGATTCTCAATAGTTTTTTGTTGTTGGCACTTCCTGTGAAAATCAGTTTTTCGACAATCAGTTTTTTGCGTAATGGTCCTACTTCAAAATCAAATTCCACTCCCAGCATCAATCCTTTTCCTTTTACCTTAACAACTTCAGGAACTTGTTTGATAGCTTCAAGGAAATATGCGTAAACGTCATTTACGTTGTCTATTAGTTTCTGATTTTCGATTACTTCCAAAACTGCGATTCCGGCAGCACAGGAAAGGTGACTTCCTCCAAAGGTAGTTCCCAACAATCCGTGGCTAGCGGTGAATTTTGGTGAAATCAGAATACCACCAATCGGGAAACCGTTACCCATTCCTTTGGCTAGTGTAATAATGTCCGGTTTGATATTGTGGTGTTGAAAGGCGAAAAACTTCCCGCTTCTTCCATAACCCGACTGTACTTCGTCTAAAATTAAAACCGCTTCGTATTGATTGCAAAGTTTCTCCAATCCTTGGAAAAACTCGGTTGTTCCTTCGTCCAATCCGCCAACTCCTTGAATTCCCTCAATAATCACTGAGCAAACATCACCTTTTTTCAATTCGGTTTCCACCAAATCAAGGTTGTTCAAAGGCAGGAAAGTAACCACTTGCTGCGCATTAATTGGAGCGACAATTTTTTTGTTGTCGGTTACTGCAACTGCAGCCGAAGTTCTTCCGTGGAAAGAGTTGTCAAAAGCAATCACTCTTGATTTTCCGTTGTGGAAAGAAGCCAGTTTCAATGCATTTTCATTGGCTTCAGCTCCAGAACTGCACAAGAATAAGCTGTATTCTTCGCATCCTGAAAGTTTGCCTAATTTCTCTGCCAATTCCACTTGCAATGGATTTTGGATGGCATTCGAATAAAACCCAAGATTATCCAATTGATTTTTCAATTTGGCTACATAATCCGGTTGTGTGTGTCCAATGGAGATTACTCCGTGGCCACTGTATAAGTCTAAATATTCCACACCATTTTCATCTGTTATTGTGCAGTCTAGTGCTTTTACAGGAGTGATGTTATATAATGGGTAAACGTCAAATAACTTCATTTTTATTGTTTTTTAGTTTGAAGTTTCAGGTTTAAAGTTTCAAGTTCTGTGAGTAACCTGAAACTTTAAACTTTAAACAAATTTTTTCTAGAATCCGCTTGGTTTCAAATGCAATCCTGTGGTTTCTTCCAATCCAAACATCAAATTCATATTTTGGATGGCTTGTCCCGAGGCGCCTTTGACTAAATTATCGATTACCGAAGTAATCAAAATCCGGTTTCCTTTTTTCATTAAACTAATAATGCATTTATTTGTCTGAACCACTTGTTTCATATTGATACCAGTTGTGGTAACACTTACAAAAGGTTGGTTTTTATAAAACGCTTCGTATTTTGTTACAAGATCCTCTAGACTTTCGTTACAATTGGTATATAAAGTGGCAAAAATTCCTCTTGGAAAATCCCCTCTATTCGGAATGAAAAGCAATTCGTTTTTGTAATCATCCTGCAATTGGTGTAAACTTTCTGAAATTTCGCCCAAATGTTGGTGATCAAAAGCTTTGTAATGCGACATATTGTTGTTTCTCCAACTAAAATGCGACGTTTCTGCAAGTCCAACTCCAGCACCGGTGCTTCCAGTAGTGGCGTTGATATGCACATCGCTGTTCAATAATTTGGCTTCCGCCAATGGCAATAAAGCCAATTGAATCGCAGTGGCAAAACAACCTGGATTAGCAATGAATTGAGCGTTTTTAATAGCCGATTTGTTCAATTCAGGTAAGCCATAAACGAACTTTTTACCGTCAAAAACTTCGTCTTTGTGCAATCTGAAATCATTTCCTAAATCAATGATTTTGGTATGACTTGCAAACTGATTTTCGGTCAAAAATGTTTTTGATTTTCCGTGTCCCAAACACAAGAAAACCACATTTACATTAGGGTTTACAGTATCGGTAAAGTTCATTTCGATATCGCCCAACAAATCGTGGTGCGCTACTGAAAGCGGTTTGCCAGCGTTGGTTGTACTATATACAAAATCTAATTTTGCATTAGGATGAAACATCAGGATTCTGATGAGTTCTCCGGCAGTATAACCTGAACCTCCAATTATTCCAACATTAATCATAATTTTTTAATTTTAAAACGTATTATAAACTTTATACGTTGTGTTACTTTCCTGCAAGGTTTTTTTTAAACCTTGTAGGTATGATTTAGGAACTTTAAATACCTACAAGGTTTAAAAAAAACCTTGCAGGATAAAATCACTTATATTTCCTGTTTAGCCCCGATTGAAGTGAAAATCCTTTTGTGCCGGTGTTCGGCACAAAAGATTGTAACGGAAAGCGGGAACAATGTTTCTGAAAAAGCAAAATATTTCTGCTCCTTTAAAAAAATATTACTCGTAAGTTTCGTTGTTTACAGATGAAAATATGTTTTGGGCATTCCCTAAAATTTTAATAAATCCTTTCGCATCGTCAGATGTCCAAGCATTGTTCATTTCTCCGTATTGGCCAAAACCAGTATTCATCAAATCATTTGCAGACTCAATTCCGTCCAATGAGAAGTGGTATGGTTTCAAAGAAACAGTTACCGTTCCGTTTACCGTTTTTTGAGTGTCTTCCAAGAATGTTTCGATGTTACGCATAACTGGATCTAGGAATTGGCCCTCGTGGAATAACATCCCGTACCAGTTTCCTAGTTGTTCTTTCCAATATTGCTGCCATTTTCCAAGAGTGTGTTTCTCTAGTAAATGGTGCGCTTTTATAATGATTAAAGGAGCAGCGGCTTCAAAGCCAACTCTTCCTTTGATTCCGATAATGGTGTCACCTACGTGAATATCTCTACCAATTGCATAAGCATTTGCCAGTTTTTCTAAAACTACAATATTGTTTGAAGGTTTGTCAGCTTTTCCATTTACAGCAACTAATTCTCCTTTTTTGAATTCTAAAGTTACTTTTTCTTCACCTGTTTTTTGTAATTGCGAAGGATATGCTTCACTAGGCAATGGAAGTCCAGAAGTCAAAGTTTCTTTTCCTCCAACACTTGTTCCCCATAAACCTTTGTTGATGGAATATTGTGCTTTTTCCCAAGAATATTCAACTCCATTTGCTTGCAAATAGGCTACTTCTTCCTGACGGGATAATTTTAAATCTCTGATAGGAGTAATGATTTCGATTTCAGGAGCAATCGTTTGGAAAATTAAATCAAAACGAATTTGGTCATTTCCAGCACCGGTACTTCCGTGAGCAATCGCTTCGGCACCAACAGATTTAGCGTATTTTATCGCTTCGATAGCTTGAAAAACACGCTCAGCGCTTACAGATAAAGGGTAAGTGTTGTTTTTCAATACGTTTCCGTAAATTAAATATTTAATTGCTTTGTCGTAATATTTATCTAGAATGGTAAGATTAGCGTGTTTGGCACTTCCCAATTCATAAGCTCTTTCTTCGATTGCTTTTAGTTCGGCATCGTCAAAACCACCAGTGTTGATTAGTACTGTATGAACTTCATACCCTTTTTCATTTTTCAAATATTTAAGACAATATGAAGTGTCTAATCCTCCGCTGTATGCTAATACTACTTTTTTACTTCCCATTTTTTATTGTTTTGTGGAGGTCGTGAATCTCCGATTTCATAATTTTTTTTTTTTTTGCTTTAGGCATTGGCAAGTCCATTTGCTTCGGGCATTATATTTCTTGGTTAATTACTTTTTTAAAAATAAAGATTTTTTAATGGCTATTAATCTATTGAGAACTCTCACATTAAAAGGATGTTTTGGCGGGTCTTTCGGTTTCTCTTTCGGGTCAAAAAGCATTCCGGTACACAAACACATTTTATAATCTTTGCTTTTTAGGATTTCAAAATTGGTACAGGTTTGACACCCTTTCCAAAAACTAGGATCATTTGTAAGTTCCGAAAAAGGAACAGGTTTGTACCCCAAATCCGAATTGATTTTCATTACAGCCAAACCAGTTGTGATTCCAAATACTTTGGCTTCCGGATATTTTTGTAAAGAATAGTCAAAAACAAACGATTTTATTTGTTTGGCCAATCCCAAGTTTCTATAATCAGGATGTACAATTAATCCCGAGTGCGCTACAAACTGGCCATGTTGCCAACTTTCGATATAGCAAAAACCGGCAAAAATTCCGTTGTTAAGTGCAATCACAGCATCTCCCTTCTCCATCTTTTTTTGGATGTATTCCGGTGTTCTTTTGGCAATTCCAGTACCTCTCAACAGGGCAGATGATTCTATCGTATCGCATATTTCCTGCGCATACTTATAATGTTCTTCCTGAGTTACTACAATAGAAATGTTCATTTCAAGAGTTATATTTTAGGTTAAATAATGTACTGTAATGAAGTTTGAAATGTTCTGATTTTGCACTATCAAATATAGAATAAATGAAGCAAAGAACAATCCAAATAATTGAATTACAGATAGATAAAATTTGTTTGGTAATTTTTTTAGGATGTATTAATCCAAATAAAAATGGAAATAATTTCAAAACGATAAAAATAAGAAATGAATAATATAATACGATTACACTATGGAGGCTATAGTTATAGCATCCGTACTTCGGGAGAAGTCGTAGGTGTAATTATCCGAGAGATAATTGTTTTATATGTTTCTGTATTTTTCATTGGTGCAAAAGTACATATATTTTTCAAACCAAATGCTAAATTTTTTGTAAAAGTCAAATTTTTAACAAATCAATCTATTTTTGTAATAAAAAAGAAAATTTCAATTCAAAAGACTGTTTTCTAGTGTTATTTTTTCTTTTTTTCAAGAGGGAGGTAGTTTGGATTCAAAATTAGTTTTCAAAATCTTTTACTTCGTCAGTTCGCAAAAGCTCGTGTGGGCGTGACCCCATTGAGCAAAGGGGCTTACTTATAGTATCGATTATGCAGCCCCCTTCGCTCAACGGGGTCGGGCTATCCACGCTACTTCGGTAGCTTGCTTCAAATGAAATTCACTGAACTCCTATGAAAATAAATGTATAGTGAGGTAATCCCTCACGCGAGACAGCTTTAAGGAAAACGCGAGATTTTGTTTTCCATAAGATCTTAATGATATGAAAATAAATGCTCTTTTAAAAAATGTAAGAGATATTAGGTATATTTGAAAAAGTGAAAAATTCGAAACGAATTTTGGTTAATACTAAAATTTGTAAATAAACATAAACTCCCAATTCGTAATGGAAGAAAAACAAACAAAAAAGAAACTACTCATTCGGAAAGTGATCAAAATTATTATGATTGTGGCTTTGGTGAGTGTTATACCGTATTATTATTCGAGAAATAAGTCGGTGGGGAAAGAATTAACGGCATTGGTAACTAATTATAACAATGCTTGCCCGATGATGATTAGTAATGATATTCGAATGGAGAGTGTAAATACATTGCCAGATAATACTATTCAGTATGACTTTGTATTGGTGCATGTTCAAAAAGAAAACATTGATGTCGAAGCTTTAAAAAAGTCTGTGGAAAAAGAAATATTGGTAAGTTCCAAAACGAATCCGAGCCTTGAAGCTTTCAGGGATAATGGTTCTACTGTTATTTATCATTATATGGATATCAACGGAAAAAATCTGTTTATAGTTACATTGACACCGGAAATGTATTGATAGAAGATTGATTAGCCATCAAATAAGATTTTTTTTTAAGTAAGAAATTGCTAAACACAAAACCACCTCGTTTAAAAGTTTTAAAACGAGGTGGTTTTTCATGTAATTAATCCGTCAAACATGATAAATATCAATATTTACGAGGTTTTATACTCCTAAATTTGTTGTCTCATTGACAAGTATAAGTTTGTCTAAATTTTTCGGATAGACTTAGGTTGTTGCAATTTAGGGAAACTATCATGATTAAAAGAGGACTACTTTATCTACTTTTTATAAGCGCATTATCTGCTTGCAACCACACTGAAAACACCAATTTATCTCCACTACAAAAACTGGAAGAAGGGAACAGAAGATTTGCTTCGGGAAAACCAGTACATCCTGATGAAACCCTCGAAAGATTGCGGGAACTTAAAAAAGGACAACACCCATTTGCAGTTGTTATAAGCTGTTCGGATTCCAGAGTGCCAGCCGAGCTTGTTTTTGACCAAGGCCTCGGGGATATATTCTCGATTAGAACTGCAGGAAATGTTATTGGGGACTACGAATTGGGAAGCATTGAATACGCCGTTGAGCATTTGGACTGTAAGCTGATCGTTGTCATGGGGCACAAAGATTGCGGCGCTATTAAAGCATTTATCAATTCTAAAGGGCAATATAACCATGCGGATCATATTAAAAATATAATTAATTACATCGAAAGCGAGAACGAAGAAAAAAAGCTAACCAGTACCGATAAATTATCTGTTGATAAAGCTATTGATGCCAATATTGCTCATGGCATAAATTTTTTAAAATCTGCAGAACCAATTTTAAAAGAACGTTTTGTCCAAAATAAAATTACTATTACCGGAGCTTTGTATGATATCGAAACCGGCATAGTAACTTTTAAAAAATAAAATACATTAGAATGAAAAAGTACTTTATTTATTGGATATTTATTTTATTGCCTATTATTTCTTTTGGACAAAAACAGACTAACGACGGAAAAGTTGCTCCTATACCTTTAATATCAACTTCGAAGCTGTCCCTGTTAAAAGATGTCGATGTTATTTTTAATACCCGTATGGCTTTTGATAATTATTTTGTTGATGGTAATCATGTAAATTCTCTTTTTTCGGTCAATCAATTCCGATTTGAAGTGAAAGGGAAAATTCATGATAAAGTGTTTTTTCGATTCAGAAACCGATACACCAAAATAGCTGACCTCAACACTGTGGACAATATAAGTCGTTCGGTGGATATGGCTTATTTAACTGTTGATGTGGCCCCGCAAACGAAATTGTCTTTCGGGAAAATGATTGGCGATTGGGGAGGTTATGAACTCTTGACGAATCCAATTGAAATTTTATCCTATAATACGATTAACAATGCCGCAGAAAATTTTATGGTTGGGGCTGCTCTTTCGTATGCATTAAACGATCATAAAAATAAGTTCAATCTACAGCTGTTAAATTCTAGAACTAAAACCTTTCAAGAGCAATTTGGAACAACGGTACCTCCAGGGATTACCGCTACCAAAACACCTTTGGCTGCAGTAGGTAATTGGAAAGGCAGTTTTTTTGACGGTAAATTGGAAACTACATATAGTTACAGTTATTTTATCGATGCCGAAAATACCAACAGGAATTTTATTTCTCTAGGGAATAAATATAAAAATAATAAGCTGGTACTGTATTATGATTTTCAATACAGTAAAGAGGATTTGGATCAAAAGGGAGTGGTCTCAAATATTATCAAAAGTAAGAATCCTTATGCAGCGCAAGATGTTTCCTATGTCGAGAATTGGATAAGAGCAGAATATCAGATTCGTCCAAAAGTAAATTTATTGCTTACGCTCATGAATGACAATTCTTATTGGAATGGCAATTCAGATATCAATAAAGACAGTCATTTGTTAACTTCCTACGGTATTATCCCGACGGTCGAATATTCTCCTTTTACAGATTTTAATATGAAGTTTTACGTAGGTTATGTGGCTAAAAAATGTAATTATTCTGCTTACGCCGAAAATAATTTTAATGCGGTTGATGGGATTACAGGGCAACTCAGTTTTGGTATAATTGCGCCGCTGTTGGTTTTGTGATTGGTTCTGTTGTATCTTTACAAACTGTCTTAAACAGAGTATATAAAATGACTGAACTAATCGCATTTATAAATCATTTTCAAGAACTTGATTCCGAAACAGAAGAAGCTATTAAAAAATATTTTGTCAAAGAAATATATAAGAAAAATGAATTTATAATTGAAGCTGGAAAGGTTTGTTCCAAAGTAAGCTTTATTGAATCTGGGTTAGTAAGAAGATTTTATTATGATGATGGAGATGATGTGACAAAATGGATATATTCCAGTAATCAGTTTATTACTTCATTGAGTAGTTTTTTTGAACAAAAACCATCTTTTGAATTCTTTCAGGCTTGTGAAGAAACTGTTGTATATTCCTTATCATATGCTGATGAGCAAATTTTATTAGAATATGCGTTATTTTCTAAATTTCATATAAAGCAACTTCGGCTTTATCTTTCAGGATTAAATGAGTTTCACCATTCCTTTAAATTGATGAATGCTCAAGAAAAATATTTTTATTTGCTTACTACATTTCCACAGATTATCGAAAAAGCAAAACTTAAGCATATTGCATCACTCATTGGTGTTAGCCAAGAAACTTTGAGCAGAATAAGAGCTTCAATTAATTGACTTTACATCAATAAAAATAAGTTGGATTTTTCTAACATTTGTCGTCAATTTAAATAGACATAATGTGAAGAATACAATCATTGGAAAAAAGGCTGTCATTGGGAAAAATGTGCATATTGGAAATTTTACCACAATAGAGAATAATGTAGTCATTGGAGATAATACATGGATAGGTAATAATGTCAGTATTCTTGAAGGTGCTAAGATTGGTGAAAATTGCCAAATTCATTCTGGAGCTGTTTTATCTGGAATTCCACAAGATTTAAAATATAATAATGAATTTACTTCGTTAGAAATTGGCAATAACAATATTATACGAGAGTTTGTAACTATAAATAAAGGAACGGTATCAAAGCAGAAAACGATTATTGGAGATAATAATTTATTGATGGCTAATGCTCATATTGCCCATGATTGTTTGATAGGTAACAATTGTATTATTGGATATAGTGTTGGGATGGCAGGAGAAGTAATTGTAGGGGATTGGGCTAATATTAGCGGATTGACTGCAATACATCAATTTTCGATTATTGGAGAGCATTGTATGGTAAGTGGTATTAGTCGAATTGTAAAAGATGTTCCGCCTTATGTGATGGCAGCTCGTGAGCCTTTGAGTTATGTAGGTTTGAATACTGTAGGCTTAAAAAGAAGACAATTTGAACCGGAAAAAATAAATGAACTGAAGGAAATTTATCGAATTATTTTTCAGGAAAAAAGAAATACTACATTAGCATTGGAATTTATTGAAAAGCATTTTAAACAAACTATAGAACGGGATAAAATTATACATTTTATAAAGCAATCAACTCGAGGGATTATTAAGGGAAATAAAGAATAAAATTGATACAAAAAAAAGCAACTCGGATTGGAGTTGCTTTTTTAGTAATATTTTAAGGGTTTTATTTTCTAAACTGATTGTTAGTGATAACCCCATTGATTTTAGATTTTAAATCCTCGCTAGTATCATAAACCATTTGCTCGCTGGTTGGAAAAGGGACAACTTTGTTGTAGAAATTTGGGCTGTAATTATCATCGGCAGCACGAGGATCACCTTTGTAAGTGGCAAAAGTATTTTCAAAAACAAACTGACTAGTAATCGGGAATGATCCTATGGATTGTTTGGTTTTATTGTCGATATAATCTACTTTGGCCGTGATTTGACATGATTTAAATTGTTTAACTTCGTTAATTTTTACCATAGCATTAATCGTATAGTCGATCATTATAGGTTTTCCCTGTTTGTCTAAAACGATTTTTCCATTAGCATCAACTTGCTTTCTTTGTCCGTCAACTACTTGACGTTCTTTTGTGAATTCTCTTTCTTTTATTTGTTCAGGAGATATTAAAATCGATCTGAAGTTAATTAGCATGCCGTAATCATAGGTGATGTCTTTTTGTTTTTCACTATGATAAATTGTCCATTTATCATTCAAATTATAGCTTTTGAAATCCAATAAATCATTTTGAAGTTCCACAGGAATAATCATATTGGTTTCGTTTTTGGTATATACAATAACGTAATCAGTTCCTTTAAGCTGAGCTTCATCAAGCATATCAGCAATATTTTTGTAGTTATGATTTATTTTATCCAAATAGATTAAATCATCATAAACCCTGCGGTAATTCATTTTGTCTTTGGTTAGCATCAAAGCTTTTGCATTGGTATACAAATAATTGGACAAAGCATTTTTACTGCTAATAATTTGGTCATTATAATCATCAAATGGGAAAATAGCATTTCTTTCTTCTTTGATTAATTTTAGTGGAAGCAATGGTTTGATTTTCTCTTGACGATCATGCAAAGCCAAATAGGTATTGTATATTTTCTCCAAATTACTTGGATTGTTTTCTTTTTTTAAAAAAGAAATAGTGTTTAAATCTCGTTCTTTGACTTTGGCGAAAGCCTCCTCAAGTAAATAGATATAGTCTTGTTTTCCTTTTTTGTCTTTATTGGAACGCAAGTTAGAAAGTGCGATGTCAATTGCGGCGTCATAATTTCCGGAAGCCAAATTATTTTGGGTTTGTTTTACGCCACAAGAGGTAATTAGTACAAAAAAAGCAATTATTAGAGTAATTTTTTTCATTTTATGGGGGTAATGAATTATGTCAATCGTTTGCTAAAATATTTTTGCAAATCTAATATTCCTTAGTAGACTTTGCTAAAAATATTTCAAAAAAAAACCGACAAGTATAAATTTGTCGGTTATATAAAAAAGTATTTGGTTATTGTCTTACAAAGGGAGGAAGGAGCTTACTGGAACATTCTCCAAAACCAATACGAACTTGTCCATTTTGGCTATGTCCTTTAATAATTACTGTATCACCATCATTTATGAATTTTCGTTCGGTACCGTCATTTAATTTGATAGGGTTTTTACCACCCCAAGTTAATTCCAACATTGATCCATAACTGTCTGGTGTAGGACCGGAAATAGTTCCGGAACCCATCATGTCACCCGAGTTAACACGACATCCATTTGATGTATGATGTGCCAGTTGCTGACTCATAGTCCAATACATATATTTGAAATTAGTTCTGGAAACAACCGTTGGCTCAGCATTTTCTGGAGCAATTGCTACTTCAAGATTAATATCGAATGAGTGCTTTCCTTTTTGTTGTAAATAAGGGAAAGGAGTTGGTTCTTGCTTGGGTCCTTTGGTTTTGAAAGGTTCCAAGGCATCCATAGTGATAATCCAAGGAGAAATTGAAGAGGCAAAGTTTTTGGCTAAGAATGGTCCTAGTGGAACATATTCCCATTTTTGAATATCGCGAGCACTCCAATCGTTCAATAAAACCATTCCAAAAATATAATCTTCAACTTCACTGATAGGAATGTTTTCCCCCATGATGTTGCAATCGGTAGTTATAAAAGCAGTTTCTAATTCGAAATCAACTAAACGAGAAGCTCCAAAAACAGGCATAGTTTCGCCATTTGGCAAGGTTTGTCCCATAGGTCTGTGTACTGGAATTCCTGATGGAATAATAGTAGAACTTCTTCCGTGGTATCCTACCGGAATGTGTAACCAGTTTGGCAATAAAGCATTTTCTGGGTCGCGAAACATTTTTCCAACGTTGGTAGCGTGTTCTCTGCTAGAATAGAAATCTGTATAATCACCAATTAATACAGGAAGTTGCATCTCAACATCTTCCATTTTAAAAATCACGATATCTCTATGTGCGGTGTTATCTCTTAATTCGGGATTTGTTGCGTCAAAAATTTCGGCGATTCTATTTCGTACCAATCTCCATGTTTTTTGACCATCAGATATAAAATCGTTCAAGGTATCCTGCATGAACATGTCATCCGTCAATTCGATTCCTTCAAAGTAATTTAATTGTTGTAAAGCACCTAAATCGATTGCAAAATCACCAATTCTAGAACCTACAGTGACAATATTTTCTTTGGTAAGAAAAACTCCAAATGGAATGTTTTGGATAGGGAAGTCGCTGTCTGGCAGTACTTCTAACCATGATTTTCTACTAGTGTCGTTGGCTGTTATTGGCATGATAATGTTAATTGATTGTTGAAAATTACTTGTCAAATATATTATAATCTAGGGGTTAAACAAACGTTTTTTTGTATTTTTGCGTCAAATTAACGAAAATCAAAGAAATGCAACGCGACGAACAAATTTTTGACCTCATTCTTGAAGAACAAGACAGACAAATTCACGGACTAGAACTTATTGCTTCTGAAAACTTTGTAAGTGACGAAGTAATGGAAGCTGCTGGATCTGTTTTAACTAATAAATATGCTGAAGGATATCCTGGCAAAAGATACTACGGAGGATGCGAAGTAGTAGATGTAGTAGAACAAATTGCTATCGACAGAGCTAAAGAATTATTTGGTGCTGAGTATGCAAACGTACAACCTCACTCAGGTTCACAAGCTAATACAGCTGTATTTTTTGCTTGCTTGAAACCAGGTGACAAAATATTAGGTTTCGATTTATCTCACGGAGGACACTTAACTCACGGTTCACCAGTAAACTTTTCTGGACGTTTGTACAATCCTGTTTTTTATGGAGTAGATCAAGAAACTGGTCGTTTAGACTATGATAAAATTCAAGAAATTGCTACTAAAGAACAACCAAAATTAATCATAGCAGGTGCTTCGGCTTACTCTCGTGATATGGATTTTGAGCGTTTTAGAGTAATCGCTGATAGTGTAGGTGCTATTTTAATGGCAGATATTTCTCATCCTGCTGGACTTATCGCCAAAGGTTTGATGAATGACCCAATTCCTCATTGTCATATCGTTACAACAACAACTCACAAAACATTGCGTGGACCTCGTGGAGGTTTGATCATGATGGGTAAAGATTTTGAAAACCCATGGGGATTAACTACACCAAAAGGAGAAATCAGAATGATGTCTGCTTTATTGGATCTTGCTGTTTTCCCTGGAAATCAAGGTGGACCATTAATGCACATTATCGCTGCCAAAGCAGTAGCTTTTGGTGAAGCATTAAAAGATGAATTCTTTACTTATGCTATGCAATTGCAAAAAAATGCAAACGCAATGGCTGATGCTTTTGTAAAAAGAGGATATAATATTATTTCTGGAGGAACAGACAACCACATGATGTTGATTGACCTTAGAAACAAAGGAATTTCTGGAAAAGAGGCTGAAAATGCTTTGGTAAAAGCAGAAATCACCGTAAATAAAAATATGGTTCCATTTGATGATAAATCTCCATTTGTAACTTCAGGTATCCGTGTGGGAACTGCAGCAATCACGACTCGTGGTCTTGTTGAAGAAGATATGGAAACTATTGTTGATTTGATCGACAGAGTTTTGGTAGATCATACTAACGAAGATGTTATCGAAGAAGTAGCCAATGAAGTAAACGAAATGATGAGCGAAAGAGCTATTTTCGTATACTAATAATTAGGTCTTAAAGTTTTTAAAGTCGAAAGTCGAAAGTCTTTGATTAGAATTTAATATTCTGTCTTAGTTTTGGCTTTCGACTTTTAACTTTATGGCTTTTGACTTTATAACTTTTAGATTTTAAAAAAATGGGCGTATTACGATTACAACTACCAACCGACCCAAGATGGGTAAATATTGTAGAAAAAAATATTGAAGAAATCTTGACTGATCATGCTTGGTGTGAACAAAAAGCGGCTACAAATGCTATTACGATTATAACAAATAATTCAGAGCATCAGGATTTGGTGAAGGATTTATTGGCTTTGGCTAAAGAAGAAATTGATCATTTTGAACAAGTACACAATATCATTATCAAACGCGGACTAAAATTAGGTCGTGAGCGAAAAGATGATTATGTAAATGAATTGTATTTGTATATGAAAAAAAGTGGTGACGGAAGCAGAGTTTCAGGTTTGGTGGAACGTTTGTTATTTTCAGCCATGATCGAAGCCAGAAGTTGTGAGCGTTTCAAAGTGCTTTCCGAAAATATCAATGACGAAGAACTGGCTGTTTTCTATAGAGATTTAATGGAAAGCGAAGCAGGTCATTATACTACCTTTATCACTTATGCCCGAAAATATGGAGTAGGAATCGATGTCGAAAAACGATGGAGAGAATGGCTGGAATATGAAGAATCGATCATTGCCAATTACGGTAAAGGCGAGACAATTCATGGATAGTTTTTTTGCATTGTGTTAGTAATTAATGAATTGAATATGGTTTAAAGTTGCTTATTTGTGATGAATTTTTTATATTTATCGAAAACCAAATAAGTAATGCTATGAGATTCTACATAAATTATGATGTAAATATTGCTTGTAGAGTTATTTTGCAAGAGCAATTAGATTTGTTAAATATTAAATACAAACTGTTGCCCTTGGGAGGATTTGAAATAAGCAATACCGTTTCTGAAGAACGTTTGAATACGCTAAAAGAGAATCTTGGCAGGTATGCTATTGACATAGTAGATGATCAAAAAAAGCACCTTTTTCAGCAAATTAAAGAAACCATTGTTGAAATTGTATTTGATAAAGACAAATATCCGAATACTAATATTTCGTATTATCTTTCAGAAAAGTTTAATTTAAGTTATGGCCACTTGGCGAGTATATTTTCTGAATATACTTATACCACAATTGAAAATTTTATTATTATTCAAAAAATTGAAAAAGTCAAAAAGTTAATTATTGAAGAAAAATTAAACATGACTGAAATTTCATATGAACTGAATTATAGCAGTGTGGCACACTTATCCAGTCAATTTAAAAAGGTGACTGGTTTGACTCCAAGTATGTTTAAAAGAATTATTGAAAAGAGAAAACAATTGATCAATAATTAAATTTAAAATTTAATCCAAGAGATCTATGACAAATGATTTAACACCTCTAAATATTTTTTTGGCAGATGATGATGAAGATGACCGCAACTTTTTTAGTGAGGCCATTGAAGATCTTAAAATGAAAAACAAGCTTACATTATTCAATGATGGAAAAGACTTGATGGATTATTTATTTGATCTTGATTCTAGTTTGCCCGATATTTTATTTCTCGATTTAAACATGCCTTATAAAAATGGATTGGATTGTCTCAAAGAAATTAGAGCTGATGATCGATTTAAGGATGTTTCTATCGCCATATATTCCACATCTTCATCTGAAGAGGATATTGAAAATACCTTTATCGAAGGAGCAAATATTTATATAAAAAAGCCTAATGATTTTTCAGAATTGAAAAAAGTCATTAAAGGTGTTTTTCATATGAATTGGCAATTTCACGTTTCAGGTCTAAACAAGGAGACTTTTTTCTTTAGTATCTAATCGAAGTAGAGATGAATTTTTTTGGATTATATAAAAACACTCAAGTATTTAAAATTGCTTTGATAGTGGCAATAGTCGTGATAGGCTATATTGCTAAGGTCTTTTATATTCAAATGCAAAAACTGGATACCTCGGTTGAATTAATTGCAACTTCAAATAAAACACAATTTGAGTTGGAAAAACTCTTGTCTATAATGGGCAGTTACGAAATGAGTCTGCGAAATTATATTATTACCAAAGATGAAACCTATTTGGAAGATCGCTTTTTTAATAAGGGAGAAATTGAGGGATGTATTAAGAATCTAAAAAAAATTGCGGGTAATAATTCAACTAAAATTAAAGATGTTGATAGTCTAAAGAATTTGATAGACTATAGATTTAAGCTTTTTAGAGATATTTTATTAATTCAAAAAAGCAAAAATAAGAACAGTACGGAATTATATGTAAAACTCCTCGAAAGCAGTTCTTGTACAGAGAGTATGCACTCTTTTGTTTATAAGAGAATTAATGATGAAATAAGCAAGATTAAACGCTATAATATAAATCATCAATTTGAGCTTAATGATTCTATAATAAGTGCTTTTCTATTGGTTCTTCTTTCCTTAATGATATTATTACTGTCATTTAATAAAATGGACGCTGATATTGATGAACTTAAAAAGACTAATGATGAATTAAAATTCACTAATCTTTCGTTTAAAAATGCTGAGGAAATTGCTGGATTTGGTCACTGGAAATTTAATTTAGACAAGGAAATCTATTCATTTTCAGATAATTATTACCGACTGATGGGAGTAGAGCCACATGCTTTTGAACCCAGTTTAGAAAATGCTACCAAATTTTTGCATCCAGATGATTATAATAGTGCGATTCAAATTCATAATCAATCCTTAATCGATCATTTACCCACTTCGACAGTGTTGCGCTATTTGTTGCAGGACGGAACTATAAAATACATTATGACCGTTGGTAGCTTTACCAGAAATAGTAGTGGTGATTTGATTAAAATGGGTGTCAATTATGATATTACTGCACAGTATAAAAAAACGCTGGAGATAGAGGAAAGCAATAAACAATTAAAAGCGATTAATGCCGATCTTGAATCTTTTAATAGTATTGTAAGTCATGATCTTCAAGAACCACTTCGTAAAATTCAAATGTTTGTTTCCCGAATTGCAGAAAAAGAGCAAGAATCGCTTACAAGCAGTGGTAAAGAATATTTTGCAAAAATTCGGTTGGCGGCCAATAAGATGCAAACACTGTTAATCGATTTGCTAAATTATTCCAGAGTAGTCAAAGGAGATAATATTTTTGTAAAACTAAATTTAAAAGAATTAGTTGAGCAATGTCTTCAAGATTTATCAGTAAGTATTGAAGAGAAAAAAGCTGAAATTGAAGTTCTGGACCTTCCAGAAATTAATGGAATAGGATTTCAAATAGAACAGTTGTTTGTGAATTTAATTTCGAATTCGCTTAAGTACAGTAAAGAGAATGTACCTCCAAAAATAGCTATCAAATCTGGAAAAATTACCAAAAATGAAATGTACAATGATAAAATTATTTCCAATTCAGAATACCATAAAATAATAATTTCCGATAATGGAATTGGTTTTAAACAAGAATATGCGAATAAAATATTCCTGATATTTAAACGTCTAGAAACCGATCCTAAATATACTGGTACAGGAATTGGTTTGGCAATTTGTAAAAAGATTGTTGAAAACCATAATGGATTTATAAAAGTAAAATCCAAACTTGATACTGGCACCAAATTCTCAATTTTTTTCCCTAAATAAATTAAAAAATAATGATTACAATAAATGAAGCTTCGATTGTCGATTACGTGACAATTCAAAATATTGCGCATCAAACTTGGCCTATTGCCTATGGAGAAATTCTTTCGAAAGCGCAATTGGATTATATGCTGGATGCCTTTTATAATGAAGAAGCATTAAAAGATAGTGTTGCCAATAAAGGGCATCATTTTATATTAGCCAAAGAAGGTGAGGAGACTTTAGGTTTTGCTTCCTATGAGCATCATTACAACCAAAAGCAACAAACAAAAATTCATAAAATTTATATTTTGCCAAAAACACAAGGCAAAGGAATTGGCAAAAAACTAATCGATTTTATTGAAAAGGTTGCAAAAGAAAACGATTCGAATGCACTTTCATTAAATGTAAACCGATTTAATAAAGCATTACATTTCTATCAAAAATTAGGCTTTGAAATCGTAGAAGAAGTTAATATAGAATTGGATTACGGTTACCTAATGGAGGATTATGTGTTGGAAAAACCGATTTATTAAAATACTATTTTGTCATGACAGAATCAAAACTGTTTTTCTTTTTTAGATGATGACAAAAAAGCAAAATATCTCCCATTAGCCCCGATTGCAGTGAAAATCCTTTTTGTCTCGTCCTAAGACGAGACAAAAAGATTGCAACGAAAAGCGGGACGATGTTGCCTAAAAAAGCCAAATCTTTCTGCTCCAAAATTAATAGCAATAATCATTTTTTTAGAAATATACCCTAAAACCGAAGCCACAAGCCTCGGTTTTTTTGTGCTTTTATATTTTTAAAACTAAGAATGGTGTTTTTTGTGTTATGTTAAAAAATGTTATTTAATATGCTGTAATACAGTAAAATAATTAATTTTAATGTTCTGTTTTATTGATTGAAAATAATTAAAAACCTAAAAAAATGACACATGGAAACATCACACATTTATCCGGGAGCGTACTCATTGAATGCTTACATCACAATCGATGGGTGCAGCGACGCAATAGAGTTTTATAAAAAAGCTTTTGGCGCAAAAGAGAAAGGTCGATTACTGATGCCTGATGGAAAAATTGGTCACGCTGAAATAGACATTGAAGGTACCTTGCTCATGATGGCCGACGAGAATGCCGATTGGGGAACCAAAGGGCCTTTGAGTTTAGGCGGAAATCCAATGTCTTTTGGATTGTATGTAAAAGATGCCGATGCCGCATTTCAGAGAGCAATTGATGCCGGAGGAACTTCGGTTATGCCAGTAGATGATATGTTTTATGGCGATCGAGTAGGGCAGTTAATGGATCCATTTGGCTTTAAATGGATGATAGCGACGCATAAAGAAGACATGAGCTATGAGGAAATGCAAAGACGATTTGATAAAATGTTATGTGAATAAAAAAGCAATGACTTCAAGAAAATTGTTTGACAAATTTTGTGTTGATGGCATTTTTTTGAAGTCATTAATTAAAAAATAGATCGTGTATTTGTAGTGTTAAATATCTATTTATAAGCAACTTAAATTTGTAACTTTACTAGGAATAGATGATGTTGAATTGTTGTTTTTAACTTAAAAATTTAATATTATGAAATCGCCATTAGCAACAAGTTTGCGTAAGCAAATACCAACAAATAAAAGGCGATAACATATATGACATATAACAAATAAATTTTACATATATGAAATCACAAATTGCAATTTATGACACCCATGAAAAAGCGGTTAATGCTATCAAAATGTTGAGTCAGAAAGATTTTCCAATGGAGAATGTCTCACTATTAGGCAAGGCAGAAGTGATTGAAGACCATATTCATATAAAATCACTGGATACAATAAAAAAAGCTCCTGCATTAGTTGGTATGGGTGCAGGTACTGTGATAGGACTACTATCAGGTATTGGTGTTTTTACCATTCCAGGTTTTGGATTTTTGTATGGAGCAGGTGCGCTTGTAGGAATCATTGCAGGACTTGACTTGGGTTTGGTTGCCGGTGGTTTTATTTCACTTTTGACATTTACAGGAATAAAAGAAGAAGAAGTGGTTAAATGTGAAGAACATCTCAGAGAAGGGAAATTTATGGTAATCGTAAAAGGAGCCAAAGAAGAGATTGAAAGAGCCAAACACATTTTGCATACCGAAGGAAACCATCTTGAGTTTATCAGTTAAAAGTTTTGAAGTAAATTACTTATTTTGATTCAGTTCTTTTAGCTTACAGGGATATTTTTTTCTTTTTTCAAAGAATTACTTCACGATGATATCATGTTTATATAGCAAACCTTTCAGACCATCAATTGAAAATACTGCTTTCTTCAGTTTGGTAGTTTTGGGATCAATGGTGTAATTGTAACTGGTTCTGAAATTGGCTTTGTTAGCAATGGCTTTGGCAAATTCGGCACGGTATAAATCGCAATTTTCAAATAGTGCTTCGGTCAAATCGGTAGCCATAAAATCAACGGCAATCAAACTACAATTGATAAACGGAGTTCTTTTTATTTTCAGGGTATAAAACTTAGAAAAATCCAAAATGCAATTATTAAAACGAACTTCAAAAATGAGTTTGTTGCACATCGCAAAATTAACGTCCTTAATCTCACATCGATTGAATGTCACGGTTCTCAAAGCAACATGATTGATTTTTCCTTGGCTAAAAATACAATCATTAAAAACACAATCGATGAAAGTAACATCCATAAAATTGCAAGCAGAAAACGTACAGTTATTAAAAGTACAACATTCAAATTCCTTAAAACTGACTTCATCCACGCCATAAGTGTGGTTGTTGTATTCGATATCTAGGAAATATTCTGGCATCAAAGAATTTTAAGCTTTCGGCAAAGAAACGAATTTCTATTTCTTAAATGAATAGCTTTATTGTAAAATGCCTTTTTAGTTAAATTTCTGAATAGATATATTTGATCTTTATTGATTAATTTTCTCTAATAGAAAAGATTTTTTCACACTATTTGCGGCAATAAATACACATATCAACATAAGTATGGAGCCGGCCAAAAATGGTGCTCCAGCAAATTGAATTGGGGCAGTTGGGCTTGTAAACAAAGTGAATATATTTGTCATTAATAGGGGGCCAAGTATAGAAGTTACACTCATTAAGCTCGTTAAAGATCCCTGTAATTCTCCTTGCTCATTTTGAGGAACATTTTTAGAGATAATTGATCTTAGTGATGGACCTGTAATGCCACCCAAACAGTAAGGAATTAAAAATACAAACATCATCCAGCTTTGAGATGCAAAAGCAAACAATATAAGTGCTAATGTATATAGAGCTAATCCAAGAAGAATACATTTTTCATTTCCAATTTTAGGATTAATGATCCGAATCAAACCTCCTTGAACGATAACTACCATAATACCTGCCACTGTTAATGAAAGACCAATAAAGGCATTACTCCAGCCAAACTTTTCAATATTAATAAAAGTCCAAGTACTCATTACTGCATGATCGGCTGTATAAAGTAATATAAAAGTAATAATTAACCCACCCGAAATACTTTTGTGCTTTTTTAATTGCAATAATGCTCCTAATGGATTGGCTCTTTTCCATTGAAATGGGCGTCTGTTTTCTAAGGATAACGATTCCGGTAAAACTAAATAACCATATATCACATTCATAAATGTCAAAATTGCGGCAGCAATGAACGGAACTCTTGATCCGAATTCACTCAATGTACCACCAAGAACGGGGCCAATTATGTATCCTAATCCAAAAGCAGCTCCAATCATTCCAAAATGGTTAGCTCTATTTTCATCTGTACTTATATCTGCAATATAAGCGGTTGCAGTTGTAAAGCTTGCTCCAAACATTCCGGCAATAACCCGTCCCAGAAATAGCCACCATATTGTTGGTGCCAACCAAAGAAAAATATAATCAATTCCAAAGCCTAATAAGGACAATAACAAAACAGGTCTTCGTCCATATTTATCACTCAAATTACCAACTATCGGGGCACAAATAAATTGCATAAAAGCGTAAGCAAAAAGTAACAAACCACTCCATTGTGAAGCCTGACTTATATTTCCGTCAATAAGTTGCTCAATTAATCTGGGTAATACAGGGCCAACTATGCTTAGACCGATAACATCCAGTAATAATGTAATGAAAATAAATCGCAGTGCTGCTTTTTTGTTTGAAATCATAGATTCCTATTTTTTAATTCAATAGAATGTGAAAATAGCCTTTTTTGCAGACATACAATAAAAAAATTCATAAGAGTTATTTTACAGTCATTTGATTTTATGTTTGAGTTTCAAATTGTGCTATCGATTTAAATCCTAAAACGGAGTATGTGGTCTTTTTATAAATGTTTATTAATTAGAAAATGAAAAAGTTGGACTTGCTTCTAATAAAAAAGATAATAGAATCATTTATTTGTAGTCTTTAATTGATTAAATTAATAAGAAATTATTGTTAACGTAGCATAAAGTATTCGTGATATTAAACGAAAGAAAACGTTTTCGTTGACTTTTATCACTTTTGTCTGCTAAAAAAATGTTTTTTTATATCAATCTTTTATTATTTTCGCAGTCAAATGAGAGTAATTATAAATTTCATATGTCTGTGTATTTTTCTGCTGGGTGGTGGGCAACATCTCCATGCCGATACACATCCTAATGGTATTTGTGATTCTCCTTCTTGGGATTTTGTAAAAAAACAACAAGTAAAACTTAGAACTGCAGAACCAGGTAGTGTCTTAATTGAAGATGCTGACGTGGACTTAGACGAGGAATTTCATAGTGCTAATGATCTTAATAAAGATGATGCCAATAAAATTTTAACTGTAAAACATAGTTTGTTAGATGGTTGGTATTTGACATTTTCTAATGAGTTCATTTTCAAGGATTACTCCAAACTGTTCGAAAACTTAGCGCCCAATTGTGGCCATTCCAATCCTATTTACTTAAGAATAGGGGTTTTAAGAATTTGATCCATATTATACATCGGTTACCAAAAGTGTGATCTTGTATATCTCTTGGATGTATATTAAATTTTTTTCATCTTTTATGATGGTTCTGGTCTCACACTGGTAACTGATGGTCTTTTGTATTCAAAGGAATTTTTCTATTCCATCAATTTAATTACCAACCACATTTTATTTACAATGAAAAAAACACTCGTGTTCACGGGCTTAATTGCCTTGTTGTGCCTAACTAGCTGTACAACAAAAAAAGAAGAAAAAGAAGAAGTTGAAACTTTTGCAGTCACTAATCCTGTAAAAATTGATACATCGTTTACCAAACAATATGTAGCACAAATAAAGTCATTCCGCAATATTGAGATTCGTGCTCAAGAAAAAGGGTTTTTGCAAAATATTTATGTTGATGAAGGTCAGTCTGTAAAAGCAGGTCAGGTATTGTTCCGAATTATGCCAAAAGTGTATGAAGCTGAATTATTGGGAGCACAAGCAGAAGAAAAAGCAGCTGAGATTGAACTAAAGAATGCTAAAACATTGGCAGACAAAAATATAGTTTCAAAAAATGAACAAGCAGTAGCTCAAGCCAAATTAGATCAGGCTAAGGCTGAAGTTGCTCTTGCTAAAGTGCATTTGTCATTTACCGAAATCAGAGCTCCGTTTGATGGAACTATCGACAGAATCCCAAAGAAATTAGGAAGCCTTATTGATGAAGGCGAGTTGCTTACAAGTCTTTCTGATAACAGTCAGATGTTTGCTTATTTTAATGTTTCTGAGCCAGAATATTTAGATTATGAAACCAATGTTAAAGGCAGAGCTCAAAACAAGGTAGGCTTGCTATTGGCTAATGGAAATACATTTAAAGACAAAGGGAATGTTGAAGTTATCGAAAGTGAATTTGATAACGAAACAGGAAATATTGCTTTTAGAGCGCGATTCCCTAATCCTAGTAAATTGTTGAAACACGGTGAAACTGGAAAAGTATTGATGGATGTTCCTCTTCCTAATGTGATTGTGATTCCTCAAAAAGCTACCTATGAAATTCAAGATAAAAAATATGTTTTTGTTGTGGATAAAAACGATGTTGTAAGTTCTAAAGAAATTACGATTAAAGGAGAAATTCCAGATTTGTATATGATTGATAGCGGAATAACAGTAAATGACAAAATTTTACTGGAAGGCGTTCAGAAGGTTAAAGACAATGATAAAATTCATTATAAATACGTAGCACCTCAAGAAGTAATTACTCATTTGCGATTAAAAGCAGAATAGAGATAGTTTTCAATTAGGTTTAATCATAAAAAACTAGAAACAAATGTTTGATAAATTTATCCAAAGACCTGTTATGTCGATAGTAATATCGCTTATAATTGTCTTTTTAGGGGTGTTGTCGGTGATGAATTTGCCAATCACCCAATTTCCGTCTATTTCACCACCAATGGTGAATATTACTGCAGATTATCCTGGTGCTAATGGGGAATTGATGATTAAATCGGTTGTTATTCCTTTAGAAAGAGCTTTAAATGGAGTTCCAGGAATGAAATACATGACCTCCGATGCAGGAAATGACGGTGAAGCGAGTATCCAAGTGGTATTCAACTTGGGAACTGATCCTAATCAAGCGGCTATTAACGTTCAAAACCGTGTAGCTTCTGTTACGAATAAGCTGCCACCATTAGTGGTAAGGGAGGGTGTGAAAATTACCCGTGAAGTTCCGAGTATGTTAATGTACGTTAACCTTTATAGTACGGATAAAAATACCGACCAAAAGTTTTTGTACAATTATGCAGATATCAATGTTTTATCAGAATTAAAAAGGGTAAACGGGATTGGATCTGGAGATATTTTAGGAACTCGTGAGTATGCGATGCGTATTTGGTTGAAACCTGATCGTATGTTGGCTTATAAAATTTCTGCAGATGAGGTAATGGAAGCATTATCAAGTCAAAGTTTGGAAGCTTCACCTGGAAAAACCGGAGAAGCATCTGGAAAACGTTCTCAAGCATTCGAGTATGTATTAAAATATTCTGGAAGGTTTACGACCAAAGAACAGTATGCTAATATTATATTGAAATCAAATCCAAACGGTGAAATTTTACGTTTGAAGGATGTTGCCAACATAGAGTTTGGTAGTTCGATGTATGATATTTATTCTAACTTAAATGGTAGGCCGTCTGCAGCAATTGTACTAAAACAATCTTTTGGTAGTAATGCAAATCAAGTTATTGAAGATTTAAAGGCCAAATTAGAAACCATCAAGAAAAAATTTCCAAAAGGAATGAATTACGAAATTTCGTATGATGTTTCTAAATTCTTGGACGCTTCTATCGAAAAAGTAATTCATACTTTGATTGAAGCCTTTATCTTGGTAGGATTGGTTGTATTTCTTTTCTTAGGCGATTGGCGTTCTACGGTTATCCCTGCTATTGCTGTACCAGTTTCCTTAATTGGAACTTTTGCGTTCATGCAATTTTTTGATATTTCGCTAAACTTAATTACTTTGTTTGCGTTGGTTTTGGCAATTGGAATCGTCGTCGATGACGCGATTGTGGTTATTGAAGCTGTTCACGCCAAGATGGAAGAAGAACATCTGTCGGCGTTAAAAGCGACTAAAAAAGCAATGCACGAAATTTCGGGTGCTATTATTGCGATTACCTTCTTGATGGTAGCAGTATTTATTCCTGTTACATTTATGTCTGGTCCAGTTGGGATGTTCTATAGACAATTTTCTATTACAATGGTAACAGCGATTGTTCTTTCAGGAGTCGTGGCATTGACATTAACGCCAGCTCTTTGTGCGATGATGTTGACAAATAATCATGGAGTACCTAAAAAGAAAACACCTATAAATAGATTCATAGATGGGTTTAATAATTTATTCAACCTTACTCAAACTAAATATCAAAATGTACTTGAAAAGATAGTAAATAGAAGAGCAGTTACTATTATTGTGCTTTTAGGATTTTGTGCAGGAACATGGTTTGTAAGTAGTACAGTTCCTTCTGGATTTATTCCAAATGAGGATCAAGGGATGTTCTATGCTATTATTCAAACGCCTCCAGGATCATCATTAGAAAGAACAAACGATATTTCGGTGAAATTGCAAAAAATTGCCGAAAAAGTTGAAGGTGTGCAATCAGTTTCTTCATTGGCGGGTTATGAAATTTTGACCGAAGGAACTGGATCTAATTCAGGAACTTGTTTGATAAATCTTAAAGATTGGAAAGATAGAAAGCAATCTGTCCAAGAGATTATGACAGAATTGGAAGAGAAATCCAAAGATATTCCGGGTGCTAATATTGAATTTTTCCAGCCACCAGCGGTACCAGGATATGGAGCTGCAGGAGGATTTGAGCTTCGTTTATTGGATAAAACGGGTTCAGGTGATTACAAAAAGATGGAAAAGATTAATAATGATTTTGTAAAAGAACTGAACAAACGTCAGGAATTATCTAATGTATTCAGTTTCTATAGTGCTAGCTTTCCTCAATATATGATGAAAGTAGATAATGACTTGGCACAACAAAAAGGGGTTTCCATTGAGAATGCGATGAATACCTTGTCTACGTTAGTGGGAAGTAACTATGAAATCAGTTTTATTAAATACGGAATTAATTATAAAGTTATTGTTCAGGCGGCACCAGAATATCGTGCCTTACCAGAGGATATTTTAAAGCTCTACGTAAAAAACGATCGAGACGAGATGGTACCTTTTTCAGCTTTTATGAAATTAGAAAAGGTATATGGTCTATCAGAAATTACTAGACATAACATGTACACTTCTACTGAGATCAGTGGTGCTGCGGCTCCAGGATATAGTAGTGGAACTGCCATTAAAGTTATTCAAGAGGTTGCAGCCGCAAAATTACCTAGAGGGTATGATATTGACTGGGCAGGTATTTCTGCTGATGAAGTAGCGCAAGGGAATCAGGCGATTTGGGTTTTCCTCATCTGTTTAGGTTTCGTTTACTTGGTTTTAGCCGCTCAATACGAAAGTTTTATATTACCTTTTTCGGTGATTTTATCGTTACCTGCAGGAATATTTGGTGCTTTCCTTTTACTGAAATTTACAGGATTGGAGAACAATATTTATGCTCAGGTTGCCATGGTAATGCTTATTGGTTTACTGGGTAAAAATGCCGTTTTGATTGTGGAATTTGCTATTCAGCGTCATGCAGCAGGAAAATCGGTGTTCGAAGCAGCTATGGAAGGTTCAAAAGCCAGGTTCCGACCTATTTTGATGACTTCATTTGCTTTTATTGCAGGCTTGCTTCCATTAGCGTTTGCAACAGGGCCAGGTAAAATTGGAAACAGAACCATTGGTACTGCAGCAGCAGGAGGAATGTTGATAGGAACAATATGCGGTGTATTTATAATCCCTGGATTGTATTACATTTTCGGAAGAATAGCTGAAAGATTTAGCTATGTAAAAAATCAAAAAGAAAATCCATTAACTGAAGAATTTGACGATAATCATGCAGAATAAAAAGTCATTTAAATATATTATCCCGCTAGGTATTTGCCTAGCGGTGGTAAGCTGTACACCAACTCTTGCGCCTTTGGCAGAAAGTAAAACTGTTCCAGAATCTTTTGGAAAGAGTTCAGATACGATCAATACCTCGACTACTCCTTGGCGAACCTATTTTAAGGATCCAAACTTGGTGAATTTGATAGATACAGCTTTGAAAAACAATCAGGAGCTGCAAATTACTTTGCAGGAAATTGAGATTGCAAAAAATGATATCCGAGTAAAAAAAGGACTGTTGTTGCCACAGGTTGGAATAGGAGCAGGGGCTGGAATTGAAAAAGTAGGACGTTATACCAGTCAAGGTGCTGGTGATGCTTCTACTGAAATCATGCCTGGTAAGGAAACGCCGGATCCATTGGGTGATTTTAAAATAGGTGCTTATGCAAACTGGGAAGTGGATGTTTGGAAAAAACTAAGAAATTCCAAGAAAGCAGCTGTTAGCCGTTATTTATCAACGGTCGAGGGTAAAAACTTTGTGATTACCAATCTTATTGCCGAGGTTGCCGATTCGTATTACGAATTATTAGCCTTAGATAGTCAGTTAGATATTGTAAAACAAAATATCACTTTGCAGAGTAATGCTTTGGAAATAGTCAAAATTCAGAAAGAAGCTTCTAGAGCAACAGAATTAGCTGTTCAAAAATTTCAGGCTGAGGTTATGGCTTCCAAAAGCATGGAGTTTGATATTCTTCAAAACATAAAAGAAACCGAGAATAAAATTAACTTTTTGTTAGGGCAATATCCGCAGGAAATAAAGAGAGACAAAGCTAATTTTGCCAGCTTGTTGCCTTCAGTAGTCAATTCTGGGATTCCGTCACAATTGTTGGCTAATCGTCCGGATATTAAGCAAGCTGAATTGGAGTTGGAAGCGGCAAAACTGGATGTAAAAGTGGCTCGTGCCGAGTTTTATCCATCACTCGATATTTCGGCTGCAATTGGTTTTAATGCTTTTAAACCGTCCTTGTTATTCACGATGCCTGAGTCGTTATTGTATTCATTAGCGGGAGATATAGCAGCTCCTCTGATTAACAGAAATGCACTTAAAGCAGAGTATAGTTCGGCCAATGCAAGACAAATTCAGGCTTTGTATAATTATGAGCGCACTATTCTAAATGCCTATATAGAAGTAGCTAATCAGCTTTCTAAAATCAATAATTTAGAAAAAAGCTATGATTTAAAATCACAGCAGGTAGAAGCTTTGAATCGCTCTATTGATGTGGCGGGAGATTTATTCAAGTCTGCCAGAGTCGATTATTTTGAAGTTTTAATGACACAACGCGATGCATTGGAGTCTAAACTCGAATTGATAGAAACCAAAAAAGAACAGCTGAATGCCTCGGTATATGTATACAGAGACTTAGGCGGAGGATGGAAATAACGTGGTTGTTATAATTGTGATTAAGTCCTAAACATGTCAAAGTGTTTAGGGCTTTTTTTTGAGTAAAATTGATGTTTAAAATGATTTTTTAGGAGCAAAACATTTCGTAATCAACAACAGTAGTCCCGCTGTCCATTATATCTTTTTATAAAGTAAAAAAAAAACTTTATAAAAAGGATACCATTTCCATCGGGGCTAGGCGAGAGGTATAGTTCAATAATTAAAAGCCCTAAACATTTTAAAACGTTTAGGGCTTTTTCTGAGTTTTACGGACGATCATAAATCACATATGATTGATACTTTAAATTAACGCATTGCAAATCTCAATTTAAGTCCATAAGAAATCAATTTCATATCCTCGGCATACGAAGAATCAAATACGCTGTTGAACTGTAACTCAACAGGTAATTCAGCATTGTATTGAACCAGATTTTTATTTTCATTTTTATCATAGATATTATTTAATCCGTAGTCCAAATAAGCACCAATATAGATAGCGCTTTTTTCTCCTATTTCTTGTTTAAAACCTGTTTCAAAAGTGAATGAATAAGATACTTCGGTATTAAAGTCCTGTTTATTCGTTTTTACGTTATCTGTACTTGCAAATCCTGCAAAAGCTGGCCCAAACAATTCAATATTGTATTGTGGATAATAGCCACTTGTAGTAAGATTTTGTGCACTTGTTTCATAAGTTCCGTTTGTTGCAAATCCTACTTTGACACCCGCTGCAAGATATAATTTTGAAGTTCCAGGAGTTTCAAATTGAATATCGATTGGGATATTAACATACCCTAATTTTTGTTCTTCTCTCAAATTTGTTGCTTTATATCTAAATTGAAACGATTCATTTTCAGAATCAGTAGTCATATATTGTCCCGCCAAAAATTGATGTTTAGATGTAGAACTATAAGTTTGGTATTCTAAACCTGCTCCTACGCTAAAACCTTCGTTTAGATAATATGAATAGCGGAGACCGGCACTAAAACCATTTCCGGGTACCAAATCACCTGATGTTCTATAATCCATATAGGAAGCTGGACCACCAACGGCAACTGAAAATTCGTGCTTTTTTTCCTGACTATAACTAGTAAAGCAAATTCCTAGAAATGCCATGACCGTTAATATTGGGCGTATGTAGTTTGTTATATTTTTTTTCATCTTAAAATTATTTTATGCCAGTACTATTCTAAAATAGCACTGGCAGAATTTATTTATTTTACAATTACTTTTAGTGTTTTTTTGATATTTGGTGTTTCAATAACCACAATATACATATTACCATCTGTTGTTTCTGGTAATTTTATCTCTGTTTTAGATGTAGATGACTGTATTGTTTTTACTAATTTACCAGAAACAGAATAAAGATTTATTTGCATTTTTTCCAGTTCGTTTGCAGGAAAATCGACGTCAACTGTAATGATCTTTCCTGCCTCGGTTGGATTTGGGTAAAGCCTAGCCTGAAGTGAGTTTTGCAGCTCAATTTGAGCAGAACAAGTTTGCAATATTTTCCCATTCTTAAGAGTCAATTTTACCATGTAAACAGCTGAAGGGTCTAATACATCACTTATGCTATTTCCAGCAGAATAGTATTGTCCGGTTCCTATTGATTGACCATTTTTAAACCATTCGTAAGCAATAAACTCGTAACCACCATTGGTTTGAGGATTGTTATTTACAAGAAGTACATTATTAAATTTTTGATGAACTATGTCATAGAAATTAAAAGGTTTTTCTACTACTATAGTGTAATTATCCGTAGTAGTTCCATCTTCTGAAATAATAATAATATTTTGCGTATAAATTCCTGGTTTAGGCGAATCAATAATAAAATTTGGAGAAGGATTAATTGTGGCATTGGTTTCATTCAAAATAGAAAGATTAGGATTGCTTTCACCACATTCCATCAAATAGTTTATTTGCTTCGGAGGATTTTCATAAGTTGTATTACCGATAGTAATTTGACTAACAGCAATACTATTGTTTTTAATTGTCAGGGTTTGTGGAATATTTGCTGCAGCTAAATAATTGTCATTACCATCTTGATGGGCAGTGATTTCTAGTTGTCCTGCTCTGTACATAGTAACCAAACCACTTGTAGAAACATTTGCAGCTGGGAGTATGGACGTATAAGTAAATGAGTAATTCACTGGTAGCCCAGAACTTGCAGTTGCGTCTAAATTGAAACTGTTATTAGTTCCAAGGGTTTTTACAGGCAAAGCGTCAAAAGTAATTTGCTGAGAAGCTTTTTCAATATCAAGTTTTGCTGTTAAAACAATTGATGGGCAATTTGGTGTACTTGCTGATGGTAATACTGTTGCAATAACTGTATAACTACCGGCATTAATGGCACCATTTACCGTTGCTGCTGCTGGTGTTATAGCATAAGTTACTTGAGCTCCTGTAGGAAGGTTTTCAACTTGAAGTGCATGAAGATTTCCATCAAAAGTGTATTCAGCATCACTAAAAGTCACCGTTTCAATAGGAGAAGAGATTACGATTACATTTTGCATTTGAGTGGCAGTATTCCCATTTCCGTCATCATATGTCCAAGTAATGGTATAGTTTCCTTGAGCGGAATAGGTCAACGGATCCGTTGTGGTACCCGTAATTGTTCCTGCACAGTTGTCGGTTGCCGTTGGAGCTGTAATCATACCTGTAGTTACGGCACATGAGGCTGTTACATCTGGCAGATTCGTCACATCGGCCACAGGCGCGGTTGCGTCTTGCACAATTACATTTTGTGTTTGAATGCTAGTATTCCCATTTCCGTCATCATATGTCCAGGTAATGGTATAGCTTCCTTGAGCGGAATAGGTCAATGGATCCGTTGTGGTACCCGTAATTGTTCCTGCACAGTTGTCGGTTGCCGTTGGAGCTGTAATCATACCTGTAGTTACGGCACATGATGCCGTTATATTAGGAAGATTCGTTACATCGGCGACTGGCGCGGTTGCGTCTTGCACAATTACATTTTGTGTTTGAGTGGCAGTATTTCCATTTCCGTCATCATATGTCCAGGTAATGGTATAGCTTCCTTGAGCGGAATAGGTCAACTGATCCGTTGTGGTACCCGTAATTGTTCCTGCACAGTTGTCGGTTGCCGTTGGAGCTGTAATCATACCTGTAGTTACGGCACATGAGGCTGTTACATCTGGCAGATTCGTCACATCGGCCACAGGCGCGGTTGCGTCTTGCACAATTACATTTTGCAGTTGGGTGGCGCTATTCCCATTTCCGTCATCATACGTCCAGGTAATGGTATAACTTCCTTGAGCCGAATAGGTCAACGGATTTGATGTTGTACCCGTAATTGTTCCTGCACAGTTGTCGGTTGCCGTTGGAGCTGTAATCATACCTGTAGTTACGGCACATGATGCCGTTATATTAGGAAGATTCGTCACATCGGCCACAGGCGCGGTTGCGTCTTGCACAATTACATTTTGCGTTTGTGTGGCAGTATTTCCATTTCCGTCATCATACGTCCAGGTAATGGTATAGTTTCCTTGAGCCGAATAGGTCAAAGGATCCGTTGTTGTACCCGTAATTGTTCCTGCACAGTTGTCTGTTGCCGTTGGAGCTGTAATCATACCTGTAGTTACGGCACATGAGGCTGTTACATCTGGCAGATTCGTCACATCGGCCACAGGCGCGGTTGCGTCTTGCACAATTACATTTTGTGTTTGAATGCTAGTATTCCCATTTCCGTCATCATACGTCCAGGTAATGGTATAGTTTCCTTGAGCCGAATAGGTCAAAGGATCCGTTGTTGTACCCGTAATTGTTCCTGCACAGTTGTCGGTTGCCGTTGGAGCTGTAATCATACCTGTAGTTACGGCACATGAGGCTGTTACATCTGGCAGATTCGTCACATCGGCCACAGGCGCGGTTGCGTCTTGCACAATTACAT